>CAIWHR010000389.1 GCA_903912485.1 uncultured beta proteobacterium | reverse complement strand
GGCGGGCCGTCGTGCAGCACGAAGCGCGGGCGGCCCCTGGCGGCGGCGCGAACGGCCTCGTACACCTTGTTCTCCTGCCATCGCTTGACCCAGACCGGCTCGCGCTTGGCAAGGTCGCCGCGCATCGGGAACGGCGTGTCGGGCAGATTGAGCGTCGTCTTGTAGTCTTGCTTCGGAGCGTCGGGCATGCGGCAGCCGGTGAGTTGAGAGGTGCTTCGTGGACAGACGGGGCGGCAGCGCTACGCGCGCGCCGCGTCGAAATACTCGCGCGCCTGCGCCGCGTCGGCGCGGATCTGGCGGGTCAGCGCATCGAGGTCGGGATAGCGTTCCTCGTCGCGCAGCTTGTGCATGAATTCCACGACGATGCGGCGGCCGTAGACGTCCTGGTCGAAGTCGAACACGAACACCTCGAGCAGCGGCCGCGCGCCGGTCTGCACCGTCGGCCGGATGCCCAGGCTCGCGACGCCGGTGCGCGCCCCCGCGCCGAGGCCGTGGATGCGGACGGCGAAGATGCCGGTGAACGGCGGCTTGTGGCGCAGCGGGATGTTGGCCGTCGGAAAACCCAGGCTGCGTCCGAGCTTGCGGCCGTGGGCCACGCGGCCGCCGATCGCGAACGGGTGGCCGAGCAGCGCCGTCGCGGCTTCGATGTCGCCGGCCGCCAGTGCCGCCCGCACCGCCGTCGACGACGCCCGCTCGCCGGCGACGGCCACCGTGCGCATCGTCTCGACGCTGAACGAGCGCGCCGCCGCGCGCAGCGCCGAGAGGTCGCCGGCGCGCGCCTTGCCGTAGCGAAAATCCTCGCCGACCAGCACCCAGCGCGCACCGAGCCGCTGCACCAGCACCCGGTCGACGAATTCGTCGGGGTCCATGGCGGCGAGCGCGGCGTTGAAGCGCGCGATGAAGACCTGCCCGACGCCATGCGCGGCAAAGCGCTCGAGCCGGGTGCGCAGCGACGACAGCCGCGGCGGCGCCGAGTCGCCGGCGAAGAACTCGCGCGGGTAGGGATCGAAGGTCAGCACCGCCGGCGACAGCGCGAGATCGTCCGCGGCTTCGGCCAGCCGGGAGAGCATCGCCTGATGACCGCGATGGATGCCGTCGAAAGTGCCGATCGTCAGCGCGACAGGCGCGCCGGCGCAAGGGGGCAAGCCGCGAAAAACCCGCACCAGGTGTCCCGAATCGAGGAAACCGACCATTTTATCGGATTTTCCGGCTGGCCGCGGTGCGCGAGCGGCGCAGGGGGCAAACGGCGATCGAGCGCGGCGCGGCCCGGCTGCCGGCGCCGCGCGCGCAACCGCCGCGCATTGGCGCTAGACTTGGCGCTCCGGCGTTCCCGGCCCAACCCCTTTCGCCCGAGGCTTGCATGGCTCCACCGCCCCGCAGCAGCGTCGTGCGCGCTGCCTGCCCGCACGACTGCCCCGACACCTGCGCGCTGCTGGTGACGGTCGAGGACGGCCGCGCCGTGGAGGTTCGCGGCGCCGCCGATCACCCGGCGACGGCCGGCACGCTGTGCACCAAGGTCGCGCGCTACCTCGAGCGCACCTACTCCGACCAGCGCATCCTGCACCCCTTGAAGCGGGTCGGGCGCAAGGGCGAGGGCCGCTTCGAGCGCATTTCCTGGGACGAGGCGCTCGACACGATTGCGGCCAAGTTCCGCGCGATCGCCGGCTCTCCCGCCGGAGCGCAGGCGATTCTGCCGTACAGCTACGCCGGGACCATGGGCCTGCTGCAGTCGGGATCGATGGATCGGCGCTTCTTCCACCGCCTTGGCGCGTCGCTGCTCGACCGCACGATCTGCGCGTCGGCGGGCAAGGCCGGCTGGGTCGCGACCGTCGGCACGGCGATGGGTACCGACGTCGAGCGCTTCGCCGACAGCAGGCTGATCCTGATCTGGGGCAGCAATCCGGTCGTCTCCAACCTGCATTTCTGGACCCGTGCGCAGGAAGCCAAGCGGCGCGGCGCCAAGCTGATCGCGATCGACCCGTATCGCAGCGCGACGGCCGAGAAGTGCCACCAGCACGTCGCGCTGCTGCCCGGCACCGACGCCGCACTGGCGCTGGGGATGATGCACGTGCTGATCGACGAAGGATTGTTCGACCGCGCGTACATCGCCGCGTACACGCAGGGCTTCGACGCGCTGGCGGCACGGGCGGCGGATTTCACCCCGAAGCGCGTGGCGGCGATCTGCGGCATCGAGCCCGAACAGGTGATCGGGCTCGCCCGCGACTACGGCTCCACGCGCCCGGCGGCGATACGCTTGAACTACGGGATGCAGCGCCACGCCGGCGGCGGCAATGCCATCCGCGCGGTCGCCTGCCTGCCGGCGCTCACCGGCGCGTGGCGCGACCCCGCCGGCGGTGCGCTGCTGTCGTCGTCGGGCACGTTCCCCGTCGCCACCGCGGCGCTGGAGCGCCCCGACCTCATCGCCGGCGCGCCGAGGACGATCAACATGAGCGCGATCGGCGACGCGCTGCTCGCGAGCGACCCGCCGATCGCCGCGCTCTACGTCTACAACTCGAACCCCGTCGCCGTCGCGCCCGACTCCGCGCGCGTCGCGGCGGGCTTTGCGCGCGAGGACCTGTTCTGCGTCGTGCACGAGATCTTCCGCACCGACACCGCCGATTACGCCGACATCCTGCTGCCGGCGACGACGCAGCTGGAACAGACCGACGTCCACAGCTCCTACGGCCACCTGTACGCGGTCGCGAACAACCCGGCGATCGCGCCGCTCGGCGAGGCGAAGTGCAACACCGACGTGTTCCGCCTGCTGGCGGCGCGGATGGGCTTCGCCGACGCCTGTTTCGGCGACAGCGACGACGACCTGGCGCGGCAGGCTTTCGACTGGAGCCACCCGCGCGCGGCCGGCCTCGACTGGGACACGCTGAAGGCCCGCGGCTGGCAGCGGCTGGCGCTGGCGCAGCCGCATGCGCCGTTCGCGCAGGGCAACTTTGCCACGCCCTCGGGCAAGTGCGAATTTCACAGTCCGTCGCTGGCGGCGCAGGGGCACGACCCGCTGCCGTCGTTCGTGCCGCCGCGCGAGTCGGTCGCCAGCGCCCCCGACCTCGCGCGGCGCTTCCCGCTGGCTTTCATCTCGCCGCCCGCGCGCAATTTCCTCAATTCATCGTTCGCCAACCTGCCGCGGTTCGTCGCCGAGGAGAAGGCGCCCGCGCTGGACATCCATCCGCAGGACGCCGCTGCGCGCGGGATCGGCAGCGGCGATCGCGTGCGGATCGCCAACGACCGCGGCAGCTTCACCGCCACCGCCCGCGTCACCGACCGCGCGCGTCCGGGCGTCGTCGTCGCGGCGTCGATCTGGTGGAAGAAGCTTTCGGGCGACGGCAGCAACGCCAACGCGGTGACCAGCCAGGCGCTGACCGACTTCGGCCGCGCGGCGACGTTCTACGATTGCCTGGTCGAAGTCGCCGCGCTGGCGCCGGCGGATCCCGGCTAGAGCTTGCGCACCAGCCCGACCATCACGCCGAAGATCTCCAGCGCGCCCTCGGGGCGGATCACCGGGTAGGCCTTGTTCTCGGGCTTGAGCACGAACTGTCCGCGATCGAGGTCGAGCCGCTTCAGCGTGAACTGGTTGTCGACGATGGCGATCACGACGTCGCCGCGCTTGGCGGAGGCGGATTTTTCCACGACGACCAGATCGCCTTCGAGGATGCCGGCGTCGATCATCGAATCACCCTTCACGCGGATCAGCACCGTCTGCGAAGGCCGCTCGATCAGGTAGTCGTCGATGGTCAGCGCGTCGGCGGGGGAATCGTCGATCGGGTTGGGCATCCCGGCCTGCACCGGCTCCGCGGCCAGCGGGCGCTCGAAGAAGCGCTTGGTCGGCGCCAGCCGCTTGTCCGGCGTCGAATCGATGAAGCCGGCGAGCTTCAGACGCGCGACCAGCGCGGCGACCGACGACTTGGAGCGCAGCCCGAGCAGCTCGCCGATCGACGCGTAGGACGGCAGCGCGCGATGCTGCGAGTAGTAGTCCTGGAGCGATGCGAGGTAGGAACGATCGTTCGACATGCGCGTACAATAGCGAACGAACGTTCGTCAGTCAAGCACCGGCGCCGGATCGCGCCCGTCCTGCGCCGCACGACGATCGCGGACCGCGCGCAGGCGCTTCGCGAGCGCGTCGCCCGCCAACCTCACCGCCCGCTCGCCGATGAAGCTCTTTGCACCGTCGCTCGCGTTCGTCGATCTCGAGACCACCGGGACGAGTGCCGCCGGCAGCCGGATCACCGAGGTCGCCGTGGTCCGCGTCGACGCCGATCCGCGGGGCCGCGCTCCGCCGCGCGTCGAAGCCTGGAGCACGCTGGTGAACCCGGGCGTCCCGATCTCTCCCGAGATCCAGCGCCTGACCGGCATCACCGACGCGATGGTCCGCGGCGCACCCCGCTTCGACGCGATCGCCGACGAGGTTGCCGCGCGCACCGCCGACGCCGTCTTCGTCGCGCACAACGCAGCCTTCGACTACGGCTTCCTCAGGCAGGCTTTCGCCCGGCTCGACCGCGCGTTCAGCGCCCGGGTGCTGTGCACGGTGCGCCTGTCGCGGCGGCTGTTTCCCGGCGCCGCGCGGCACAATCTCGACAGTGTGATCGCGCGCCACGCGCTGCCGGTCACCGGGCGTCACCGCGCGCTGGGCGACGCGCGCGTGCTGTGGGCGTTCGTCCAGGCGCTCTATCGCGACCTGCCGGCGGCGGCGATCGAGGAAGCGGCGGCACGGGTGCTCAACGCACCCATCCTGCCGCCGCAGCTGGGTCCCGACGCGCTCGACGCGGTGCCCGAGGCACCCGGCGTCTACCTGTTCCACGGCGCCGGCCCGCCGCCGCTCTACGTCGGCAGCAGCAGGAACCTGCGCCAGCGCGTCGGCGCGCACTTCTCGCCCGATCGCCGCGCGGCGAGGGATCTGCGGCTGGCGGGCGCCGTCCGCCGCATCGAATTCGAGCAGACGGCGGGCGAGATCGGCGCCTTGCTGCGCGCCGCGGCGCTGGTGAAGGCATTGGCACCCGCGCACAACCGCGCCCGGCGGCAGGCAACGCTCGACCTGCCGCGCTGGCCCTTCGCCGGCATCGCCGCGATCCGCGAACCGGCGCTGCTCGGGGAGCGGGTGGACGTCCACGTCGTCGCCGACTGGTGCTGGCTCGGAACGGCGCGCGACGAAGGCGAGCTCGGGCAGCTGCTCGACGCGCCGCCGCGCCCGGAATTCGACGCCGGCATTGCGCGCCTGCTGCTGCGGACGCTGCAACGCGGGCGGCACCGCGCGACACCGTTGTAGCCCGGGCTACGCCGCCGCGACCCGCGGCGC
>CAIWHR010000388.1 GCA_903912485.1 uncultured beta proteobacterium | reverse complement strand
CCGGCCGGCAACGACCCGCGCCGGCTCGACGGCATGATCGACCTGCGGCCGTTCAAGAAGCGCGGCGCCGTCTGAGCGCGTCCGCGGGCACGGCAGGCGGTCGGCACGATACGCCGCCCGCCGCCGCGTCGCGCGCGTTCAGTCGGCGCCCGGCGGCGCGGCGCGCGACGCCTTCGCCAGCGTGGCCTGCGTCACCTTGGACGCCGGGGGGCGGCCGAGGCTGGCGCTGATCCACGCCGACGCTGCGACCAGCGCTTCGAGATCGATGCCGGTTTCGATGCCGAGGCCGTTCAGCAGGTGGATCACGTCCTCGGTCGCCACGTTGCCCGAGGCGCCCGGGGAATAGGGGCACCCGCCCAGCCCGGCGACCGAGGCGTCGAACGTCGCCATGCCCATTTCCAGCGACGCGTAGACGTTCGCCGCCGCCATGCCGTAGGTGTCGTGGTAGTGGCCCGCGAGCTGCGCGAGCGGCACCGCGCGGGCGCAGGCCTCGATCATCGCCTGCACGCTGCGCGGCGTGCCGCTGCCGATGGTGTCGCCGAGCGACACCTCGTAGCAGCCGTTGTCGTGCAGCCAGCGGGCGACCTCGGCCACTTTCTGCGGGGGGACGGGACCCTCGTAGGGGCAGCCGACGACGCACGAGACGTAGCCGCGCACGCGGATGCCGCGCTGCGCCGCCGCGTCGATGACCGGACGGAAGCGGTCGAGGCTCTCCTGGATGCTGCAGTTGATGTTCTTGCGCGAGAACGTCTCCGACGCCGCGCCGAAGATGGCGATCTCCTCGCAGCCCGCCTCGACCGCCGACTCGAAGCCCTTGAGGTTCGGCACCAGCGCCGTGTAGGCGACGCCCTCGTGCCGCGGCAAACGGGAGAGCACCTCGCCGCTGTCGGCCATCTGCGGCACCCACTTCGGCGACACGAACGATCCCGCCTCGATCACGCGCACGCCCGCGGCGACCAGCCGCGCGATCAGCTCGACCTTGACGTCGGTCGGCACGTGCACCTTCTCGTTCTGCAGCCCGTCGCGCGGGCCCACTTCGACGATCCTGACGGCCTGCGGCAGGACGCGGTTCCGGTCTGTCATGTTCTGCTCCCTTGTCTTGCAGTTGCGCCTGTTGAGGCGGGGATCCGGCCGCGCGGACGACGCGCGCCGCCGGCAGCGCGCGGTCAGGACGGGTTGGCCTTCTCGCGCAGCAGCGCGACCGCGTAGTCGACGCGCACGTCCCTGGCGGCGACCATGCGCTTGACGACCCAGTCGATGTCGGCGCCGGCGGCGCCGGCCGCCAGCGCGATGTTGCGCGCGTGCAGCGCCATGTGCCCGCGCTGAACGCCCTCGGTCGCGAGCACGCGCAGCGCCGCCATGTTCTGCGCCAGGCCGACGACGACCGCGATCTCGCCCAGTTCCTGCGCGCTCTTCACGCCGAGGATCTTCAGCGCGATGCGGGCCAGCGGGTGCGTCTTGGTCGCGCCGCCCACCAGTCCGACCGCCATCGGCATTTCGATGCTGCCGACGAGGCTGCCGTCGCGCGCCTTCTCCCAGCAGGTGAGCGGCGAATAGCGGCCGCTGCGGCAGGCGTACGCGTGCGCGCCGGCCTCGATCGCGCGCCAGTCGTTGCCGGTGGCGACGACGACCGGATCGATCCCGTTCATGATGCCCTTGTTGTGCGTCGCGGCGCGGTAGGGATCGACGGCCGCGAACGTGTAGGCGTCGATGATGCCTTCGATCACGGCGGCGCCGTCGTAGTCCTTGGTCGAGAGCACCGACGCGGGAACGCGGACGCGGGCGCGCGCGAGGCGCAGGTCGGACAGGTTCGACAGGATGCGCAGGCGGACGGTGCCGCCGGTGACCTGCTCGATGCGGCCGGCGACCGCCTCGGCCATGGTGTTGACGGTGTTGGCGCCCATCGCGTCGCGGACGTCGACGATCAGGTGGACGACCACCATCGGGCCGCGCGGCGTGTCCTCGAACACGTGCACCTCGATGTCGCGGCAGCCGCCGCCCAGGTCCTGCAGCACGCGATCGCGGCTGTTGGCGATGTCGATGATTTCCTGGCGGTGCATCAGCACGGCGTGGCGCGCGCCGACCGGGTCGGTCATGCCGATGACCTGCACCTGCGCGCGCATGATCGGGCCGGTGCTCGACGCCTCGAAGCCGCCGCAGTCGCGGACCAGCTTGGCCATGAACGACGCCGCCGCGACGACCGAGGGTTCCTCGACCACCATCGGCACCAGCACGTCGCGGCCGTTGATCCTGAAGTTGCCGGCGATGCCGAAAGGGATCTCGAACCTGCCGATGACGTTCTCGATCATGCCGTCGGCCGTTTCCAGCGGCAGCGCGCCGGGCGCGCCGATCAGCGCGGCCTCTTCGGCGCTGAGCCCGGCCGCATCGGCGATGTGCGCGAGACGCTGCGCCGGCGTCAGCGCACGGAAGTTCGGGAGTCGTGAATCCTTGGTCATGGCGGTGTCTCCTGGTGGTGCGACGATGCGTCGCGCGGCTGCGGCGGATGGCGGCTAGCCGGAATTCTAGGCCTTGCGCGCGGTCGCGTTAAGCGATCGCTTCGCGTGGTGCGGATCTTTGCTGTTCGCCGACGGCCGGGACGCGCGGGCGCGCCGGGCGTCTTCGTCGGGCGTCTTCGCTGCATCGGCTAACCCAACGGCAGTACACTGGCGCCTGACCGCGGTCGCGGCCGACACTGCCTCCGGCCCGGCGACCGCCAGGCCGGCGCGAGGAATGCCATGCCGACTTCCAACCCAGTCGACGGCTCGTTCGACTACGTCATCGTCGGCGCGGGCGCCGCCGGCTGCCTGCTTGCGCACCGCCTCACCGCGGACGGCCGGACCACCGTCTGCCTGCTCGAAGCCGGCCCCGTCGACCGCAACCCCTTCTTCCGGGTCCCCGCCGGCTTCATCAAGGTCGCCTACAACCCGCGCTACACGTGGCCTTTCCAGACCGAGCCCACCGAGTGGACCGACGGCCGCAGCGTGACGACGATGATGGGCCGGGCGCTGGGGGGGTCGAGCTCGATCAACGGCTTCAATTACACGCGCGGCCTTCCGCTCGACTTCGACGGCTGGGCAAAGATGGGCAACGACGGCTGGTCGTACGCGGAAACTCTGCCGTACTTCAAGCGCACCGAGCGGCGCATCGGCGTCTTCGATCCCGCCTACCGCGGCGCCGACGGCCTGCTGCCGATCACCGACTGCGATTGGCGCCACCCGCTGTGCGACGCATTCATCGAAGGCGCCGGCACGCTGGGCTTTCCGCTGGGCGTCGATTACAACGCCGCGAGCCAGGAGGGGGCCGGCTACTATCAGCGCTGGATTCACCGCGGGCGCCGCGTCAGCGCGGCGACGGCGTTCCTGCGTCCCGCGATGGCGCGCCCCAACCTCGACCTGCGCACCAACGCGCACGCCACCCGCGTGCTGTTCGAGGGCCGCCGCGCCACCGGCGTCCGCTTCGTGGCGGGGCCGGGAGCGCCGGCGCGCGACGTGTTCGCGCGGCGGGAGGTGATCCTCTGCGCCGGCGCCGCGAACAGCCCCAAGCTGCTGCAGCTGTCGGGCGTCGGCCCGGCGCCGCTGCTCGCTTCGCTCGGCGTG
Organism: uncultured beta proteobacterium; assembly: GCA_903912485.1. Classification (GTDB taxonomy): domain Bacteria; phylum Pseudomonadota; class Gammaproteobacteria; order Burkholderiales; family Casimicrobiaceae; genus CAIWHR01. The sequence continues at coordinate 7,388 of CAIWHR010000388.1, read as the reverse complement.
CCGGTCGTGCACGAGCTGCCCGGCGTCGGCGAAAACCTGCGCGACCACTACATGATCCGTTCGGTCGTGCGCGTGCAGAACGCGACGACGATCAACAGCACCGCGCGCGGCCTCCCGCTCCTGGGCGAGATCGCCAAGTGGCTGGCGGGCCGGCCCAGCCTGCTGGCGGTCAGCCCGTCGGTGGCGTTTGCCTTCGCCCGGTCGCGCGAGGACGTCGCCGCCACCGACCTGCAGTTCCATTTCTCGCCCGGCAGCTTCGCCTTCGGCCTCACCGGCAAGCTCGACGACTTCCCCGGGATGACGCTGGGCTTCTACCAGCTGCGCCCGCAGAGCAGCGGGTTCGTCCGGGCGCGCTCGACCGACCCCTTCGAGTCGCCGCTGATCCAGCCGAACTACATGGCCGACGAGGGCGATCGCCGCACCGTCGTCGACGGCCTGCGGCTGGCGCGGCGCCTGCTCCACACGGCGCCGCTGCAGCCGTTCGTCCTGCGCGACGATTTCCCGCCGGCGTCGGCGACGGGCGACGCCGAACTGCTCGAATGCGCGCGCCAGCGCGGCGGCACGGCGTGGCATTTCGTCGGCACCTGCCGCATGGGGCCGGAGGGCGAGCGCGGCTCGGTCGTCGATCCGCAGTTGCGCGTCATCGGCCTCGAAGGCCTGCGCGTGGTCGACGCGTCGATCATGCCGGTGAGCACGTCCGGCAACACCGGCGCGCCGACGATGATGGTCGCGGAAAAGGCGGCCGACATGATTCTGGGCAGGAAGCCGCCGCCGCCGGAAAAGCCCGGAGTAAACTGCTGACTGCACGCCGGCCGCAAAGCGTCGACGCAGGCCGGCGGCGAGGACGATTTCAAACTGCCGCGGCGACCCGGATCCGAAGGTCGGCCGCAAGCCAATCACCCAGGAGGAAGCAATGAAATTCACCAGTCGAATCGCGCAGGCGTTGGTCGCCGGGGCCGCCATCGCGGCGGCGTCGGTCTGCGCGCAGGACATCAAGATCGGCTACAACGCCGACCAGTCGGCGACCGCCGTCGCCGACCTCGGCATGGCCGGCCGCTGGGGTTTCGAGGCCGCCGTCGAGGACATCAACAAGTCGGGCGGCCTGCTCGGCCGCAAGCTCGTCGGCGTGATCCGCGACGATCTCGGCTCGCCGCCGAAGTCGATCCAGAACATGACCGAGCTGATCGACAACGAAAAGGTGATCGCGGTCATCGGACCGGCCAATTCGGGCAACGCGCTGGCGTGGCTGCACATTCCGCAGCAGCAGAAGATTCCGGTCATCGTTCCGATCGGGACCGCGACCGAGATCACGCTGCGCTACGCCAAGGAGCCGCAGAACTACCTGTTCCGCGTCTCGATGGTCGACCGCGAGCAGGTCGCGCTGCTGGGCGCGTACGCCGTCAAGGCGTCGAAGACCGGCAAGATCGCGATCATGGCCGACACGACGGGCTACGGCCAGGGCGGGATCAAGGACGCCACCGACATCCTCGCGCTGCACGGCGTCAAGCCGGTCGCGGTCGAGAAGTTCGGGCCCAAGGACACCGACATGACGTCGCAGCTGACCAAGATCAAGGCCGCCGGCGCCGACGTCGTGATCATCTACGCGATCGCCGACGGCGCCGCGCACACGCTGCGCAGCATGGAGAAGATCGACTACATGCCGATCGCGCTGGGCACCTGGGGCAACCTCAGCTCGGTGCTGCCGCGCATCGCCGGCAACAAGCTGGCGGATCACCTGATCCTCGCCGCGTCGACGACCGAAGACAGCAACCCCCGCGCCAAGTCGCTGGGCGAGCGCGTGCGCAAGAACTACCCGACGATGACGACCTTCGCCTGCGCGGCGCAGTCGTACGACTCGGTGATGCTGCTGGCCGCCGCGATCAAGCTGGCCGGCACCACCGACGGCGAGAAGGTCGCCGCGGCGCTGGAGCAGGTCAAGGGCGTGCAGGGCATCATCAAGACCTACGACAAGCCCTTCTCCAAGACCGATCACGAAGGCCTCAGCGTGTCCGACTTCTACCTGGCGCGCTGGCAGGGTCCGAACGTCGTCCGCTTCCAGGACGCAGTCACCAAGGCGTTCACGCCGGCCGATTTCAAGAAGTAGTCCGGCAGCGTCCGCAGGCCGGACAGCGGCGCCGCGATTTGCCTCGCGGCGCCGCTGTTCATCCCGCAATCACGAAGGACGGCAATGGTCGCGATTCTGCAGGCGGTATTGAGCGGGCTGGCGCTCGGCGGCGTCTACGCGCTGGTCGCGCTCGGCTTCAACATCACGCACAGCACCACCAAGACGTTCAACTTCGGGCAGGGAGAGTTCCTGGTCGCCGGCGCGTTCGTGGCGGTGTCGGGCCTGCTGCTGCTGGCCGGCAAGGGCATCACCGATCCGCTCAATCCCGACGACGTCACGCTGCTGCGCTACGCCGGCAGCATGGTGATCAGCATGGTCGTGCTGGGGCTCCTCGGCGTGCTGCTCTATTACACCGCGGTGCGGCCTTTCGTCGGCCAGGCGGGGCTCGCCTGGGTGATGAGCACCATCGGCTTCGGCATCATCATCCAGAACGTCGCGCTGGCCGTCTGGGGCCCGTCGGCGGTGGTCATGCCGTCGCCGCTGGGCAACGACGTGATCCGCGTGTTCGGCGCCGGCATCCTGCCGCAGGAGATCATGGTGCTGGTCGCGAGCATCGCGGTGATGCTGTGCATCGACGTGGTGATGCGCAAGACCAAGATCGGCAAGGCCGTCCGCGCCGTCGCGCAGAGCATGGACGCGGCGACGCTGATGGGCATCAACGTGTCGGCCATCGTCGTGCTCGCCTTCGTCGTCAGTTCGAGCCTCGCCGGCCTCGCCGGCCTGCTGATCGCGCCGATCACGACGGCGTCGGTGTACATGGGACTGACGCTGGCGCTGAAGGCGTTCTCGGCGGCGATCGTCGGCGGCCTCAACAATCCGCGCGGCTGCATGCTCGGCGGCTTCCTCCTCGGCCTGCTCGAGGCGCTGGTCGGGCTGTGGCATGCGGAGCTTCGCGAAATCAGCATCTTCATGCTGATCATCCTGGTGCTGGCGTTGAAGCCCGAGGGCCTGCTGGGTCAGCGGCAGGTGGAGAAGGTCTGATGAAGGGGCGCGCGCACCTCGTCGGAGTGATCGCGGTCGCGGCGGCGATCGCGCTCGTCCCCTTCGTCACGTCGAACGCGTTCTACCTGAAGGTGCTGTTCCTGATCGGAGTCAACTACCTGGCGGCGTCGGGCCTCAACGTGCTGGTCGGGCACACGGGCCAGAAGTCGCTCGGCCACGCCGGGCTGTTCGCCGTCGGCGCCTACACGGTGGCGCTGCTGACCGCGCGGGCGGGCTGGAACCCGTGGCTCGCGTTCGTCGCCGCCGGCGTGATGGCCGCGGCGTTCGGCGTGCTGATCGCGCTGCCGGCGCTGCGCGTGAAGGGCCCGGCGCTGGCGATGGTGACCATCGGCTTCGGCATCGTCGTCGAGAAGATCGTCTCCGAGTGGCAGGACGTCTTCGCCGGCCAGCAGGGCATCTACGGCGTGGTGCCGCTGGCGATCGGCGGAGTGCGCTTCGGCCCGCGCGAGTGGGTGTGGTTCACCGGCGCGCTGGCGCTCGCCGCGCACCTGATGATCCGCGCGCTGCTGAAGGGCAAGTACGGCCGCGCGTTCATGGCGGTCAACACCGCCGAGGTGGCGGCCGAAAGCGTCGGCATCAGCGTCTACCGGTTCAAGGTGCTGGCGTTCGTCATCAGCGCGGTGACCTGCGGGCTGGCCGGCGCGCTGATCGCGCAGCAGAACCAGTACATCAGCTCCGAATTCATCACCTTCGGGCTGTCGATCTTCTTCCTGCTGATCGTGCTGTTCGGCGGCAGTTCGGTCTACGGCCCGCTGCTGGGCGCCATCGTGCTGACGCTGATGGACGCCTTCCTGGCGCGCTGGCCGCACATTCAGCACTTCACCTACGGCGCGCTGCTGCTGTTTGCGCTCTACGTGATGCCCGAGGGCCTGTCCGGCGCGATCCGCAGCGCCGCGCGCAGGCTGTTCCCGTCGCTGACCCGGTTGCCGCCGCTGCCGGCGGTGGCGGGGGAATGGCGGTTGAGCAGCGCCGGCGAGGCGCCGCCGGCGGAGCGCCTGCTGCTCGAAGCGCGCGACCTGTACAAGGCCTATGGCGGCGTGGTGCCGATCAACAAGGTCGACCTCGAGATCAGGACCGGGCACATCCATTCGCTGATCGGGCCGAACGGCGCGGGCAAGACGACGCTGCTGAACATGCTGTCGGGGATCGTCCCCGCCGACCGCGGCAGCATCCGCTTCGGCGGCAAGGACATCGGCCGCCTGGCGCCCAACGAGATCAGCCGGCTGGGCGTCGGCCGCACGTTCCAGAACCTGAAGCTGTTCAACGCCATGTCGGTGCTCGACAACGTCAAGGTCGGCCTGCACACGCGCATCGACGCCGGACTGTGGACCTGCCTGTGGGGCCTGCCCGCATCGGCCCGGCAGGAGCGCAAGGCCGGCGATGAGGCGCTGCGGATCCTGGCGTTCCTCGACCTGTCCGAGCACGCCCTGGAGCGCGCCGACAGCCTGCCCTACGGCCTGCAGCGGCGGCTGGAACTGGCGCGCGCGCTGGCCACGCATCCGCGCCTCCTGCTGCTCGACGAGCCGGCGGCGGGTCTCAACCCGCACGAGACCGGCGACCTGATCGAAGTGATTTCCCGGATCCGCGACCTCGGCGTCACCGTGCTGCTGATCGAGCACCACATGGACCTGGTGATGGCGATATCGGACCACGTGATCGTGCTCGACTACGGCGAGAAGATCGCCGAGGGCAGCCCGGCCAACGTGCAGACCAACCCGCGCGTGATCGCGGCCTACCTGGGCCAGGAAGACGACGAGGATGCCGAGGCCGGGGGCGATGCCGACCGCGGCGCGCTGCCGGCGGTCGATGCCGGGGGAGGTCATCGTGGCTGAGACGCCGCTGCTGCAGGTCGAGGGCCTCGAGGTCCGCTACGGCGCGATCGAGGCGTTGAAGGGCGTCTCGCTGGAGGTCCGCCAGGGCGAGGTGGTGACGATCATCGGCGGCAACGGCGCGGGCAAGAGCACGCTGATGAAGACCATCTCCGGCCTCGAGCCCGCCGCCGCCGGCCGCGTGCTGTTCGAAGGCCGGGACATCACGCGGCTGCCGGGGCACTTGCGCGTGCCGCTGGGCATCGCGCAGTCGCCGGAAGGGCGGCAGGTCTTTCCCGACCAGACGATCCGCGACAACCTGCTGCTGGGCGCCTACCACCGCAACGCCGGCGCGGCCGAGCTCGAGGCCGACCTCAAGCTGCAGTTCGAGACCTTCCCCCGGCTGCAGGAGCGCCAGCGCCAGATGGCCGGCACGATCTCGGGCGGCGAACAGCAGATGCTGGCGATCGCGCGGGCGCTGATGTCGCGGCCCAAGCTCCTGCTGCTCGACGAGCCCTCGCTGGGCCTGGCGCCGCTGGTGGTCAGGAAGATCTTCGGCGTCATCCGCGACCTGAAGGCGCGCGGCGTCACCATCCTGCTGGTCGAGCAGATGGCCAACCAGGCGCTGGCGGTCGCCGAGCGCGGCTACGTGATCGAGACCGGGCGCATCACGCTGCAGGGACGCGGCGCCGACCTGCGCCGTGACCCGAAGGTGCGCGCCGCTTACCTGGGCGAGCATTGACCGCGGCGAAGCGCGGACCATGACCAGCGCGCCGACCGGCGAATTCGCCGAAACCTTCGACTACGTCATCGTCGGCGCGGGCGCCGCGGGGGCGATCCTGGCCCATCGCCTCTCCGCCGACGGGCGGACGACGGTGTGCCTGCTCGAAGCGGGTCCTTCCGACTGGCGCCCGTTCATCCACCTGCCCGCCGGCTTCATCAAGGTCGCTTTCAACCCGGCGCTGACGTGGCCGTTCTCGACCGAGCCCACCGCCAGCACCCACGGGCGGCGGATACCGATTCCGCAGGGACGGACGCTGGGCGGATCGACGTCGGTCAACGGCCTGGTCTACAACCGCGGACAGCGCGCCGACTTCGACCGCTGGGCCGAGATCGGCAACCGCGGCTGGAGCTATGACGAGGTGCTGCCGTACTTCAAGCGCTCCGAATGCCGGATCGGGCCGGGGGACGACCGCTACCGCGGCCGCGGCGGCGAGATGGCCAACACCGACATGGACTGGTTCCACCCCATCTGCGAGGCGTTCATCGATGGCGCCGGCAAGCTCGGCATGCCGCGCCATCCCGACTACAACGGCGCCACGCAGACGGGCGTCGGCTACTTCCAGCGCAACATCCGTCGCGGCTGGCGCGTCAGCACCGCCGACGCGTTCCTGAAGCCGGCGAGGTCGCGCCGCAACCTCGCCGTGCGCACCGGCACGCAGGCCACCGCGGTGCTGTTCGACGGCACGCGCGCCGTCGGCGTCCGCTGCCTGCGCGGCCGCGACCCTGCGACCGCGCGCGAGATCGGCGCGCGGCGCGAGGTGATCCTCTGCTGCGGCACGATCAACACGCCCAAGCTGCTGCAGCTCTCCGGCGTCGGCCCCGGCGGACTGCTGGCGGCGGCCGGCATTCCCCTGCGCCACGATCTGCCCGGCGTCGGCGAGAACCTGCGCGACCACTACTCGGTGCGCGTGGTCGCCCGCGTCAAGGGCAGCGTGACCATCAACGAACTGGCCACCGGTTGGCGCCTCGGCGGACAGATCGCGCGCTGGCTGCTGGGCCGTCCGAGCATCCTCGCCGTCAGCCCCTCGCTGGTCCACTGGTTCTGGCGCTCGCGCGAGGGCCTGGACGCTCCGGACCTGCAGGGCGTGTTCACGCCGGCAAGCTACCGGGAAGGCTACGTCGGGCTGCTCGACGGCTACCCGGGAATGACCTGCGGCGTCTGGCAGCATCGGCCCGAGAGCGTGGGCTTTGTCCGCGCCCGCTCGGCCGACCCGTTCGAGGATCCCGTCATCCAGCCGAACTACCTCGCCGATCCGCGCGACCGGGAGGTGCTGCTGGGCGGCCTGCGCATCGCGCGGCAGCTGCTGCGCCTGCCCGAGCTCGCGCCGTATTTCGACGGCGAGACGCTGCCCGGACCGGAGGTGCAGAGCGACGACGAGATCATGGATTTCGCCCACCGCTTCGGCGTGTCGTCGTACCACGTGATGGGAACGGCGCGGATGGGTCCAGCGGGCGATGCCGCTGCGGTCGTCGACGACCAGCTGCGGGTGCACGGCCTGCAGTCGCTGCGCGTCGCCGACGCGTCGGTGATGCCGTTCATGCCGTCGGCCAACATCTGCGCGGCGGTGATGATGGTCGCGGAAAAAGCCGCCGACCTGATCAGCGGGCGGCCGGCGCCGGCGCCCGGGTCGCCCCCGTCCTAGCGCAGCCGTCGCCGGGCGAGGCCGCGG
>CAIWHR010000387.1 GCA_903912485.1 uncultured beta proteobacterium | reverse complement strand
GGCGTCCGCACTGCGCTCGACGCGCTGCACCAGCTGCGGCAGGCCGTCGGTGAAGCGCGCCGTGTTGTGCAGCGCGCGCGCGGCGTCGGCGACGCCGGCGTCGATCGCCGCCGACCGCGCGGCGAGCGTTCGCGTCAGCAGTTCGAGGTCGGCCAGCGTCTTTTTCACCGCGCGCCGGTTGTCGTCGTCCATCACGGCGTTCAGGTTGTCGCTGACGCGGGTGAGGCCGGCGAGCAGCGTGGGCAGCGAGGATTCGAGGCGGCCCATCAGCGACGGCCCCGCGACGATCACCGGGTACGGCTCGCCGGGGCGCGCCTCCAGCGCCGGCGAGCCCCGGTGGCCCGACGTCAGGTCGACGAAGGCGATGCCGGTCAGGCCCTGCGTCTGCAGCAGCGCCACCGTGTCGACCTTCACCGGCGTGCCGCGCTCGATGTCGAGCGTCACTTCGACCTGTTCGACGTTCTCCGGCGCCAGCGCGATCCGGCGCACGCGGCCGACGTCGACGCCGCGGTAGCGCACCGGCGCGTTGACGTTGAGGCCCGACACCGACTCGCTCATGTACGTCAGGTAGACGTCGTAGCTCTTGCGGTAGTACTTGCCGCTGGACAGCCACAGCAGGCCGGCGATCAGCGCCGTCGTGAGGACGAGCACGAAGGCGCCGACGGCGACGAAATTTACCTTGGCTTCCATGCCTGCTGCCACGCCGCGCGGCCGCGCGGCCCGTGAAAGTATTGGCGGACGAGCGGGTCGTCCGAGTGCGAGAGCTCGTTCATCGCGCCGACGCCGACGATGTGCCCCTTCCCGAGCACGGCGACCCGGTCCGCCGCCTGCCAAAGCAGGTCGAGGTCGTGCGTGACCATCATGATGGTGAGGCCCAGCGTCTCGCGCAGGCTGCGCACGAGTTCGTCGATGCCGCTGGCCGAGAGCGGGTCTAGCCCCGCCGTCGGCTCGTCGAGGAACAGCAGTTCCGGGTCGAGCGCCAGCGCGCGGGCGAGCGAGGCGCGCTTCCTCATGCCGCCGGAGAGTTCGCTCGGATACTTCGGACCCGCGTCCGGCGGCAGCCCGGTCAGCGCGATCTTGACCGCGGCGACTTCGCGGATCAGCCGGTCGCCGAGCTCGGTGTGCTCGCGCAGCACCATGCCGACGTTCTCGGTGACGGTCAGCGACGAGAACAGCGCGCCGCGCTCGAACATCACGCCCCAGCGGCGGCGCAGCGGCAGCGCCTCCTCGTCGCCGAGGCCGACGACCTCCTGGCCGAAGACCCGGATCGACCCCGACACCGGCGCCTGCAGCAGGATGATCTCGCGCAGCAGCGTCGACTTGCCCGAGCCGCTGCCGCCGACCAGCGCGAAGATCTCGCCCGCCGCCACCGCGAGGCTCACGTCCTCGTGCACGACGGCGGCGCCGAAGCGCGTGCACACGCCGCGGACGTCGACGATCGCGACGGCTTCCGGAGCGTTGGCCTGCGCGCCCATCACAGGTCCAGCCAGTTGAACACGATCGAGAACACCGCGTCGGTCACGATCACCAGGAAGATCGACTGCACGACGCTCATCGTCGTCTGCGTGCCGACGCTCTCGGCGCTGCCGGTCACGCTGAAGCCGCGGTAGCAGCCGACCAGCGCGATGATCATCGCGAACACCGGCGCCTTGAGCAGTCCGGTCCAGTACGACGACAGCTGGATCGCCTCGTCGAGCCGGTCGACGAACGCCTCGAAGCCGATGCCGAGCTTCGAGCGCGCCATGATCATGCCGCCGAGCACGCCGGCGACGTCGGTGTACACGGTCAGCAGCGGCAGCACGACGACCAGCGCCAGCATCTTGGGCAGCACCAGCAGTTCCTGCGGCGTGATGCCGATGGTGCGCAGCGCGTCGATCTCCTCGGTCACCTTCATCGTGCCGATCTGCGCGGTGTACGCCGACCCGGACCGGCCGGCGATGATGATCGCGGTCATCAGCGGCGAGATCTCGCGCAGCATCGCCAGCGCGACCAGATCGACGACGAAGATGTTGGCGCCGAACTGCTCGAGTTGGTCGGCGCCCTGGTAGGCGATGACGATGCCCATCAGGAACGAGAGCAGGCCGGTGATCGGCAGCGCGTCGACGCCGGCCGCCTGGACGTTGTGGAGGATCACGCGCCACCGGATGCGGCGCGGGTGCGCGAACAGGTGCAGCAGCCCGACGAAGCTCTCGCCGACGAAGGACAGGTAGTGCGTGCCGCCGACCAGCCCCGCCCAGGTCCGGCGCCCCAGACGCTCGAGCGGACCCGGCGCCGGCGCCGCCGGCACTTCGTCCAGGAGCTCGCGCGACGCGACCAGCCGCAGCAGCGCTTCGAATTCCGGCCGCAGTCCCTGCAGGCGGACGCGGCAGCCCGCCTTCTCGAGTGCGGCGACGGTCCGGTGCAGCAGCCAGGCGCCGGAGGTGTCGAGCGCGGCGATCGCCGAACCGTCGATCGCCAGCTCGCCCTGCGCGGGCCACGCCAGCGCGTCGAGCTGCCGTTCGAGCGGGGCGACGCCGTGCACCGTCCACGTTCCCGTGCAGCGGACTTCGACGGCGGCGCCTTCCGTTGCCGGCGTCGTCACCAGCGTCAACTGCGCGACGTCGCCGGGACTCATCAACGATCGCTACGGTAGCGTGGACGCGGACCCATGAGAAAACGCTACTCCCGCGGACACGCAGGCGTCTGATCCACGTCAAGGAATGCGGCCGCGGCGCGCGCGTCCCGGGCCGCCGGCCGGCAGCCCGGCCCCGTTGCCGCAGGCAAAATCCTTGATGTAGCACAAGTACCTGCGATTTCGACCGGACTAAGCTCGGCCATCAATCGCGAGGACGGCGCTTCGTGCGGCCGTCTCTGGGAGGAGGCGCGGAATGCACGAAATCCGGATCCACGGACGCGGGGGACAGGGGGCGGTGCTCGCCGGCTCGATCCTCGCCGCGGCGTTCGTCGAAGAGGGCAAGCACGTCGTCGCGGTGCCGTCGTTCGGCTTCGAGCGGCGAGGCGCGCCGGTGGCGAGCTTCCTGCGCGTCGACGACAAGCCCATCCGGCAGATGACCAACATCTACCGGCCCGACTGCGTCCTCTGCATCGACCCCACGGTCGCGCGCGCGGTCAACGTGTTCGACGGCATCGCCGAGCACGGCACGCTGGTGCAGACGACGTCGAAGCCGCTGGCCGAGCTGCCGCTGCACGAGCGGGTCGAGCTCGTGGGCCTGTGCGACGCGGTGGCGCTGGCGCTGGCGATCTTCCGCCGTCCGATCACCAACACCATCATGCTGGGCGCGTTCGCGCGCACGACGGGACTGGTGTCGCTGGCGTCGCTGCGCACGGCGCTCACGCGTTCCAGCTTCCGCGACGCGGGGCTGGCGCAGAACATGGCGGCGCTGGAGCAGGGCTTCGAGCAGACCGCCGTGCACCGCATCGACCGGAGGGCGGCCGCGTGAGCCGCCGCGCGAGGGACCCCGCGTGAAGCGCCAGGCTTACCCGATGTTCGACGCGGGCACGATCCCCGACGACCTGTGCCCTATCGCCGCGCGCGAGAACCCGATGCTGCCGGGCGAATGGCGCAGCATGCGGCCGGTGGTCGACCGCGCCAAGTGCGTCAAGTGTGCGGTGTGCTGGCTGTACTGCCCGGTGCAGTGCATGGTCGAGAAGCCGGCGTGGTTCGACGTCGACTACGCGACCTGCAAGGGCTGCGGCATCTGCGCGACCGAGTGCCCGCACCGCGCGATCACCATGCACGAAGAATCGGCCTGACGGCGGCGAGGACAAACCATGGCGACCGTGCTTGAACCGGACAGGACCCGCCCCGCTTTCCTGGTCTGCGACGGCAACGAGGCGGCGGCGTGGGCGGTGGCGCTGTCGCGCGTCGACATGGTCGCCGTGTACCCGATCACGCCGCAGTCGTCGCTGGTCGAATACCTCGCCAAGCTGGTCGCCGACGGCGACCTTCCCGCCGAGATCGTCGACGCCGAAGGCGAGCACTCGGTGCTCTCGGTGCTGCAGGGCGCAGCGCTCGCCGGCGCGCGGACCTACACGGCGACCTGCGGGCCGGGGCTCGCGTTCATGTTCGAGCCGTACATGCGCCAGCCCGGCCTGCGGCTGCCGATGGTGATGTCGATCGTCACCCGCGACACGCTGACGCCGCAGAGCGTCTGGGGCGGGCACCAGGACGCGATGTCGGTGCGCGAAGTCGGCTGGATCCAGATGTACTGCGAGACGGTGCAGGAAGTGATGGACACCATCATCATGGGCTACCGGATCGCCGAGCACCGCGACGTGATGCTGCCGGTCAACGTCTGCCACGACGGCAACTACCTGTCGTTCGGCGCGACGCGGGTCGACCTGCCGGCGCAGGCCGAAGTCGACGCCTTTCTCGGCGTGCCGAACATCAACTGGCACGCGGCGCTCGACCCGTCGCGGCCGATGGCCGTCGATCCGCTGACCGGCGGCGCGGGCGGCCCGGGGCCGCGCACCTTCGTCAAGTACCGCAAGGGGCATTGCGCGGGAATGCAGAAGGCGCTGTCGGTCATCACCGACGTCCACGCCGAGTGGGCGCGACGGATCGGCCGCGTGCACGCGCCGCTGGTCGAGTGCTACCGGATGGACGGCGCCGAGGTCGCGCTGGTCACCATCGGCTCGATGACGGGTGCCGCCAAGGACGCCGTCGACGAGGCGCGCGACCGCGGCGTGCGGGTGGGGCTGGTCAAGGTCAAGACCTACCGGCCGTTCCCGGTGCGGGCGGTCGTCGACGCGCTGACCGGCGTCCGGGCCGTCGGCGTCGTCGATCGCTCGGTCTCGTTCGGCTGGGACTGCGGCCCGCTGTATCAGGACGTCGCCGGTGCGCTCGGCCACGCCGGCCTGCCGCTGCCGTCGATGAGCTTCATCGGCGGCCTCGCCGGTGCCGACCTCACGCCGGGGCATTTCGGCGGCGTGATCGAGCGCGTCGCGCAGCTCGCGCGCGACGGGCAGCAGGGGTCGACCGTGTGGCTCAACGAAAAGGATTGATCCTTCAATGATCCGTCACGCCGACTACCTGATCATCGGTTCGAGCCACGCGGCGCTCGCCGCGCTGCACACGCTGCGGATGCACGACAGCGAAGGCGCGGTGACGATGGTGACGCGCGACGCGTCGCTGCCGTACTCGCCGACGGTGCTGCCGTACGTGGTCTCCGGCCGCTCGCAGCCCGAACGCGTGTTCCTCAGGGACGACGCCTACTTCCGCGCGCAGAAGGTCGATTACCTGAGCGGCATCGAGGTCGAGCGGGTGGCCGCCGACCGCAACGTCGTGCGCCTCGCCAACGGCGACGAGATCGGCTACAAGGCGCTGCTGGTCGCGACCGGCGCGCAGCCCGTCGTGCCGCCGATCCCCGGGCTGGGCGGCGTCCGCTATCACGTGCTGCGCACGCTCGACGACGCGGTGGCGCTGCGCGCCGCGGCCGCCGGTGCGCGCCGCGCCGTCGTCCTCGGCGCCGGCCTCATCGGCATGCACGCCGCCGAGAACCTCGCGCACGCCGGCGCCGACGTCGCCATCGTCGAGCGGCTGCCGCACGTGCTGCCCGGCTACTTCGACGCCGACGCCGCGGCGATGATCGGGCGCGCGTTCGCGGCCGGCGGCGTGCGCCTGTTCACCGGCCGCGAGGCGCTCTCGATCGCGCCGGGCGAGTCAGGCGAGCCAGGCTGCAGCGTCGTGCTCGACGGCGGCGAGACGCTGCCCTGCGATCTGCTGGTCGTCGGCGTCGGCGTCGCGCCGGTGACCGGCTTGCTACAGGGCTCGGGCGTGGCCGTCGACCGCGGCGTGCTGGTCGACGACAGCATGCGCTCCAGTGTCGCCAACATCTTCGCCGCGGGCGACGTCGCGCAGGCGCGCGGCTTCTACGACGGCGTGAAGACGCTCAACGGCATCCTGCCCGACGCCGTCGAGCAGGGCCGCATCGCCGGCATGGCGATGGCGGGCGACCCCGGCATCAAGCCGTATCCGGGCGGCGTGCCGCTCAACACCTACACGTTCTTCGGCCAGCACGCGGTGTCGGTCGGCACGCACGGCGAAGGCATTCCGGGCGCGGAAACCTTCACCACGGTCGACGCCTCCGCGGCGCGCTACCTCAAGATCGTGCTCAGGGACGACCGGCTGCTCGGCATCTTCGGCATCAACGCGGCGTTCGACCCCGGCGTCATGTGGGAGCTGATCCTGCGCCGCGTCGACCTCGCCCCGGTGCGCGAGCGCTTCCTCGACGCCCCGCAGGATGCGGCGCGGGTGCTGATGTCGCGGACGTGGAGATAGATGATGATTGCCGCCGGGCCGTCCCAAGGCGCGAATAACTCCCCCCCGGGGGGCAGCGCAGCGCCGCCAGCCGCAAGCGTGGGGGTGCACCCATGACGGGAGCGTACAGCACGATTGCCTTCGACGCCGCCCGCTGCGACGGCTGCAACGCCTGCATGGTCAGCTGCGCGCAGGCGAAGGCGGGCTCGGACGAGGTCGCCGACTCGCGTATCCAGATCGTCGCCGGCGACGGCGCGTTCGAGCTCGCGATGTGCCGCCAGTGCGGCGACCCCAGGTGCGAGGCGAACTGCCCCGCCGCGGCGCTGGTCAAGAACGAAGACAGCGGCGTCGTCGACTGGGACGGCAGCAAGTGCGTCGACTGCCTGCTGTGCACCGTCGGCTGCGCGTACGGCGGCATCGTGCGCAACGCCCGCGCCGGCCACGTCGTCAAATGCGACCTCTGCGACGGCGACCCCGCGTGCGTCAAGGCCTGCGCGCCGGGCGCGCTGCGCTACGTCACCACGGCGCGGATCTACAACGAGGTGGGGCAGCTCGAGGACCTGTTCGTGCCGGGGCTGTCCGGCTGCCAGGGCTGCAACACCGAGCTGATCATGCGCCACGCGCTGCGCCGCATCGGGCCCGACACGGTGCTGGCGACACCCCCCGGATGCATCCCGGGCATGGGGTCGGTGGGGTACAACGGCCTGACCGGGACCAAGGTGCCGGTGTTCCACCCGCTGCTGACCAACACCGCGTCGATGCTGGCCGGCATCAAGCGCCGCTACAACCGCCTCGGCCGCGAGGTGAACGCGGTCGCGCTGGCCGGCGACGGCGGCGCGTCCGACGTCGGCTTCCAGTCGCTGTCGGGCGCGGCCGAGCGCGGCGAGCAGATCCTGTTCATCTGCGTCGACAACGAAGGCTACATGAACACCGGCATGCAGCGCTCCTCCTGCACGCCTTACGGCGCGTGGACGTCGACGACGCCGGTCGGCGAGCACGGCCGCGGCAAGACGCAGGACGCGAAGAACCTGCCGGTGCTGATGATGATGCACAACTGCGCGTACGTCGCCACCGCGTCGACGGCGTTCATGGAGGACCTCTACGCCAAGCTCGACCGCGCGATCGCCGCCAGCAAGCGCGGCTTCGCCTACCTGCACATCTACTCGCCGTGCACGACGGGCTGGCGCTTTCCGTCGCAGGACAACATCACGGTGGCCAGGATGGCGGTCGAGACCAACTTCGTGCTGCTGTGGGAGTTCGATCCCGAGGCCGGCCTGCAGCTGACGCATCCGGTCGACGCGCCGAGGCCCGTGCGCGACTACCTCGAGGCGCAGGGCAAGTACCGGCACCTGTCGCCGGAGCAGGTCGCGCACATCGAGGCGGGGATCGACCGGCAGGCGGCGTTCATCGCCCGCCTGGCGCAGGCCGGCGGCGCGCCGCCGGCCCGACCGTCGTTCGCCTGATCGCGTCCGTATACTGACGGGGTTCGCGCCGCGCTCGCCGCAAGGAGGAGGGCAGGCGCCGCCGGCGCAGCCTGGACGTCGTTCCGGCCGGCCGGCACCACGTCACGGGACCGGAACGCATGAACGCACCCCTGCCAGGCGCACTGCGCCAAGTCGAACTCGCCGACAAGTACCGGCTGCCCGAGGGCCGCGTGTTCATGTCCGGCAACCAGGTGCTGGTGCGGCTGCCTATCCAGCAGCGGCTGCGCGACGCCGCGGCGGGAATGAACACCGCGGGCTACGTGTCGGGCTATCGCGGCTCGCCGCTGGGCCGCTACGACATGGAGATGTGGGCGGCGAAGGACCTGCTCGCCCTGCACCGGATCCACTTCCGCGCCGCGGTGAACGAGGATCTCGCCGCCACCGCGCTGTGGGGCAGCCAGTACGTCGGCAGCTTTCCTGGGGCGAAGGTCGACGGCGTGTTCGGCATCTGGTACGGCAAGGGGCCCGGCGTCGACCGCTCCGGCGACGTGCTGCGCCACGCCAACAGCGCGGGCACCAGCCGCTGGGGCGGCGTGCTCGCCATCGCCGGCGACGATCACGGCGCCAAGTCGTCGACGGTCACCAATTTCTCCGACCAGATCTTCACCGCGGTCGGGATTCCCGTGCTGTGCCCGTCCAACGCGCAGGAGCTGCTCGACTTCGGCCTGCACGGCATCGCGATGAGCCGCTATTCGGGCTGCTGGGTCGCGATGAAGGTCGTCACCGACATCGTCGAAGGCTACGACGTCGACGGCATCCACTTCGACGACTACTTCTACCCCTACCCCGACGGCGTGGGCTCCTTCCCCGACAGCGCGCCGTTTGCG
>CAIWHR010000386.1 GCA_903912485.1 uncultured beta proteobacterium | reverse complement strand
CCCGGGGCGATCGACACGCGCCGCACCGACACGCCCGGCGGCACCCGAAGCCCGCGCCCGGCGGCAGCCGCCACGCCAGCACACGGCACCCGCCGCGCCAGCGCACGGCACCCGCCACCCGCCACGCCGGCGCACGGCACCGGCCTTCCCGCAAACGGGCGACGGACATTCTTTTTTCGCGCAGGGGATTGCCGGCGACCCTCCCATTGCGCACAATCGCCAAGAACCGGGGACTTCCCCGGCAGGGACTGGCGTGGACATCTTCCTGCAGCAGATGATCAACGGCCTCACGCTCGGCAGCGTGTACGCGGTCGTGGCGCTGGGCTATACGATGGTGTACGGCATCATCCAGCTCATCAACTTCGCCCACGGCGAGGTGGTGATGATCGGCGCGATGGTGGCCTTCACCGTGATCACCGCGATCAGCGGCGCGCACACCGGCCTGCCGCCGTTCGCGATCGTGCTGGCCGGCGTGCTGGTCGCCGTCCCCGCGTGCATGGCCGTCGGCTACACGCTGGAGCGCGTCGCCTACCGGCCGCTGCGCAGCGCGCCGCGGCTGGCGCCGCTGATCACCGCCATCGGACTGTCGATCATCCTGCAGCACCTGGCGATGATCATCTGGAGCCGCAACCCGATCCCGTTCCCGCAGATCATCGCCGTCGTTCCCTACCACCTGACGGGCACCGAGGGCGGCGCGACCATCACCAACGTGCAGATCGCGATCATCGGCGGCTCGATCGCGATGATGGCGGGGTTGCTCGGCCTCGTCTACCGGACCAAGCTCGGCATCGCGATGCGCGCGACGTCGCAGAACCAGGTCGTCGCCGGGCTGATGGGCATCAACATCAACACCGTCATCGCGCTGACGTTCGTGATCGGCGCGGCGCTGGCCGCGGTCGCCGGCGTCATGGTCGGCACCTACTACGGCATCGCGCAGTACCAGATGGGCTTCCTGCTCGGCCTCAAGGCCTTCTCCGCCGCCGTTCTGGGCGGCATCGGCAACCTCGGCGGCGCGATGCTGGGCGGCCTGCTGCTCGGCGTCATCGAGGCGCTCGGCGCCGGCTACGTCGGCGACCTCACCAACCTGTGCCAGCTCTCCGACTTTTCGACGGCGATCGCCGAGCGCTGCGTCAGCGACCCCAACCTGACGCTGTTCGGCAGCAACTACCAGGACGTGTTCGCGTTCCTGGTGCTGATCACCGTGCTCGTCTTCCGGCCCTCCGGGCTGCTGGGCGAACGCGTGTCCGACCGCGCCTGACGCCGCCGCCGGCATGGAAATCCTCGTCGACATGAAGAAGCACCCCGCCGCGGCGTGGATCGGGCTGGCGCTGATCGCCGTCGCGCTCGCCGCGCTGCCGTTCGCGCTGGCGGCGATCGGCACCGCCTGGGTGCGGATCACCAACCTCGCGCTGCTGTTCGTCCTGCTGTCGCTCGGGCTCAACATCGTCGTCGGCTTCGCCGGACTGCTCGACCTCGGCTACATCGCGTTCTACGCGGTCGGCGCGTACACCTACGCGCTGCTCGCATCGCCGCACTTCAACCTGCACCTGCCGTTCTGGCTGATCCTGCCGCTGGGCGCGGCGGTCGCGTGCCTGTTCGGCGTGCTGCTCGGCGCGCCGACGCTGAAGCTGCGCGGCGACTACCTGGCGATCGTCACGCTGGGCTTCGGCGAGATCGTGCGCATCTTCATGAACAACCTGTCGCAGCCGGTCAACATCACCAACGGACCGCAGGGGATCACGCTGATCGACCCGTTCCGCATCGGCGACTTCAACTTCGCCAAGACCGACGTCATGCTCGGGCTCACCTTCTCCGGTCCGGTCAAGTACTACTACCTGCTCGTCCTCGTCCTGCTCGCCATCATCGTCATCAACCTGCGGCTGCAGGATTCGCGGATCGGCCGCGCGTGGGAGGCGATCCGCGAGGACGAGATCGCCGCCCGCGCGATGGGCCTCAACACGCGCAACCTGAAGCTGCTGGCGTTCGCGATGGGCGCGTCGTTCGGCGGCGTCTCGGGCGGCATCTTCGCGGCAACTCAGGGGTTCATCAGTCCGGAAAGCTTCGTCCTGGTCGAGTCGGTGATGGTGCTGTCGATGGTCGTTCTGGGCGGCATGGGCAACATCTGGGGCGTGATCCTCGGCGCGCTGCTGCTGTCGTTCGTGCCCGAGGTGCTCCGCTACACGGTGGAGCCGGTGCAAAGGGCGCTGTTCGGGCGGATGCTGATCGAGCCCGAAGTGATCCGGATGCTGCTGTTCGGGCTCGCGCTGGTGCTGATGATGCTGTTCCGCCCCGCCGGCATCCTGCCGTCTGCCGTGCGCAAGCGCGAGTTCGCGCGCAAGGCGGCGACGTGACCGGCGCCGGCGACGCGCTGCTGTCGGGCAAGGGGATCAACAAGCGCTTCGGCGGCGTGCAGGCGCTGTCCGACGTCACTTTCACGATCAACCACGGCGAGATCTACGGGCTGATCGGCCCCAACGGCGCCGGGAAGACCAGCCTGTTCAACGTCCTCACCGGCATCTACACGCAGGACAGCGGCGAGTTCGCGTTCGGCGGCGCGCCGCTGGCGGGCCTCAAGCCGCACGAGGTCGCCGGGCGCGGCATCGCGCGCACGTTCCAGAACATCCGGCTGTTCGCCAACCTGTCGGCGCTCGAGAACGTGATGATCGGCCGCCACGTGCGCACGCGCGCCGGCGTCTGGGGAGCGATCTCGCGCAACGCGCGCACGCGCGCCGAGGAAAAGGCGATCGAGAAGCGCTCGTACGAGCTGCTCGATTACGTCGGCATCGCGCCGCGCGCCAACGACCTCGCCCGGCACCTCGCGTACGGCGACCAGCGCCGCCTCGAGATCGCGCGCGCGCTGGCGACCGACCCGAAGCTGCTCGCGCTCGACGAGCCCGCGGCCGGGATGAACGCCACCGAGACGACGTCGCTGAAGCGGCTGTTCGACGACATCCGCCACGACGGCACGACGATTCTCCTGATCGAGCACGACATGAAGCTGGTGATGAGCGTGTGCGACCGCGTGCTGGTGCTCGACTACGGCAAGAAGATCGCCGAGGGCCCCGCCGCCGCCGTGCAGAAGGATCCCGCGGTGATCGCCGCGTATCTCGGCGGCGAAGTCACGCTGCAGAGGGCGCAGGCATGAACGTTCCCGCGAGTGCGCCGCCGCTGCTCGAGCTGTCCCGGGTCGAGGTCGCCTACGGCGGCATCCACGCGGTCAAGGGCATCGACCTCGCCGTCGGCGACGGCGAACTCGTCTGCCTGATCGGCGCCAACGGCGCGGGCAAGACGACGACGCTGAAGGGCATCTGCGGCCTGCAGCCGGTCAAGGCGGGGACGATCCGCTACGCGGGCAAGGACATCACCGGCAAGCCCGCGTTCCAGCTGGTGCGCCAGGGACTGGCGATGGTCCCCGAGGGCCGCGGCGTGTTCGGCGCGCTGACCATCGAGGAGAACCTCGCGATGGGCGCCTACGCGCGCAGCGACGGCGCCGCGATCAGGAGCGACGTCGAGCGGGTGTACCAGCTCTTCCCGCGGCTCAAGGAGCGGCGCCGGCAGACCGCGGGAACGATGTCGGGCGGCGAGCAGCAGATGCTGGCGATGGGCCGGGCGCTGATGTCGCGCCCGAAGCTGCTGCTGCTCGACGAGCCGTCGATGGGGCTGGCGCCGCTGATGGTGCAGAAGGTCTTCGAGACCATCCTGACCGTGTCCGGCGAGGGCGTCACCATCCTGCTGATCGAGCAGAACGCCAAGCTCGCGCTCGAAGTGAGCCACCGCGGCTACGTCATGGAATCGGGCGAGATCACGATCCAGGGCGACGCGAAGAAGCTGCTCGACGATCCTGCCGTCCGCGCGGCGTACCTCGGAGAGTGAGCGGCGAAGCCCCGCTGCCGGCGCACCTGGAAGCGAGGGTCGTGCCCTGGCGGCACGCGCTGACGTGGTACGAGGACGCGATGCGCCTGGTCAAGCGCGCGCCGGGCACCTGGGCTGCGCTGTCGGTGCTGACGCTGCTCGTCGAGTTCGTCCTCGAAGCGGTCCCCGACGTCGGGCCGCCGCTGGGCAAGGTCGTCGTTCCGCTCGTCGCCTGCGGCATGCTGTACGCGGCGGCGGCCTCCGACCGCGGCGACGCGCCGTCGCTGCGGCACGCGGTGCTCGCGTTTCGCGCCAGCGCACCGGCGATCGCCGCCGTCGTCGTCGCCGGCCTTGCCACCTTCGCCGCCGAAGCCTTCGCCGCCTGGTGGATCGCCGGCGTCAACCTGCTCGCGCCGGAGTCGGCTGCGGTCGCTCTGTCGGCGCCGCAGGTCGGCGGCGTCTACGCCATCGGCATCCTCGCCTCGCTGCCGCTCACGTTCGTGCCGTTCCACGTGCTGTTCGAAAGGCTGTCGTTCGGCGCCGCGTTCGCGGCCAGCTGGAACGCCTTCGTCGGCAATACGGTGCCGCTGCTCGTCTACGCCGCCGCGTCGCTGGTGCTGCTGGTCTTCGGCCTGGTCACGATGGGCCTCGGCCTCGTCGTCGTGCTGCCGCTGTGGGCCGCATCGTCGTACGCGGCGTGGAAGGACGTGTTCGGCGTGGCCGAAGCGCCGGCCGCGCCGGCGACTGCCTAGCCCGCGCCGGCGCGCCCGGCGCGAGCCCGGACCACGGCGCCGCGCACGATCACCTGTGCTCGATGCGGCGCGCGTACAGCAGCAGCGCGGTCACGGTCTTGGCGTCGGTGATCTCGCCGCGGTCGATCGCCGCGAGCATCTCGGCGACGCTCATGACGCCGACCTCGAGAAACTCGCCGTCGTCGAGTTCGGCGCCGACGTGCTCGAGGCCCTCGGCCAGGTAGACCTCGATCGCCTCGGTCGAGTACGACAGCAACGGGTGGATGACGCACAGACGCGTCCATTCGCGCGCCGTGTACCCGGCTTCCTCCTTGAGCTCGCGCTGCCCGGTCGCGAGCGCCGTCTCGCCGGGATCGAGCTTGCCTGCAGGGAACTCGACGAACACCTGCTGCAGCGGATACCGGTACTGGCGCTCGACGACGAGGCGTCCGTCGGGAAGCACCGGCACGACGAGCACGGCGCCGGGATGCACGATGTACTCGCGGGTCGCCAGCGAATCGTCGGGCAGGCGGACGCTGTCGCAGCGCACGTCCAGCAGCTTGCCGCGGTACACCGACTGCGACGACACGCGAACCTCGATCAGGTGCGCGTCGGCGCCGCGGTCGCGGTCGTCGGCGCCCGGCAGCGCAGCCTTCGCGCTCACGCCAGCCAGTCCTTCGCCACCAGGAAATCCGAGCTCAGCCGCGCTTCGGGCGTGCCGGGCTCGGGCTTCCAGTCGTAGCGCCACTTCACGATCGGCGGCAGCGACATCAGGATCGCCTCGGTGCGGCCGTTCGACTGCAGTCCGAACAGCGTGCCGCGATCCCAGACCAGGTTGAACTCGACGTAGCGCCCGCGGCGGTAGGCCTGGAAATCGCGCTCGCGCTCGCCGAAGGGCAGGTCCTTGCGCCGCAGCAGGATCGGCGCGTAGGCGTCGAGAAAGTGGTCGCCGACGCTCTTCGTCAGCGCGAAGCAGCGGTCGAAGCCACCGGTGGCGAGATCGTCGTAGAAGATGCCGCCGACGCCGCGCGGCTCCTGCCGGTGCCTGAGATAGAAGTACTCGTCGCACCAGCGCTTGTACTGCGGATGGACGTCGGCGCCGAAAGGCGCCAGCGCGTCGCGGCAGGTCCGGTGGAAGTGCACCGCATCGTCGTCGAAGCCGTAGTACGGCGTCAGGTCGGTGCCGCCGCCGAACCACCAGACGTCGGCGGCGCCGGGATCGGGAGCGTGCGCGACGAACATCCGCACGTTGAGGTGCACCGTCGGCGCGTAGGGGTTGCGCGGATGCAGGACCAGCGAGACGCCCATCGCCTCCCAGGCCCGGCCGGCGATCTCGCCGCGGCCGGCCGACGCCGACGGCGGCAGCTTCGTCCCCATCACGTGCGAAAAGTTGACGCCGCCGCGCTCGAAGACCGTGCCCTCCTCGAGCAGCCGCGACACGCCGCCGCCGCCTTCGGGCCGAGTCCATTCGTCGCGGCGGAACGGCTGCCCGTCGATCGCCTCCAGCCGGGCGACGATCCGCGCCTGCAGGCCGGTGAAATAATCGAGAACCGAACCGACGTCCATCGGCGGCCTAGCCGGTCCGCAGCGCAAGCGCGCGATGGCCGATGTCGGTCCGGTATTGCATGCCGTCGAAATGGATGCCGGCGACCGCCGCATACGCCGCCCGCTGCGCCTGCTTCAGCGAGTCGCCGAGCGCGGTCACGCACAGCACGCGGCCGCCGGTGACGACGACGCCCCCGTCGCGTTCGCCGGTCCCGGCGTGGAACACCGTCACGTCCGGCGCGGTCGCGTCGAGGCCGGTGATGACGTCGCCGCGCCGCGGATCGTCGGGGTAGCCGGAGGCGGCGAGCACGACGCCGAGCGCCGCGCGGCGGTCCCATTCCGCCTCGGCGGCATCGAGCGTGCCGGCGACCGCGTGCAGCAGCAGGTCGACGAGGTCGGACTTCAGCCGCACGACGATCGGCTGCGTCTCGGGGTCGCCCATCCGGCAGTTGAATTCGAGCACCTTCGGGTTGCCGGCGGCATCGATCATCACGCCGGCGTACAGGAAGCCGGTGTAGGGAATGCCGTCGGCCGCCATCCCGGCCACCGTCGGCAGGATCGCCTCGCGCATGATCCGCGCGTGCAGCGCCGGCGTCACCACCGGCGCCGGCGAATACGCGCCCATGCCGCCGGTGTTGGGGCCTTCGTCGCCGGTGCGCAAGCGCTTGTGGTCCTGCGACGACGCCAGCGGCAGCACGTTCCTGCCGTCGACCATCACGATGAAGCTCGCCTCCTCCCCGTCGAGGAACTCCTCGATCACGACCCGCGCCCCGGCCTCGCCCATCGAATTGCCGACGAGCATCGCGTCGATCGCCGCGTGCGCCTCCGCCGCCGTCGTCGCGACGACGACGCCCTTGCCCGCCGCGAGGCCGTCGGCCTTGACGACGATCGGCGCACCTTCGGCGTCGACGTAGCGGTGCGCCGCCGCCGCGTCGGTGAACGTCGCGTAGCGCGCGCTGGGGATGCCGTGACGCAGCATGAACGCCTTGGCGTAGTCCTTCGAACTCTCGAGCTGCGCGGCCGCCTGCGTCGGCCCGAAGATGGGCAGGCCCGCGGCACGGAAGGCGTCGACGACGCCCGCGGCGAGCGGCGCTTCCGGCCCGACCACCGCGAGCGCGGCGTGCTCGCGCGCGAAAGCGACGAGGTCGGCAACCGCGGTCAGCGCGACGTTGGCCATGCCCGGCTCGCGCGCGGTTCCGGCGTTGCCCGGCGCGACGAAGACTCTGGCGACGCGCGGCGACTGCGCGAGCTTCCAGGCCAGCGCGTGCTCGCGGCCGCCGCCGCCGATGACGAGGATGTTCACGTGCAGGCCCTCACTTCAATGACGAAAATGGCGGACACCGGTGAACACCATGGCGAGACCGCGCTCGTCGGCGGCCGCGATCACCTCGTCGTCGCGGACGCTGCCGCCCGGCTGGATCACCGCGGCGGCGCCGTTGTCGGCGACGACGTCGAAACCGTCGCGGAACGGGAAGAAGGCGTCCGACGCGACGACCGAGCCGGCCAGCGACAGGCCGGCGCTGCCCGCCTTGATCGCGGCGATCCGCGCCGAATCGACGCGGCTCATCTGGCCGGCGCCCACGCCGAGCGTGCGCCCGCCGCCGCAATAGACGATGGCGTTGGACTTGACGAACTTGGCGACGCGCCACGCGAACAGGAGGTCGTCGAACTGCGCCTCGGTCGGCGCTTTCCGGGTCACGACGCGAAGCTCGGCGCGCTCGATCCTGCGATCGTCGGAGGTCTGCACCAGCAGGCCTCCGCCGACGCGCTTCCAGTCCCACGCTCCGGCAGCGGCGGCCTGCTGCGGCAGCGCGATCTCCAGCACGCGGACGTTCGCCTTTCTGGCGATGACGGCCAGCGCGTCGTCGGTGTAGCCGGGCGCCAGCAGCACTTCCAGAAACTGCGCCGACACCGCTTCGAGCGTGGCGGCGTCGACCGGACGGTTGAAGGCGATGATGCCGCCGAACGCCGAAACGGGATCGGTCGCGAACGCCTTCCGGTAGGCTTCGATCGGCGTCGCGGCGATGGCGACGCCGCAGGGGTTGGCGTGCTTGACGATCACGCAGGCGGCGGCGTCGAGGTCGGCGAAGGCCTTCACGCACTCCCACGCGGCGTCGCTGTCGCCGATGTTGTTGTAGGAGAGTTCCTTGCCCTGCAGCTGGCGATACGTCGCGATGCCGCCCGGAACCGGGCGCTCGTCGCGGTAGAACGCCGCCTTCTGGTGCGGGTTCTCGCCGTAGCGCAGGTCCTGCACCTTCCCGGCCTGCAGGTTGAGCCGCGCCGGGAAAGCCGTCGCGGCGCCGTCGGGGCCGCGCGCGGTGAGCCAGTTGGAGATCGCGCCGTCGTACGACGCGGTGTGCGAAAAAGCCTTGCTCGCGAGCGCGAAGCGGGTGGCGGCGGAAAGCACCCGGCTGCCCGTGTCGAGTTCGGCGACCAGCGCGCCGTAGTCGGCCGGGTCGACGACGATGCCCACGTGCTGCCAGTTCTTGGCCGCGGCGCGGACCATCGTCGGGCCGCCGATGTCGATGTTCTCGATCGCGTCGTCGAGCGTGCAGCCCGGCGCGGCGACGGTTTCACGGAACGGATAGAGGTTGACGACGACGAGGTCGATCGGCGGAATGCCGTGCGCCTCCATCGCGGCGACGTGCTCCGGCAGGTCGCGGCGCGCAAGGATGCCGCCGTGGACCTTCGGGTGCAGCGTCTTGACCCGGCCGTCGAGCATTTCGGGAAAGCCGGTGTAGTCGCCGACCTCGGTGACCGGCAGCCCGGCGGCCCTGATCGCCTTGGCCGTGCCGCCGGTCGACAGCAGCGCGACGCCCAGGCGGTGGAGTTCGCGGGCGAATTCGACCAGCCCGGTCTTGTCGGACACTGACAGCAGCGCTTGCGTGATCGGAGCAGACATACGGGTGCGGTGGACCATGTGGTTGCGATCGGGTGGATGCCGGGGAACGCTGCCGAGAAATGCCGCGGTGCCGCCGCGCGATCCGCGCGGCACGCGGATCGGCCCCGCGCCTTCCTGCTAGCGGATGCCGTACTTGGCGAGCTTGGTGCGCAACGTGTTGCGGTTCATCCCGAGCATGTCGGCGGCCTGCGTCTGGTTGCCGTTGGCGCGCGTCAGGACCGACTCGATCACCGCGCGCTCGACGTGCGTGATGACCATGTCGTAGATGCCGTGCGGCGGCTCGCCGTCGAGCGTGCGGAAATACTCGTCGAGCGACTTCTCGACGGACTTCCCGATTTCGTTTGCGCCATTGATGCGGACGGTTTTTCTCACGCGGCAAGGGCCTCCCCGCCCCGAAGCGCCTGGAACTGCAGCTCGCCGAACGCGGCGCGCGCATCGACGACCTCCGCCATCTGCGTGGCGTATTCGAGGCGCTCGCCCAGTCCGGCAAGACGGTCGAAAAAAAGGTCGACGGCGGCGAGCTGCGCCTGCACGCTGTCCGCCGCGTTGACTTCCCGGCGGAAGGCTTCGCCGCCGGCCAGCCGTTGCGCGTACCAGCCGAGGTGCTTGCGCGCAATGCGCACGCCGGCGGTCTCGCCGTAGAACGCGTAGTGGTCGGCGAGGTGCTCGGCGACCACCGCGCGCGCCTCGGCCACCGTCGGCGCCGGCAGCTCGACGCCGAAGTCGAGAAAGTGGCGGATCTCGCGAAAGATCCACGGCCGGCCCTGCGCCGCGCGGCCGATCATCAGCGCGTCGGCGCCGGTGTAGTCGAGGACGTGCTTCGCGCGCTCGGGCGTGGCGATGTCGCCGTTGGCAATGACCGGGATCGCCACCGCCGCCTTCACCGCGCGGATGGTGTCGTATTCGACCCGCCCGACGAAGGCGCAGGCGCGCGTGCGGCCGTGGACCGCCAGCGCGCGGATGCCCGCCTGCTCGGCGATCCGCGCGACGCGCACCGCGTTGCGACTGCCGGCGTCCCATCCGGTGCGGATCTTGAGCGTCACCGGAACGTCGACCGCGCGCACGACGGCGGCGACGATCGCAGCCACCAGCGCTTCGTTGCGCAGCAGCGCCGATCCGGCGGCGACGTTGCACACCTTCTTCGCCGGGCAGCCCATGTTGATGTCGATGATCTGCGCGCCGCGCCCGACGTTGTAGCGCGCGGCTTCGGCCATCGTCCCGGGATCGGCGCCGGCGATCTGCACGGCGATGGGCAGCGCCTCGCCCGCGTGGTCGGTGCGGCGCTGCGACTTCCCGGTGTCGCGCAGCCTCGGGTTCGACGCGACCATCTCCGACACCGCGTACCCCGCACCCAGGCGCCTGCACAGCTGGCGAAACGGACGGTCGGTGACTCCCGCCATGGGGGCCACGACCAGATCGTTCGCGATGATGTAGGGGCCGATGTGCACGATCGATGGCGCGAAAAAAATGGAACGATGAGCGAAGCGGGGGAAGAAATTATACCGATTCCGCGACGCGGGTGACACAACGCATTGCAGCGCGCCGCAGCGCCCGCCCGCGTTACAACACGTCACCGCAGCCCGAACAGCATCGTGCGCACGAACGCCCGCTTCGCCACGGGAAGCGTGTCGAGAAGAGTGAGCGCCAACCCGCGCGGCCAGCGCAGCAGGGGAACGTCGTTGCCGAACACGCTGACGAGCCCGTGCGTGAACGCGATCCCGGCCCAGCGATCGCTGCGGCGGCTGCGGACGTAGCGATCGAGCATCGCGCGCTCGCCGATCGCCTCGCGCGAAGTGTCGAGCACCGCCTGCGCGAGGCCCGCGGCGTCGCGCAGGCCGACGTTGAAGCCCTGCCCCGCGACCGGGTGCAGCGTCTGCGCGGCGTTGCCGAGCACGACGCAGCGCGTGGCCGCCGTCGTGCGCGCGAACTCCAGCGCCAGCGGGAAGCTGCGGCGGTCGACGACGCGCGTGAAGCCGCCGGCCCTGGTGCCGAAATGCTCCTGCAGCGCCGCCAGGAACGCGGCGTCGTCGAGGGCGAGCAACGTCTCCGCGTGCCGCGGCGTCGTGGTCCAGACGAGGCCGTAGTGATCGCCCTCGGGCAAGAGCGCGACCGGACCTTGCCGCGTGAAGCGCTCGTAGGCGAGACCGGCGTGCGGCGCCGATCGCCACAGCTTCGCGACCAGCGCGGTCTGCCCGTAGTCGTGGCGCTGCCGTCCGATGCCGGCGACGGCGGCGCCGGTTCCGTCGGCGACCGCGGCGAGCCGCGCGGTGACGACGTCGGCACCCTCGATCGCGACCGCCGCGTACGCCGGCGTGCCGCCGACCGAGGTCGCGACGGCGCCGTGCCTCACCTCGACCCCGGCGCGGGCCAGCGCATCGTCGAGCGCCGCCTGCAGCGCGCGGTAGCCGACGACGTAGCCCAGCGCCGGCAGGCCGCTCTCGGCAGCGCAGAGACGGGTGATGCCGAAAGCGCCGGCCTGCGAGATGTCGATCTCGACGATCGGCGTCACCGCGTCCGTCGCCGCGGCGAGCACCGGCCAGACGCCGCAGCGCTCGAGAATCAGCCGCGCGCCGTGCGACAGCGCGAGCGAGCGCTCGCCGCGCAGCGTCTCGCCCCTGGCGCGGGCGTCGAGCACGACGACGTCGAGATCGCCGTCGGCCAGCGCGAGCGCGAGCGTCGCGCCGACCGGCCCGGCACCGACGATGGCGACGTCGTGCAGCATCAGCCGGGCACGCCGGTCAGCGCCGGCACGCCGCCTCGACGTCGGCCACCGACTTCGGTGCCGCTGCGGTGAGGTTTTCCACGCCGGACGCGGTGACCAGCACGTCGTCCTCGATCCGCACGCCGATGTTCCAGAACGGCTCGGGGACGTTGGCGGCGGGACGGATGTAGGTGCCCGGCTCGACGGTCAGCACCATCCCCGGCACCAGCTTCTGCGACGCGCCCTGCACCTGGTAGAGGCCGGCGTCGTGGACGTCGAGCCCCAGCCAGTGACCGGCGCGATGCATGTAGAACTGCTTGTGGCTCCCCGACTCCAGCACCGCGTCGAGCGTGCCGTTGCACAGCTTGAGGTCGATGTACCCCTGCGCCAGCACGCGCTCGGCCACCTTGTGGTAGTCGTGAAAGTCGACTCCCGGCCTCACCGCGTCGATGCACGCCTGCTGCGCCGCGAGCACCAGTTCGTAGACGTCGCGCTGCGCTCCGGTGAAGCGGCCGCCGACCGGAAAGCTGCGCGTGATGTCCGAAGCGTAGCACCGGTATTCGCAGCCGGCGTCGATCAGCAGCAGCTCGCCGTCCGCGAGCTGTCGGTCGTTGTCGCGGTAGTGCAGCACGCAGCTGTTGGGACCGCCGGCGACGATCGACGGGTACGCGACCGCCTGCGCGCCGCAGCTCAGGAACTCGTGCGCCAGTTCCGCTTCGACCTGGTACTCGAACCAGCCCGGCCGCGTGCGCTCCATCGCCCGCAGGTGCGCGCCCGACGAGATGGCGGCGGCGCGGCGCATCAGGTCCTGCTCGTGCGCGTCCTTGACCAGCCGCATCGCGTCGAGCGCCTGGCGCACGTCGACGATCTTCTCCGGCGCGCTGACTCCGCTGCGGGCGCGGCCGCGCACCTCGTTGAGCAGCGCGGTGACCCTGCCGTCCCAGGACGCGTGCATGCCCAGCGGCGTGTACAGCGCCGGCTGGTTGGACGCGAGGTCCGGCAGCATCGCGTCGAGCTCGGACATCGGGTGCGCGGCGTCGAAGCCGAAGATCTCGCGCGCCGCGTCCGGACCGTAGCGGAAGCCGTACCAGATTTCGTGCTCGACGTCCTTGTCGCGGCAGAACAGGATCTGGCGGTCGCCGTCGGGCCCGGCGACCAGCGCGATCACCGCGCCGGGCTCGGGAAACCCCGACAGGTACCAGGCGTAGCTGTCGGGACGGTACGGGTAGTGCGAGTCGCGGTTGCGCAGCACCTCCGGCGCCGCCGGCACCAGCGCCAGCCCGCCGCCCGTCTGTGCTCGCATGCTGCGAAGCAGCGCCGCGCGCCGGTCGCGATAGACCTGATGGTTGTTCTTCATGCCGTGTCCGGAGTATGAGGACGCGATTATAGGCGAGTCGCCCGCCCGCCTGCGCTACCATCGGCGGATGCCATCGAACCCTGCGGCCGGATCCGGCGCATGACCTCGGCCAGCCCGGCGCGCACCGCCGCGCTCGCGCTCGCGATCACGCTCGCGATCCAGATCTTCACGTCGCTGGCGGTGATGGCCACCTCGGTGCTGGCGCCCGAGATCGCCCGCGACCTGGCGCTGTCGCCGAAGCTCATCGGCGTATTCGTCGGGCTGGCCTACGTCGGCGGGGCGGCGACCAGCCTCGTCTGCGGCGGCTTCATCGGCCGCTACGGCTCGATCCGCGTGTCGCAGGCCTGCGTGCTGACCTGCGTCGCGGGGCTCCTGCTGCTGCTCGCGGGAACCGCGCTGCGGACGCCGACCGTCGCGCTGCTGGTGCTGGCCCCGGTCGTCCTCGGCATGGGCTACGGGCCGATCACCGCCGCGTCGTCGCACGTGCTGGCGCGCACCGCGCCGCCCGGAAGGATGGCGCTGACGTTCTCGATCAAGCAGACCGGCGTGCCGGCCGGCGCGGCGCTTGCCGGCGCGGCGCTGCCTGGCCTGGCGCTGGCATTCGGCTGGCGCGCGACGTTCGCTGCCGTCGCCGCCGTCGGCATCGCCGTCGTTATCGCCGCACAGGCGGCCCGGGCCACGTTCGACGCCGACCGGCGCCCCGAACAGCGGCTGTCGGTCGCCGGGGTCTTCGCGCCGCTGCGGCTGGTGCTCGGCCACCGCGCGCTGGTCGCGCTGTCGATCACCGGCGGCATCTACGCCGCGATGCAGATGTGCCTGACGAGCTTTCTGGTCGTCTACCTGGCCGAGGCGCTGGGCCTGTCGCTGGTGGCGTCCGGCTTCGCGCTGACCGTCGCCAACCTGGGCGGCATCGTCGGCCGGATCGGCTGGGGCGCCGTCGCCGACCACTTGGTTCCGCCGCGGATCCTGCTGGGCGCGCTCGGCGTCGCGTCGTGCCTGTGCGCGTACGCGACCGCGACTTTCGGCGCCGGGTGGTCGACCGCGGCGATGCTCGCCGTGTGCGCGCTGTTCGGGACGACGGCCATCGGCTGGAACGGCGTCCAGCTGTCGCAGGTCGCGCGCCACGCGCCGCCGGGACAGGCGGGCGCCATCACCGGTGCGAGCGCATTCCTGACGTTCACCGGCGTCGTGCTCGGACCCCCGCTGTTCGCGGCGCTGGCCGGCGCGACCGGCAGCTACCGCACCGGCTTCGCCGTGTTCGGGACGCTGTCGCTGCTGTGCGGCGTCTGGCTGCTGTGGACCCGCAACGACTAGCGGCGCGCGGCGCGGGTTTGGGGAATCATTCCCGATTTGATAGGATGGCCCTCCCGGCCACGCTGCCCGAGGTGCCGGCCCACAGATCGACGCCGCCGCGAGCGATCGCAGCAAGATGCCCGGACATCGTTTCCGGACGAACCCACGCCGCCCCAGGAGCCCTGCCATGGAAATGATCCCCGATAGCGATCCCGTCGAGACGCGCGAATGGCTGGAAGCGCTCGAAGGCGTGCTGGCGCAGGAGGGGCCCGAGCGCGCCCACTTCCTGATCGAGCAGATGATCGACAAGGCGCGCCGGTCCGGCGCGTACCTGCCGTTCTCGGCGAACACCGCGTACCTCAACACCATCCCCGCCGACCGGCAGCCGCGGCTTCCCGGCGACTTCGCCGTCGAGCAGCGGATCCGCCACCACGTGCGCTGGAACGCGATGGCGATGGTGCTGCGCGCGAACAAGGACACCAACGTCGGCGGCCACATCGCCAGCTTCGCGTCGGCGGCGATGCTCTACGACATCGGCTTCAACCACTTCTGGCACGCGCCCTCGGCCGGGCACGGCGGCGACCTCGTGTTCGTGCAGGGCCACTCGGCGCCCGGCGTCTACGCGCGCGCTTTCATGCTCGGCCGCCTCACGCATGAGCAAATGGACAGCTTCCGCCAGGAGGTCGACGGCCGCGGCATCTCGTCGTACCCGCACCCCTGGCTGATGCCCGACTTCTGGCAGTTCCCGACGGTGTCGATGGGGCTGGGACCGCTGATGGCGATCTACCAGGCGCGGTTCATGAAGTACCTGCACGACCGTGGCCACATCAGCGCCGAGGGACGCAAGGTGTGGTGCTTCTGCGGCGACGGCGAGATGGACGAGCCGGAATCGATGGGCGCGATCGGCATGGCCGGCCGCGAGAATCTCGACAACCTGATCTTCGTCGTCAACTGCAACCTGCAGCGGCTCGACGGGCCGGTGCGCGGCAACGGCAAGATCATCCAGGAGCTCGAGAGCGATTTCCGCGGCTCGGGCTGGAACGTGATCAAGGTGGTCTGGGGCCGGCACTGGGACCCGCTGTTCGCTCGCGACAAGAAAGGCATCCTGATGCGGCGGATGATGGCGATCGTCGACGGCGAGTACCAGACGATCAAGTCGAAGAACGGCGCGTACGTCCGCGAGCACTTCTTCAACACGCCCGAGCTGAAGGAACTCGTCGCCGACTATTCCGACGACGACATCTGGAAGCTGAACCGCGGCGGCCACGACCCGTTCAAGGTCTACGCCGCGTACGACGCCGCGGTCCGCCACAAGGGCCAGCCGACGGTCATCCTGGCCAAGACGATCAAGGGCTACGGGATGGGCGAGTCGGGCGAGGCGCAGAACATCACGCACCAGCAGAAGAAGATGTCGGTGACGTCGATCCGCAACTTCCGCGACCGCTTCCACATCCCGGTGCCCGACGACCAGCTGGAAGAAGTGCCGTACGTGACCTTCGCCAAGGACTCGCCCGAGTTCAAGTACATGGAACAAAAGCGGATGGAGCTCGGCGGCTACCTGCCGATGCGCCGGCCCAAGGCCTACCCGCTGGTCGTTCCCGAGCTCGCCGCGTTCGAGCGCTTCCTCAAGAGCACCGACGACCGCGAGATCTCGACGACGATGGCGTTCGTGCAGATCCTGCACACGCTGCTGCGCGACAAGAACATCGGCCGCCACGTCGTGCCGATCGTTCCCGACGAGTCGCGGACCTTCGGGATGGAGGGCCTGTTCCGCCAGCTCGGCATCTGGAACCAGCTCGGTCAGCTGTACACGCCTCAGGATGCCGACCAGCTGATGTTCTACAAGGAGAGCAAGGACGGCCAGGTGCTGCAGGAGGGCATCAACGAGCCGGGCGCGATGTGCGACTGGATCGCCGCCGCGACGTCGTACTCGACGCACGGCGTGCCGATGATCCCGTTCTACATCTTCTACTCGATGTTCGGCTTCCAGCGCATCGGCGACCTGGCGTGGGCGGCCGGCGACATGCGCTCGCGCGGCTTCCTGCTGGGCGGCACCGCCGGGCGCACGACGCTGAACGGCGAGGGCCTGCAGCACGAGGACGGGCACTCGCACGTCTACTCGGCGACGATCCCCAACTGCATTTCCTACGACCCGACCTTCGGCTACGAGGTCGCGGTGATCGTGCAGGACGGACTGCGCAGGATGTACGCCGAGCAGGAGGACGTCTACTACTACCTGACGGTGATGAACGAGAACTACCTGCACCCGGCGATGCCCGAAGGCGCCGCGCCCGACATCATCCAGGGCATGTACCTGTTCCGCGCCGGCGACAAGGGCAAGGCGAAGGCGCCGCGCGTGCAGCTCCTGGGCTCGGGCACGATCTTCCGCGAGGTGATCGCCGCCGCCGACATCCTGAAAGCCGACTGGGGCGTCGACGCCGACCTGTGGGCCTGCCCGAGCTTCACCGAACTCGCCCGCGACGGCATGCGCGCCGCCCGCGCCAACATGCTGAACCCGACGGCGAAGCCGCAGCAATCGCACGTCGACGCGAAGCTGGCCGCGACGCAGGGCCCGGTGATCGCCGCGACCGACTACATCCGCGCCTACGCCGAGCAGATCCGCGCCCACGTTCCCCGCCGCTACGTGGTGCTGGGGACCGACGGCTTCGGGCGCTCGGACACGCGCGAAAAGCTGCGCGGCTTTTTCGAGGTCGACCGGCACTACGTGACGGTCGCCGCGCTGAAGGCGCTGGCCGACGACGGAGCGCTTCCCGCCGCGAAGGTGGCCGAAGCGGTGAAGAAATACGGCATCGATCCGGCCAAGCCGGCGCCGTGGACAGTGTGACGGAGGCCGCGATGAGCACAATCGAAATCAGGGTTCCCGACATCGGCGACTTCACCGACGTCCCGGTGATCGAGATCTTCGTCAAGCCGGGCGACACGGTGAAGGCCGAGGATTCTCTGGTCACGCTCGAGTCCGACAAGGCGACGATGGACGTGCCGTCGCCGGCCTCCGGCACGGTGAAGGAGCTGAAGGTCAGGCTCGGCGACAAGGTGGCGCAGGGCATGGTGATCCTGACGCTGGAAGAGTCCGCCGCCGCGCCGGTGTCCACCCCGGCGGCGGCAAGCGCGACGGCCGCGGTCGCGGTGGTGCCGGCGCCGGTGG
>CAIWHR010000385.1 GCA_903912485.1 uncultured beta proteobacterium | reverse complement strand
TTTGCCTCGGCCGCCCGCAGTTGGGGTAGTTCCGCTTCGTTCCTCGAAGACGTCCGCTTGCGGGGCCTTTGTGGTGGAGTTTGCGTGCGAACAGTCTTTAGGAGTGTACGAGGGGCTACGGCATTGCCCTCGCCATCCGTCACCTCAACTCTGAAGTCGGCATACGCGTCCCCTAGTCGCCGGCGAATCCACTCCTTGACGGTTATAGATCTGGCCGCGGCGCGTTCGCAGGCGTAACGTGGGAAGCCGGCCCGGTCGGGTGGGACAACAATGCCATCTTTGCTGAGGAGGCGGATGCGAAATCCCTCGAGTTTCCGAATCGATTGCTGCACGGCTCGTGCCGTCGACATATCTTTCCTCTTCGGAGGTTTCTGGACGGAAGTGAGACTCCGCTTGGAATCGCTTTTCTTAACATAGTGGTTATTGCCGCAATCGCGAGCCGGGGTCTTGATTTGCGTCAAAGGTGCTTGACAGGCGATAGATTTTTCAATTGCCGATGCGAGCTTTGAGGTCCACCGTGAGAATGTGTTAGTGGCTGCGAGGCGCCTGGAACTTGGCCCAAGGCGTCACAAGGCTCTCCGGCATGGTGCTTGGAAACTTCGGACGCGAGTGAGAGATGGAACTTAACGGTGATCAGACGCGCGCGCTAGAGGGGGTACGGCGGTTCCTGGGTTCGCCGTGCCCTTGCCTACTCGTGCACGGAGGAGCAGGCACCGGGAAGACAACACTGGTTGCCGCCATAGTTGCCGAGCTTCTCCAGAGAAAGAGAGCAGTTCGCCTCCTTGCGCCGACGGGGCGTGCGTCGAGAATCCTAGGCGGAAAGACTGGGATGGTCGCCGAGACCATCCATCGAGTCATCTATTCCCTGAAGGATGTCGAGGTATTCGAGGAAGCCGAAGGCACAAATGATCCCGGCCTTCGGCTGATCTTCCCGTTGAAGAGCGACGACGCGGGTAATACCGTATTCATTGTCGATGAAGCATCGATGGTCGGCGACCTCGAGGCGGAGCAAGACCTTCTGCAGTTCGGTTCGGGGCGCCTTCTATCTGATCTGATCCACTACGCGCGAATAGGGCGGCGCGGGAGGGCGGGTGGTGCGACCGCAAAGATCCTGTTCGTTGGCGACTCTTCGCAACTGCCGCCAGTGCGTGAGAGGAAATCTCCCGCACTCTCGGCAGAGTATCTCGGGCGCGAGTTCAGCATCGACGTAACGGAGGTGGAACTCACCGAGGTCATGCGGCAGGAGGCGGGGAGCGAGATCCTGAGCCGCGCAACAGCGATCCGAAAGTCCATCGCCGATTCGCGTTTCAATACGTTTGATTGCACGCCTGCCGTCGAAGAGATCGTGCCTGTATTGGCAGCACAGGCGGTCGACCACGTGGCCAATGGCTATCGGTCCAGTGCCGGAAATTCCGTTCTGGTGGCCTACAGCAATGTGCAGGCGCGCGACCACAACCGAGCAGTGCGAGGCCGACTTTGGGGGATGGAGACCGCGCCGATGCAATCGGGCGATGTGCTGTTGGTCAACAGCAACTCGCCCTCAACCGGTCTCTTCAATGGAGACTTGGTGAAGGTCCGCGACATCGGCGCCACGTCGGAAGAGCGAATGGTGGCGATCCGGGGAGTCCCCGGCCCGGTATCGCTGAAGTTCCGGCGCGCTTCACTGGCCTATCGCGAGGCTGATGGAAGCATTAGACAGATTGACTGCCTCGTGCTTGAGAATCTACTTGATTCGCGGGAGCGAGACCTGGCGCCAATAGAGTACAGGGCTCTTCTCGTGGACTTCCGCCAGCGCAATCCTGGGCTCCAGCCGGGTACGGCGGATTTCCGTACGGCCATTCGTGGCGATACCTATTTCAACGCGCTCCGCGTGAAGTACGGCTACGCGCTCACCGCCCACAAGGCCCAGGGCGGGGAGTGGGATACCGTCGTCGTTGACTTCGGCGATGGTCGCGGCAAGAGAAACGAAGAGTTCTTTCGTTGGGCATATACGGCGATAACGCGCGCCAAGAAGACGCTGCTTACGATCAATGCGCCGAAGTTCGATCAGTACTCGGGCATGGATTGGGGAGGAGTGGGGCGCGGCGGCGAGACCGGCGGAAGCAAGCCGGACGAGTCGGGCCATACTGACCGAGACCCGGACTGGAATCGACTTTCGTTTGCGGGCGGGCAGGAACCGCTCTTCGATCTGCACGTCAAGTTGAGGGACGCGTGGAGTGGCGTTGGGATCACCATCACTGAACTCGACCACCTGCAATACTGCGAGCGATATACCGTTGCGCGAGGCGGAAGTTGCGCCATCGTCCAATATTGGTACAAAGGGGACCTGCGGCCGTCTCGGGTCGGAATGCCCAACAATGCTGCCGGAGACCGTGGTCTTTCGGACGAAGCGATCACCCTGATGCGCGAGGCTCTCTTCGACGCACCTAACCCACCCGTCGGCGAGCCGGAGTTCATTCGCCTGTTTCGCGAAAGAATTGCATCGGCGATTGCCGAAACCGAGGTCAGGGTACTTGGCTTCGAGTACTTTCCGTACCGCCTTCGTGGTCGGTTCGAAGTTGGTGGCCACAGGTCGAACATCGACTTTCACTATGACGGCAAGGAGAGGTGGACGCGGGTCGAGGAAGTCGGTGGCGTGGGCGCCAGCCGAGGTCTTGTCGGCCGGCTGCAGGAGCTCGTTGGTTCGAGGTGACCATGGTCGCGGCCACTGACATCTCTACGCTGCGGAAGGCCGGTCGCTTCGAGGAGGCACTCTCGGTGGCCCGGGCTGCCTTCGCGGTCGACCCAGGCGACGCGTATCTCCAGCGGGCGTATGGCTGGGTGCTCTACGACCTGGTAAAGCGGGAGGTGGCCGCATTCGAGGCGAAGAAGATTGTTCCGGGAAGGCTTGCCGCGCGCTTCAACGAGTGGCTGGCAGACTACCGGAAGCTTGACGGCGTGGAGCGGCCGGGAATGCTTCACTCGCTACTGCTGAATCAGGTACTGAAGGGAGGCGGTGCTTGGCCGGGATTCCTTGATTTCGCTTGGTGGTGGGGTCCGGCGACGCTGCGGGATGAAGACCGTCAGCCCTACCAGACCAATGATGGGAAATCGCTGCCCAGCCTAGAGATGCGCCTCGCCTACGCGGTCGGACGCGCCGTCGTCGATGGAATGGCGCGCGACGATCCGGAGCGCTTGAGGTGGGGCGAACAGTTTCTGGAGGAGATGCTCGGTCGCCACCCCGACGATCAGTGGCTGCATTACTACAAGAGCAAACTGCTGATCGACCGGGGCGAAGCCGGAGCGGCGCGCGAATGCCTGCGTCCCGTCGTGCTTCGCCAGCGTCGGGCCGGTTGGGTCTGGAGCCTCCTCGGTCGTACTTTCGAGGGCGAAGATCCGGAAAGCGCGATCACCTGCTATTTTCAGGCTGTTCGGGTGGCGGCGCAGCCGCAGGAGGTGGTGAATACTAGAGTCCGCCTCGCCCAGCTACTGGCAGCGTCAGAGCGCTTTTCGGCGGCTGCGGTCCAGGTACGCGAAGCCCTCGAGTTCCGAATGAGAAGTGGCTACCGTATCCCGCAGGAACTGGCGCTGCTGCAGCGAGCGGACTGGTATCGGGAGCTTGCTGGATCGACGTCGCTTCCTGCTGAGCCGGACGTGACCGAGGCTGCCGATGTGCTGGCATTCGGAAAGATCCAGTATCGGCTGGGAGTCGTGGACAATCAGAACGTGGACAAGAAGCTTGCGCATGTTGCGTTTAGCGTGGACGAGGGCGTTGTTCTCCATTACCGTCGATTCAAGGCGATTGCCGACGTACCGGTCGGCTCGATCATCGAAGTCGGGCACCCAGAGGGTGACGTGCATCCGAGCAAGTGGCGCTCTTCGGCTGCACGGGGTATCGAGGGGTTCTACGCTGAAGTGTCGGGCGAGCTATCCCAGCGACCCGGGCAGGCGTACGGCTTCCTGATTGGGGCGAACGGAGAAAGGGTGTTCATGCCGCCCGACCTGGTGGATGTGCTTGGCGGCACGGCAGGTGCTCAAGTGACCTGCATGGCCATCATGGGGCGGGACAAGAAGCACGGAACGTTGGGGTGGAGGGCGATCTGTGTGGCGCCGCGCAGAGTATCTTCGGCAAGAGTTGTCGATGCAGATGCTAGTGCGTGAGTGCGATCCTTTTGGGCAAATGCCCGGCCACTGAGGATTGCACTTGCTCGCTCGATGGCGTCAAGACACGTGCAGTTTGCCTGCCTTCTGGGGCAAGCCCTTGGGGCAAGATTCTCGAGTCGCTAGGCGCGAGAGGCGACCGCGCTGAGCCTGTAGCCCTTTTACGACGTGTTCCGCAATCGATGTGCAGCCCAGCTGTCGACTCGGTTACCAGCGGCTCATCCATGGCCCAGTTCAGTATGTGGGCCGAATTCGACCACCTCCCAGATGCCCTTCGTCGTGTCAATGGCACGCAGGTGCGCCCGAAAATTGTCATTGACGCGCACCGACCACAAGCCGGGCGAAGGCTTCCACTGCTTGAAATTGAGTCCCGCGGCTCCAGTGGCGCGCACAAGTTTGTCCTTAGTCGCCACCCATTGTTGCCTTAGGTTCTGGTACCGCGTGGCAATCTTCTTTGCAACATCATCGGATTCGCTGATGACGCGTACCAATGGGAACCAATGAGCAAGCGCGAGGAGTTTCGACAGACGTACATTGCGAACAAGATATTCAGGGACGTTGCCGTGGCCCCGCAATTCAGTTGGAATGAGCCCAATCCACGGGGAGAGGTCGATCCGCTGAGGCGCTGCACCACGAAATCGAAGTCCTTCGAAGAGACCTGCCGCAGCCTCACGCCTTAGATCAGTGATGGATTCATCAAATCGAGCGTATGCCCCGGGCTGGGTCTTCATAAAATCGTACGCAAAGTTCGCGATTCCGCTGCGCGACAGCTTGCCGCGTCGCGGGCTTAGACTCAAGTCCTCCCGTTTCGCCCACTCCCAGACGTTGTGGTTTGCTAGAGCCTCCTCCGGTTGTTGGTCGCGGCAGCGATAGAAGGCGCGCTTCTGCGGTTCGTAGAGTGCCTTTTGCGCGACTCCCTCGAACGCCAATGAAGCAACGTCAAATCGGAAGTGATAAGACTCGTGCCTCCAAAGGAAGTCAAACGCAACGAAACGCGAGTCTTGCAGCGCAGGAAGGTCGTAGAGAAGCAATTGCTCCAGACGAGCTATTCCTGACTCAAGGTAGAACACGCCCCAGTAATTGGGAAATGGGCGTTTCTGGAGATACCGATAAGACTTGTACATCGCAAGGGCATCAATCCCATGTACGCGGATTGCGCCGTCCACAGCGCGCCTCTCATCCTCAGCCATGTCAGTCTCATCGCCTGACAGTCGCCGGTCGGTCGCGCGATCAACCGGCTGAAGGACTGCGTCATCTCCAATCGTCCCCCAGAAGTCATCTAGGGCAATGTTGCTATCTGGATAGTCGGCAATTCGCTGTAGATCTCTATCGTCGTCCCGAAGGATTTTAAGAACGTCCGCGAATAGTCGTTCGACTCGAGTGCTCATCTTCGTTCAAACTCGCTTTGTGGTTGCGCCATTCAAATGGAATGCCAGGTGCTCGCCAGAGGTAGGTTCTACCGCGAGAGAAATCTGAGGAATGGTGAGGGATACCTCGGGAAGCTTCCCCCCCGGTTAATGGCCGTGTCGTGCATGGTCACAACGATGGACCGCTGCGCCCGGGTTAACGCGACATAGAGCAGCCGAGCATCTTCCTCGACGGCATTGAGGTCACTTTTCCGCTTTGAGTAGTAGTTCGGATAGACATCGTCGACGCATGAAGTCACGACGACCGCCTCGAATTGCAACCCTTTTGCCTTGTGGACTGTCGATACGACAACCCTGTCGTCATCGCTTATGAGGTCCGACTCGGAGTACGTTGAGAGCTCGGGTACGAGAGAGGCGAGCAGCCGGGAGAGCGGGCGCCGCGGCGTTCGCCGGGCGAGATAGCCGGTGAGTGTCGCGACGTGTTCGCGGTCCTTGTCGTCGAGCCGGTAGCGGGCCTGTGTGGTAGCCCAGGCGAAGAACCGCTCGACGACGTCGGCGAGGTTGGCTTCCTCGGCCTGCGTGGCACGGACCTCCTGCCACAAAGGGGCTAGGCTGTCCGCCAAGCGATCAAGCTGGCGGCGGTAGCGGTGCGCGACGACGCGGCGTTGTGCGGCACCGGCGACTGCGCCGGCGGCAAGGTGCTGGGCCAGACCGTAGGTCGCGTGCACGTCGTCCATAGCATCGTGCGTGTTCTGCCCCTCGAGTTTGAGCGAGACGAGCAGGCTGCCGAGGCGGTAGGAGGCGAGCCGCGGGTGGAGGCGACGGGAGAGAGCGAGGGTGTCGAAAGTCGCTGCCATCGGCTCCCACGTGACAGCTTCGCGCCGCAGGTTGGCGCGCAGGATGCCGAGATCGAAGCGCACGTTGTGGCCGAGCAGCGGCGAATCACCGGCGAAGTGCGCGAATGCGCGAAGACCCTCGTCGCGGCCAATACCGCGGCGGGCAAGGGTTTCCGGGGTGATGCCGTGAATCCGGGCGCTGGCCGTGAAGTCGCGGTCGGTGCGCAGAAACACTTCGAGCTCGCGACCGGTTCGCCGGCCGTCGATGACCTCTGCCGCCGCGAGCTGCAGGATTTCGTCGGCATTTGGGTCGAGTCCGGTGGTCTCCGTATCGAATACGATGCAGCGGCCGGAGCTAAGGGCCCCGATGAACGCATCAAGCGGGTTCGCACCGCGCTCCCCATCCAGCCAGTCAGCTGGGCTCGTCGCCACGTCGAAGAGCTCGTTGACGAGTTGCCGGGCGGCACGCAATGAGTCGACGCCGCCAAACACGCTCAGCAGCCGCGTCCACGCGCCGCGGTCGTAGGGGTACTGGAGTGCCCGCAGAAAGGCCATTACGTCCTTGATCGGGCGCCGGCGGAAAAGATCGAATCCTGAGACCTTGAAGTGGGCGATGTTGCCGCCGGACAGGGCCCCGCTGACTTTCTCGGCGTCGGCATTGCTGCGCGTGAG
>CAIWHR010000384.1 GCA_903912485.1 uncultured beta proteobacterium | reverse complement strand
GCCCCGGGCTTTGCCGGTCGGCGTTTGGGGCTGCCGGCGAGCGGTCGTGGCGGCGAAGCCCGGGCTACGGTTGCCGGCGACGTCCGCGGCGGCGCAGCCCCGGGCTTTGCCGGTCGGCGTTTGGGGCTGCCGGCGACATCCGTGGCGGCGAAGCCCGGGCTACGGCGCGGGGGCGCGGCGGTAGGCCCAGGTCATCATCGCGACGCCGGCGGCGACCATCGGCAGCGACAGCCACTGGCCCATCGTGAAGCCCAGCGCCAGGAAGCCCAGGAAGCTGTCGGGCTCGCGCGCGAACTCGGCGGCGAAGCGGCAGGCGCCGTAGCCGACGAGGAACAGCCCTGACGTTGCGCCCATCGGCCGCGGCCGCCGCGTGTAGACCCACAGCACGACGAACAGCAGCAGGCCCTCCAGCCCGAACTGGTAGAGCTGCGACGGGTGCCGCGGCGTCGCGTCCACCTGCGGGAACACCATCGCCCACGCGACGTCGGTCGCGCGCCCCCACAGCTCGCCGTTGATGAAGTTGCCCAGGCGTCCGGCGGCGAGCCCCAGCGGCACCAGCGGTGCGACGAAGTCGGTGACGTCCAGCCAGCGCTTGCCGCGCCGGTGCGCGAACAGCAGCAGCGCGAGCAGCACGCCCAGGAATCCGCCGTGGAAGCTCATGCCGCCGGCCCAGAGCTGGAGGATCTCCAGCGGGTGCGCGAGGTAGTAGACGGGCTTGTAGAACAGCACGTAACCCAGCCTCCCGCCGGCGATCACGCCGATCACGCCGTAGAACAGCATGTCGTCGACGTCGCGCGATTGCCACCCGGTCGAGAGATTCTGCCGCGCGCGGAGCTTGCCGAGAACGATGAACAGCGCGAAGCCCGCCAGGTACATGAGGCCGTACCAGCGGATCGCCAGCGGTCCGAGATGGATGGCGACGGGATCGAATTGGGGGTGGATGAGCATGGGAAGGAGCGTGCGCGCGGCGGCGTGCGCTAAAATTGCGTGCGCTGATTATACGAGAGCCGGGAACCCGACCCCCGAATCCGGCTCCACCGCCCAAGGAGTTTCCCGCATGCCGAACAACCGCCGGTCGCAGATCATCACCCAGGGCATCACCCGCTCCCCCAACCGCTCGATGCTGCGCGCGGTCGGATTCGACAACGGCGATTTCGACAAGCCGATCGTCGGCATCGCCAACGGCCACAGCACGATGAATCCCTGCAACGCCGGGCTGCAGCCGCTGGCCGACCGCGTCGAAGCGGCGGTGCGCGCCGCCGGTGGCATGCCGCAGACCTTCGGCGTGATCACCGTCACCGACGGCATCAGCATGGGCACCGAAGGGATGAAGTATTCGCTGGTGTCGCGCGAGGTGATCGCCGACGCGATCGAGACCGCGACGATGAGCCAGAGCATGGACGGCGTCGTCGTCATCGGCGGCTGCGACAAGAACATGCCGGGCGCGATGATCGGGATGCTGCGGATGAACATCCCCGGGATCTTCGTCTACGGCGGGACGATCAAGCCCGGTCACTACAAGGGCAAGGACCTCACCATCGTGAGCCCGTTCGAGGCCGTCGGCGAGTTCACCGCCGGCCGGCTGTCGAAGGAGGACTTCGACGGCATCGAGCGCAACGCGCTGCCGGGTACCGGCGCCTGCGGCGGCATGTTCACCGCGAACACCATGTCGTCGGCGTTCGAGGCGCTGGGCATGAGCCTGCCCTACTCGTCGACGATGGCCAATCCCGATCGCGAGAAGGCCGACAGCGCGGCGACGTCGGCCGCGGTGCTGGTGCGCGCCATCGAAAAGCAGATCCTGCCGCGCCAGATCGTCACCCGCGAGGCGATCGAGAACGCCGTCAGCGTCGTCATGGCCGTCGGCGGATCGACCAACGCGGTGCTGCATTTCCTGGCGATCGCGCACTCGGCCGGCGTCGCGTGGACGATCGACGACTTCGAACGCATCCGCCAGCGCGTGCCGGTGCTGTGCGACCTCAAGCCCTCGGGCCGCTACGTCGCGACCGACCTGCACGCCGCCGGCGGCATCCCGCAGGTGATGAAGATGCTGCTGGTCAACGGCCGGCTGCACGGCGACTGCATGACCATCACCGGGCAGACGATCGCCGAGGTGCTGGCCGACGTGCCCGACGCGCCGCGCGCCGATCAGGACGTGATCCGGCCGTGGTCGAAGCCGATGTACGCGCAGGGCCACCTCGCGATCCTGCGCGGCAATCTCGCCACCGAAGGCTGCGTGGCCAAGATCACCGGGCTCAAGAACCCGGCGATCACGGGGCCCGCCCGCGTGTTCGATTCGGAGCAGGCGGCGATGGACGCGATCATGGCCAAGGGCATCCGCTCCGGCGACATCGTCGTGATCCGCTACGAAGGGCCCAAGGGCGGACCCGGCATGCGCGAGATGCTGTCGCCGACGGCGGCGCTGGTCGGCCAGGGTCACGCCGAG
This sequence comes from uncultured beta proteobacterium, assembly GCA_903912485.1. Lineage (GTDB taxonomy): Bacteria > Pseudomonadota > Gammaproteobacteria > Burkholderiales > Casimicrobiaceae > CAIWHR01. The sequence goes on along the minus strand of CAIWHR010000384.1, from coordinate 5,548 downwards.
GACGTCGGCCTGATCACCGACGGCCGCTTCTCGGGCGGCACCTTCGGGATGGTCGTCGGGCACGTCGCGCCGGAAGCGGCGGTCGGAGGTGCCATCGCGCTGATCGAGGAGGGCGACTCGATCACCATCGACGCGCACAAGCTGGTGATCCAGCTGAACGTCGCCGACGACGTGATCGCGAAACGGCGCGCGGCGTGGAAGGCGCCGACGCCCCGCTACACGCGCGGTGTGCTCGCCAAGTACGCGCGCCTCGTCTCCACCGCGAGCAAGGGCGCCGTCACCGACGGCGATTGACGGGGATCGCATCCGGGATCGCGGAACCCGGGTTGCGCGGGCACCGACCGTCGACGCGATCCACGAACGCCGCTACAGCCCGAGCCGCTGCCAGATCGTCGTCGTCAGCGCCGCGTGGTTCAGCGTGTAGAAGTGCAGGCCCGGGGCGCCGCGCGCGAGCAGCCCGTCGCACAGTTCGGTGACGACGTCGAGCCCGAACGCGCGGATCGAAGCCGTGTCGTCGCCGAATCCCTCGAGCCTCTTCCTGATCCAGCGCGGGATCTCGGCGCCGCAGGCGTCCGAAAAGCGGGCCAATTTCGAGAAGCTCTGGATCGGCATGATGCCCGGCACGATGGGCACGGCGATGCCGGCGCCGGCGCAGGCGTCGACGAAGTGCCAGTACGCATCGGCGTTGTAGAAATACTGCGTGATCGCCGCATCCGCGCCCGCGTCGACCTTGCGCTTGAACGCCTCGAGGTCCTGCTGCGGGCTCGCCGCCTGCGGGTGGAATTCGGGATACGCGGCGACGTCGATCTGGAACCAGTCGCCGGTCTCGCGCCGGATGAACGCGACCAGGTCGCTGGCGTAGCGGAAGTCGCCCGCGGCGCCGGCACCCGACGGCAGGTCGCCGCGCAGCGCGACGACGTGGCGGATGCCGTGGCCCTTGTACTGCAGCAGAACGTCGCGCAGCGACTCCTCCGTTCCGCCGATGCAGGAGATGTGCGGCGCGGCTTCCATGCCGTCGGCGCGGAATTCGAGCACCGCCGCGAGCGTGCCTTCGCGCGTCGAGCCGCCGGCGCCGAAAGTGACCGAGCAGAACGCCGGCTTCAGCTGCGCGAACTGGCGGCGCGTCGCGCGCAGCTTGTCCATGCCGTCCGCGGTCCGCGGCGGGAAGAACTCCAGGCTGAACAGACCGGGCGCGGCGCTCACGGCGGCCTCAGTCGCGCTTCTTCAGCAGCAGCGACGACAGCAGCCACGAGATCAAACTGTAGACGATCGCGCCGAACACGCCGGACCAGAAGCCGTTGACGTGAAAGCCGCTGATGAACGAGCCGACCCACCAGAACAGCAGCCCGTTGATGACGAAGATGAACAGGCCCAGCGTCACGATCGTCACCGGCAGCGTCAGCAGCACCAGCAGCGGCCGGATGAGCGCGTTGATGAGGCCCAGCACCAGCGCGGCGACCAGCGCCGTCCAGAAGCTGTCGATCTGGACCCAGGGGAACACGTAGGGGAGCGCGAACAGCGCCACCGCGTTGATCAGCCAGACGAGCAGCAGTCGCATCGGTCAACCTCCAGGGTAAATGCGTTCAGCGGGCGGCGCCCGCGCAGTAGGGCTTCAGCGCGGCGTAGACCGTCGCGCTGACCGGCGCGGCGACGCCGCATTCGCCCGCCAGCCGGGCGACCGCGCCGCAGAGCCACGGCGCCTCGAGGCGGTTGCCCGCGGCGAGGTCGTTCTGCATCGACGAGCGCATCTCGGCCGGCAGCGTGTCGGCGAACCGCATCTGCGCCGCGACCAGGCCGTCGGCCAGCGCGATCCCGCGCGCCCTGCCCACCCGCCAGGTCTCGTGCATCAGTGCCTCCAGCATCGCCCTCAGGTCCGGGTCGGCGCGCACGGCGCCCAGCGGCTGCCGCGCGAGCGTCGTGCAGCCCGACAGCGCGGCCAGGAACACGAACTTCATCCACAGCGCCAGGCGGACGTCGGCGACGAGGTCGGCCTCGAACCCCGCCGCGCTGCAGGCGGCGAGCAGCCGCTCGGCCGCCTCCTGCTGCGCGGGCAGCGCCGGCCCGAAGCGCAGCCGCGCCATCGTCCCGGTGTGCTCGATCACTCCCGGCTCGGCGATCGTCGCCGCGATCTGGGCGACGCCGCCCAGCACGCGCTCGGCGCCGACGACCGCGGCGATGCGCTCGATGCTCTCGACGCCGTTCTGGAACGGGACGATCGCACCGCCGCCGGCCAGCAGCGGCCGCACCGCGACGGCGGCGCTTTCGGTGTCCCAGAGCTTGACCGCGAACAGGACGACGTCGGCAGGGGCCAGCGTCGCCGGGTCGTCGGTGACCACCGGCGACGCGAGATGCACGTCGCCCAGCGCGCTCTTCACCGTCAGGCCGCGCGCACGCATCGCGGCCAGATGCGCGCCGCGGGCGACGAACGCGACGTCGTGGCCGGCCAACGCCAGCCTGGCGCCGAAGTAGCCGCCGACGCCGCCCGAACCCATCACCGCTATGCGCACGTCAACCTCCCTGTGTGAAGAATTCGTCCCGCGAAGCCCGGGTCCCGCCGGTAGACGCCGGCGGGGCTCGCGGTCACCGACGGCGGACGCGAAACCCCGACCGCAAGCCTAGTAGCGGTAGGAATCGGCCTTGTACGGGCCGGTCACCGCGACGCCGATGTAGTGCGCCTGCTTGTCCGACAGCTCGGTCAGCATCGCGCCCAGCTTCGACAGCTGCAGCCGCGCGACCTTTTCGTCGAGGTGCTTGGGCAGCACGTAGACGCCGACCGGGTACCGGCCCGCGCCGGACTGCGCGTCGGACCACAGCTCGATCTGCGCCATCACCTGGTTGGCGAACGACGAGCTCATCACGTACGACGGGTGTCCGGTGCCGCAGCCAAGGTTCACCAGCCGCCCTTCGGCGAGCAGGATGATCCGCTTGCCGTCGGGGAAGATCACGTGGTCGACCTGCGGCTTGATGTTCTCCCACTGGTAGGCCTTGAGGCCCGCGACGTCGATCTCGTTGTCGAAGTGCCCGATGTTGCAGACGATCGCGTTGTTCTTCATCCGCAGCATGTGGTCGTGCGTGATGATGTCGATGTTGCCGGTCGCGGTGACGAAGATGTCCGCCTTGTCGCAGGCGTAGTCCAGCGTCACGACGCGATAGCCCTCCATCGCCGCCTGCAGCGCGCAGATCGGGTCGACCTCGGTGATCCAGACCTGCGCCGACAGCGCGCGCAGCGCCTGCGCCGAGCCCTTGCCTACGTCGCCGTAGCCCGCGACCAGCGCGACCTTGCCGGCGACCATCACGTCGGTGGCGCGCTTGATGCCGTCGACCAGCGATTCGCGGCAGCCGTAGAGGTTGTCGAACTTGCTCTTGGTGACCGAGTCGTTGACGTTGATCGCCGGAAAGGCGAGGCGGCCCTCCTGGTGCATCTGGTAGAGCCGCTTGACGCCGGTCGTCGTCTCCTCGGTGACGCCCCTGATGCCGGCCTTCAGCCGCGAGTAGAACGTCGGGTCCTTGGCGAGGCGCGCCTTGATCGAGTCGTACAGCGCGGTCTCCTCCTCGTTGGTCGGATGCGAGATGCACGCCTGATCCTTCTCGGCGGCGGCGCCGAGGTGGACGAGCAGCGTGGCGTCGCCGCCGTCGTCGAGGATCATGTTCGGCCCGCCGCTGCCGCCGGTGGCCAGCGGCCAGTCGAAGATGCGGTGCGTGTACTCCCAGTACTGGGCGAGCGTCTCGCCCTTGACCGCGTACACCGGCGTGCCCTGAATGGCGATCGCGGCGGCGGCGTGGTCCTGCGTCGAGTAGATGTTGCACGACGCCCAGCGCACCTCGGCGCCCAGCGCCTGCAGCGTCTCGATCAGCACGGCGGTCTGGATCGTCATGTGCAGCGAGCCGGCGACGCGCGCGCCGGCCAGCGGCTTCGCGGGCGCCAGCTCGTCGCGGATGGCCATCAGGCCGGGCATCTCGGTCTCGGCGATCGCGATTTCCTTGCGGCCCCACGCGGCGAGCGCGAGGTCGGCGACGGCGAAGTCGGTAAAGCCCCTGGGGGCGGTGGCAGCGTTCATCGGTCACTCCATCGTTGGTGACCGCGCCGCGGGGACGAGCGTCCCGGGAAGGCAACCGCTCGTCAGCCCGTGCGCGAGTCACGGTTCAACGAGCGCGGTTGCGAAATGTGGATACCCCGAGCCTGGCAGCCCGCCCTATGCGGCCGGCTGTTGCAACGCTCCTCGGGGAGCGGGGCGGATTATACCCCAGTGCGGCGCGACGCGTTGCGGGACGGCCGGCTTCACCCGGGCGCGGGCTGCGGCGCCGGCTTCGCCTCGCGCTTGGGCGGCGCCAGCATCTTCGCCCAGTCGACGGGGCCGGCGACGAAGCGCCGCTGCAGCTGCTCGAGCGTCCACTTGTTGCCGGCGAGGAAGTGACGGTAGACGCCGTCGTAGGCGGCGCCCTCGCGATAGCCGGCGTTGTCCAGCGTCACCCGGGTGTTCGCCGCGTCGACGCTCTCGAACCACAGCGCCGTCTGCAGGCGCTGGAACGTCGGCGCGTCGAACGGGGCGTTCGGCGGCGCCTGCACGTTGCGGATGACCAGCAGCCGGCGCGGCACCAGCGCGACGATCTCGTTCCTGATCGTCGCGGCGGAGCCCAGCGCCGCGGCGGGATCGTAGCTGCTCTCGATGACGCCGCCGACCCGCGCGTCGACGCGCCCGACCGGCGCCGCCCACGACGTCCAGCCCTCGGTGGTCGCGAACATCGCCCACACCGCGTCGATCGGCGCCGCGACGACGGCGGAGAGTTCCAGCACCCGCTCGCCGTCGGGCATGACGAACGAGCCGTTGGTGACGGTGCTCGTCGCCGGCGCGGGCGCCTGCGCGGCGACGGCCATCGAGACGCCGGCGATGCCGGCAAGCAGCAGTTTGCGCACGACAGCCATGGCCGCTCCGCGGGATCGGATTGATCGATCGCGGATCGTACCAAGTCCCGACGCGCTCGGGTGAACCGCGGTCGTCGCGGCCCGCCCGAAATGCAGAGGGGCCGCGTCGGCGGCCCCTCTTGGTGCAGCGTCGGCGCCAGGCGCCGACATCGGCCATCAAGCCTTCTTGATTTTCTCGAGCATCTTGAAAATGCCCTTGGTCGAGCCGGCGAACAGGCGCTTGTAGGCCTTGCCGAGGCAACGGCGCTCGAGGGTGTTGCGGCGGGTGCGGGAACGTTCTGCCATGGGGGCCTCCAATCGGTGGGTGCGTGATCCGGCGGCGGGTTGCGTCAGCGGCGCTCAACTGGCGCCGGCGGGCAACCCGGAAAAGACGTGGATTCTAACTGAATTCCCTTTCCCGAACAAGGCTTTGCGGTGCAGGACGCCTTCAGCGCTGGCGGACCCGGACGTCGCCGAAGGCCGCGGCCGCCTCGCGCGGCGGCCCGCGCCAGTACGGCTTGGGCGCGGCGACGGTGGCGCCCAGCGCGACCGCCGCGCGCCATGGCCAGCGCGAATCCCAAAGCAGCGCGCGGCCCACCGCGATCATGTCGGCATCGCCCGCGGCGACGATCGCCTCGGCCTGCT
>CAIWHR010000383.1 GCA_903912485.1 uncultured beta proteobacterium | reverse complement strand
GCGCCGATCACGCCGCCGACGAGGAGAAAGTTGACCGATCCCTCGAGCGACAGCCGCGCGCCGGCGGCGTCGGGCGCGGGCAGCGGCGGCTCCTTCCGGTAAAGCCAGAGGTCGAGCAGCCAGAACGCGGCCAGCAGCATCGCCACCAGCAGCGCGGTCGGCCGCGCGAGTTCCCGCGCGGTCCAGAAGAAATCGACGCCCTTGAGGAAGCCGATGAACAGCGGCGGGTCGCCCAGCGGCGACAGCGCGCCGCCGACGTTGCCGACCAGCAGGATGAAGAACACGACGGCGTGCGCCTTGTGCCGGCGCGCTTCGTTGGCGGCGAGCAGCGGGCGGATCAGCAGCATCGACGCGCCCGTCGTTCCCATCACGCTGGCGAGCGCGGCGCCGAGCGCCAGCAGCGCGGTGTGCCGCGCCGGCGTCCCCGCGAGCGGGCCGCGGACGCAGATCCCGCCGGCGATCGTGAACAGCGAGAACAGCACCACGACGAAGGGAATGTACTCGAGCAGGACGGCGTGCGCGACGTCGTGCGCCGTCGCCGCCACGCCGAAGCGCCACGCGAACGGCAGCAGCAGCGCCGCGCCCCACGCCGCGGCGATCTTGCCGTAATGCGCGTGCCAGAAGTGCGCCGAGACCAGCGGCACCAGCGCGATCGACAGCAGCAGCCCCGCGAAAGGCGCGCCCCAGACCAGCCCCAGGCCGGCGCCGCTCATGTCAGCGCGTGCCGTCCCTGCCGGCGCGGCGGCGGCGCGCGGGTTCCGCGAGCGCCGGGCGGCAACCGAACGCATCGTCGACGACGGGGATCGCGCCGCACCGGGCGCGGGCGAACGCGAGCCCGCCGGCGACGTCGCTCGCAGCGGCGGCCGGACGGGTCGGTGCACCTGCCATGGGGTCCCCTTGAAGTGCCGTCGATGACCGGAACAGGCGGCGCAGAGTATACCCGGTCGGTCGGACCGGGCGGCGCGGTCGCGCTCGCGCTTCGCGGGCAGCCGGCGCGACGTTTGTCACCGCGCCGGCGACTGCAGGTAGAATCCGTGTCGACCCGCGGCCCGGTTCTGCCCTTTGACGACGGAGATTGCGATGCTGAATGGCTCGATAGCGAAGACGCACCCATGGAACGGTTCAGCGCGCGCCCGCTCGCTGGCGGCGCTTGCGGTGGCCGCGGTCGCGCTGCTTCCGCTGCCGGGGGCCGCGCAGGAGAAGGGCGATCCGTGGGAGATCACGACCACGATGGAGATGGCGGGCATGTCGATGCCGGGCCAGAGCCAGCGCGTCTGCGTCGCCAGGAACACCAAGGACGACGCTTTCGTGCCCAAGCAGGACGACTGCAAGGTCGTCGACAGCCGGCGCACGGCGAACAGGTACTCGTACACGATGGAGTGCGCGGGCAAGGACCCGTCGACGGTCACCGGCGACATCACGTTCGGCAGGGAGCAGTACGACGGCCGCATGAAGATGACGATGAAGCGCAGCAAGGACACGATGGACATGACCTTTGCCGGCAAGCGGCTGCCCGGCGAGTGCGTCGACACCACGAAGCAGCAGGTCGCCGCCGCGCAGGCGCAGGCGGCGACGACGACGGCGCAGGCGTGCAAGGAGGGCCTGGACAAGCTGATGTGGCAGTACTTCTTCGCCGACCGCGGCAGTGCGGTCTGCGCCGGGCAGCAGAAGGAGTTCTGCGCTCGCGTGACCAGGGTCGCGCAGGAGATGCGCGAGCCGGAAGGCTATCGCGCGGCCCGCAGGAGCCACGGCGATCTCGCCGCCGCGTTCTCGCATTGCGGCCAGAATCTCGCGGCGACCACCGCGGCCGTGTGCAAGCGCGGCGTCGACACGCGCAACTGGGGCTTCGTCGCCGAGTCCTGCGACGACGACGTCCGCGTGCTGGGCAAGCAGAACTGCGAGGGCGTCGCGTTCTCGTCGGTGCCGCAGGGAATGGGCCCCGTGTGCTCGCGCTACGCGTCG
>CAIWHR010000382.1 GCA_903912485.1 uncultured beta proteobacterium | reverse complement strand
GCGGCCGGCGGCGAAGCGGTGCGCGGGCCGGAATTCGCCGGAATTCGCCCTGCGCCGGCCGCCGGGCTGCGTGCTAAACTCGCCGGGTCTTCGTCGATCCCCACTTCCATGCGTCGTTTTTCCCTGTTGGCCGCTGCGCTGTTCGTGCTCTGCGCCGGGTTGGTCTTCCCGCCCGCCGGCGACGCCGCCGACGCGTCGCCGCTGCCCGTCTCGCCGGCGCTCGACCGCATCAAGCGCACCGGCGTCATCACCTTCGCCTACCGCGAGGGCGCCGCGCCGTTCTCGTTCAAGGACCGCGGCGGCGCGATCCGGGGCTACTCGGCCGAACTGTGCACGCGCGTGGCCGCCGCGATCCAGAAGGACTTGGGGCTGCCCGCGCTTCGCGTCGACTGGATTCCCGTCGACGCGGCGACGCGCATCGGGGCCGTGGCTTCGGGCAAGGCCGACGCCGTCTGCGGCACGACGACGATCACGCTGGCGCGCATGCAGAGTGTCGATTTCAGCTTGCCGATCTTCGTCGACGGCGGCAGCGTCGTCGTCGGCGGCAAGTCGAAGCTCTCGCGGCTGGCCGACCTCAAGGGCAGGAAGATCGCCGTCGTCGGCGGCACGACGACCGAGCGCGCGCTGCGGCGCGCGCTGGAAATCATCGACGCGGCGGCGACTCTGGTGCCGGTGAAGGACGGTGCGGCCGGAATGGCTGCGCTCGCACAGGGTCAGGTCGACGGCTACGCCGGCGATCGCGTCGTGCTGCTGGGCCTCATCGCGGCTGCCCCCGACGCTGCCGACTTCGACTTCATCGCCGGCGATTTCTCGGTCGAGCCCTACGCGCTGGTGCTGCCGCGCAACGACGCGGATTTCCGGCTGGCGGTCAATCGCGCGCTGGTCGCACTGTTCCGCAACGGCGAGATCGATTCGATCTTCCAGCGCTGGCTGGGCGGGTTGGGCCAGCCCTCGACGCTGCTGCACGCGCTGTTCTACCTCAACACTCTGCCGGAGTAAGTCGATGGCGACCCGCCGCAAGCCCCCAGCGCGCCTGTCGGCGGCCGTCCTGGTCGCCGCGTTCGCGGCGGCGGCAGCCGCGAACGCGGGCGCGCAGACTTCGACGGCCGATTGCGGCGCCTGCGGCAAGGTCGAGTCGATCCGGCAGAGCACGACCAAGCAGCAGTGGACGCCGCTGGGAACGGGAGTCGGCGTCGGCGGCGCGCCTTCGCTGGGCGACTCGCCCAGCGCGGTCGCCTCGTTTCGCATCGGCCCGGGCTTCTCGAACCAGGGACTGGTGATGCTCGGCGCGGCCGGCGGCGCCGCCTACAAGCGGACCCCGGACTCCTACGAGCAGCCGCGGTGGGAGGTCTCGGTCAAGCTCGACGCCGGCGGCGTGCGCGTCGTCTCGATGTCGTACGAGCCCTACGTCCGCGAAGGCGACCGCGTTCGCGTGTCCGGCAGCAACGTCGAACTGCTCGACGAGTGACGTCCTGGCGTTCGGCGCCGGCAACGCCCATCCGAAGCATCATCACCCCGGGGAGCCAGACCATGAGACAGACCCTCCGCATGCTCGCGCTCGCGTGCGCCGCCGCCGCGCTGCCGGCATTGGCCCAGCAGCCGCAGGTCGTCGACTCCCGGTCCGCCGGCGACGTCACCACGATCACCGCGAAGATCGAGGCGATCGACCTCGCGAGCCGGGTGGTCACCGTCAAGGGCCCGCTCGGCCGCACGGTGGCGCTCAAGGTCGACGACCGGGTGAAGAACCTTCCCCAGGTGAAGGTCGGCGACGAGATCGTGCTGAAGTACGCTGAAGCCGTGTCGGTGACGCTGGTCCGCGGCGGGCCCGGGCGCAGCCAGACGGTGACCACCGCGGCGCCGGTGACCGCTCCCGCCGGCGCCAAGCCCGGCGCGGCCGCCGCGCGGCAGACCCGGATCGTCGCCAGGATCGAGCAGATCTCGCCCAAGGGCGTCGTGCTGCTGGAGGGCCCGAACGCGCGCTACGTCGAGGTCAGGGTCAAGGATCCGAAGGTGATCAACGAGATCAAGGTCGGCGACGACGTCGAGATCACGTACATCGAGGCGCTGGTCGTCGACGTGGTGACGCCGAAAAAGTAGCGGCCGGATGATCCTCGGGAGCCCGACGTGACGGAGACGGCGGTCGCGCCAGGCGCTGCG
>CAIWHR010000381.1 GCA_903912485.1 uncultured beta proteobacterium | reverse complement strand
GGCCGGCCGGACCCTCACGCCCGGCAAGACCGTGGCCGGGCGCACGACGGTGGACAACCGCTACGCAGGCACCACCTCCTATCAGGCGCAGCAGCGGTCCACCGGTGTCCAGTACGTCGATACCACGAAGGCGCAGGCCGGCTACACGCTCTTCGCCGCGGGCGGACAATCGTGGCTGATCGATCTGCAGGGCCGGGTCGCGCGCAACTGGGCGACCGGCACCAACCCGCGGCTGCTCGAGACCGGGCGGCTGATGGATGCCGGCACGAACTCCGCCGGCGCGGCCGGCTTCAAGGAGTACGACTGGAGCGGCAGCGTCGTGTGGGAGTACTACGAGACCCGCGCGGGCTACACCGCGAAGAGCGACTTCGTGCGCATCTTCGATCCCAAGCTCAACGCCGCCGCCACGCTGTACCTCGCGACCAAGACCCTCACGTCCGCCCAGTGCCTCGCGGCCGGCTGCAGCGCCGCCAACGGACCTTACGACGGCGCCACGACCGACATCATCGTGGAGATCGATGCCAGCGGCAAGGTGGTCTGGGAGTGGTCGTTCTTCGACCATGGCACCCAGGACGTCGATGCCACCAAGTCGAACCATGTCGGCGCGGGGAAGAAGGTTGCCGATTTCCCGGGCAGGTTAAATCTCAACCTGGCTGGCCGGCCGGTGCGGAGCGGGTGGCCCGGCGCCAACTCCCTCGATTACCACCAGACGCTCGATCAGATCGTCGTCAACGTCGAGGCGGGCGAGTTCTACGTGATCGATCGGGGCGCGACCTTCACCGCGGGCGACCCGACCGCGAGCCTCGCCAAGGCGGCGACGACCACCGGCGATTTCCTCTACCGCTTCGGCGACCCGGCGCGCTACGGGGCCGGGAGCGCCCCCTCGGTGAAGGTCAACTGGGAGGACGCCACCACCGGCAACAAGCAGATCGGCGCCAGCAACAACATCCAGTGGATCAAGAGCGGGCTGTCGGGTGCGGGGCATTTCCTCGTGTTCAACAACAACCAGTATCTCTACCAGCGCACCACCCAGTCGTATGCGATGGAGATCAACCCTTACCTCAACGCCAGTGGCACCGACACCGGCAGCTACGTCAGCCCGGTGACCGCCGGCTATGCCGCGTGGACCTTCCACATGGACACACACAAGTCCAGTCAGCAGCTGTCGAAGCAGGTCACCTGGCAATACAGCTCGGTCGGCAACCTCGTGTTGTTCAGCCCACAGGGCTCGAGCGTGCAACGCCTGCCCAACGGCAACACCCTCATCTGCGCGACGAGCCGCGGCTACCTCGTCGAGGTGACCACCGCTGGCGCGGTCGTGTGGGAGTACATCAATCCGGTGACGGCGGCCGGCGTGGTGACGGCGATTGGCGACACCTGGCCACTGACCAACGCGGTGCCGCGCGCCTACCGCTACGCGCCGGACTTCGCCGGGTTCACCGGCAAGGACCTCACCGCGACCCGCCTGCTTACGAGCTACACGACCAGTGCCATTTCCACCCGCGGCACGGCGCGGCTCACCAACATTTCGACGCGCGTCGGCGTGGGCGGCGCGGCGGGCATTCCGATTCCCGGCTTTGTCCTCGCCGGCACCGGCACCCGCCCGATGCTGGCGCGCGCGGTCGGCCCGACGCTGGCGGCCTTCGGCGTGAGCGGAGCGCTGGCGGATCCGCGCCTAAGCCTGATGAGCGGGGCGACCACGGTCGCGACCAACGACAACTGGAACGTGGCCGACAGCGCGACCATGGCGGGTGCCGGGGCGTTTCCGCTGACTGCCGGCAGCAAGGACGCCGC
>CAIWHR010000380.1 GCA_903912485.1 uncultured beta proteobacterium | reverse complement strand
CGGAATTGCGCCCGGAATTGCGCCCGGAATCGCGCCCGGAATTGCGCCCGGAATTGCGCCCGGACTTACATTCCGCACATCGGGCGACGCATTATCCGTGAATATCCGGCCCGGCTTTGGCTTCAGGTCTGGCTGTCCTGCTCGGCGTCGATGAGGCGCTCGGTCTCTACCTCCCAGTCGCGCAGTAGCTTTCGCACCAGCCGATAGTTGCTGATCGCACGGCGCAGCACGGTGGCGTGCTGCGCCGACACCTGCCGGTGCACAAGCTTTCCGGCATGCATGTGCCCCCATTCGAAGTACGGTCCGTGCCGCGCCGCCGGATCCTGCGCGCAGGCGCAGTTGGGCCGGCCGCACATCTTGGTGCGCTCGAGCAGCGTGCCTGAACACAGGTAGTCGATCCGAGCGAGCGCCTCGCGAATGCGGGTGATGCGCGCTCGGGCTTGCTTGGCGATGGTCTCGGGTCGACGTGCGGCCATGAGGGCAGTTGACAGAAACGGTTATGTCGTTAATAATAACGACAACATGAACGGTCCGCAAGCCCCTCTTGCGCCAGACGCCCGCTTCAACCTGGACAGCGAGCGCTTGGGACCGCTGCCTCTGATCAACGCCTTTCTCCAGCGGATGGGCCTGGAGGCACTGCTCGACAAGTACGTGCCCACCACCGATCGGCGCAATGCGGTATCCCACGGCCAGGCCCTGGGGGTGCTGTTGCGCTCGATCATTGTCGAGCGCGAACCGGTCTACCGGCAGCAGGAGACCGTCGACGGCTTTGCTCCCGGCCTGTTCGGGGTCAGCGCGGGAGCGATGGCGCGGCTGACCGACGATCGCATTGGTCGCGCTCTCGACCGACTGTTCGATGCTGACCGGGCGGCACTGCTGACCGAGGTGGTGGTGGCGGTAGGCCAGCGCTTCGGGGTTGGCTTCGACCGGCTGCACAACGACTCCACCTCGATTGCCTTCTGCGGCCAGTATCGTGCTGCCATTGGCCGCAAGCTACGGGGCCGCACCGCTCCGGCCATTGTTTACGGTTTCAGCAAGGACCATAGGCCAGACCTCAAGCAGTTGCTGTTCATCCTGAGCGTGACTGATGACGGTGTGCCGGCCTCATTCCGCTGCGCCGACGGCAACACCGGCGACTCGGTGACCCATATCGACACCTGGAACACGCTGCGCACGGTGGCCGGCCGGCCAGACTTCCTGTATGTCGCCGACTCGAAACTGTGTTCCTACGAGAACATGCAGTACATCCACCGCGCTGGCGGACGCTTCGTCACCGTGATGCCGCGCACCCGCCAGGAGGACGGCCAGTTTCGCAAGTGGATTCAGACCCAGCAGCCGGACTGGCAACTGGCGTGGGACCGCCCCAACCCCCGCCGGCGCGACGGCCCGCGCGACCGCTGGTATGTCTTTCAGCCGCCGGTCCCCTCCATCGAGGTGTGGCCCATCACCTGGTTGTGGAGCACGCTGCTGACGTTGCACCAAGGCGCCCGCCGCCAGCGCCAGATCAGCGCCACCGTGGAGGAGCTGGAGGCATTGCACCTACGCCTGATCAAGGCCAAGGCACGGCTGCGGGGAGCCAAGGAGATCGACCAGCGGGTCGAGCACATCCTCGAGCATTACCACGTCGGCCGCTACCTCAAAGTACAGCGCGTGGTGCGGGAGGAACACAGCTTCAAGCAGACGCAGCGCGGGCGCCCGGGGCCTCATACCGCCTATCACAAGATCACCCGCCGGCGCTTCGACATCGAATGGAGCATCGATCAAGCGGCCGTCGCCTACGACGAGAAGAGCGACGGCATGTACCCGCTGCTCAGCAACGATCGCAGCCTCACCGCCGTCCAGATCCTCGAGGCCCACAAGGGTCAACCCACCATCGAGAAACGCTTCGAGCAGGTCAAGACCGTGCACGAGATCGCCCCCGTCTACCTCAAGAACGAGGGCCGCATCGAAGCCCTGTTCACGCTCTACTTCCTCGCCCTGCTGGTGCAGGCCCTCATCGAGCGTGAGCTGCGTCTGGCCATGAAGCGCGACGGGCTCAACGAGCTTCCGATCTACCCGGAACAGCGCGACTGTCGCCGCCCCACCACCGAACAGGTATTACGCCTGTTCAGCCTCGCCCAGCGCCACCGGCTCACCCAGGCCGGTCATACCGTGCAGCTGTTCGACGCCCCACTGACGGATCTCCAGCGCCAAGTCCTCGTCCTGCTGAATATCCCCGATTCCGCCTATCGCGCGCTCGCCTGACCCAGTCATCGCAGCCAACTGGAAATTCGGCGTAAACGCGTCCCCCGATGTGCGGAATGTAAGCCCGGAATCGCGCCCGGAATCGCGCCCGGAATCGCGCCCGGAATTGCGCCCGGAATTGCGCCCGGAATTGCGCCCGGAATTGCGCCCGGAATTGCGCCCGGAATTGCGCCCGGAATTGCGCCCGGAATCGCGCCCGGAATTGCGTCCGGAATCGCGCCCGGAATTGCGCCCGGAATCGCGCCCGGAATTGCGCACGGAATTGCGCCCGGAATTGCGTGCGCGGTCAGTCCGCCTCGTCGATCCACGTCATCTGGATCGCTTCCAGGATCTTCTCGCTGCTGCGACCGGGATCGTCGGCGAAACCCGGCAGCGCGCAGACCCACTGGTGCAGGTCGGTGAAGCGAACCGCGAGCGGGTCGACGTCGGGGTGCGCTGCGGCGAGCGCAATCGCAATCTCGCGGCTGTCGGTCCACTTCATCCGTGTTTCTCTTTGGCGTAGTTGATCGTGTACTTCGGGATCTCGATGACGAGTTTCGCGTCGGCGACGACCGCCTGGCACGACAGCCGCGACTGCGGCGTCAGCCCCCAGGCGCGGTCCAGCAGGTCGTCCTCGTCGTCGGTCGCGGACTCGAGCGAGCTGCCGCCCTCGCGCACGATCACGTGGCAGGTCGTGCACGCGCAGGACTTCTCGCAGGCGTGCTCGATCTCGATGCCGTGGGCGAGCAGGTTGTCGCAGATCGACACGCCCGTCCGGGCCTCGAACGTGGCGCCGTCGGGGCAGGCTTCGGCGTGGGGCAGCACGGTGATTTCAGGCATCGGGGCTCGGCGTCGGGGTCAGGTCAGCGCGTCGACGCGCTTGCCGGTGAGGGCGCGCCCGACGCTGCGGTTCATGCGGCGCGCGGCGAATTCCGCCGTCGCGTGGTTGAGCGTTGCGGTGGCGGCGACGAGCGCGCGGTGATCGGTTTCGGCGCGGCAGCGGTCCATCCGCGCGAGAGCGGCGTCGATCGCAGCGCGCTCCCCGGCGTCGAGCAGGTCGGCGTCCGCCGCGAGCGCCGCCCGCGTCGCCGCGACGACCGTGTCGGCGTCGACCTGCGCCT
>CAIWHR010000379.1 GCA_903912485.1 uncultured beta proteobacterium | reverse complement strand
GCATGGCGGCGGCTCGCGCGCGAAGCGTGGGCCGAGATCCGCCAGCTCGTGCGCGTGGAGGTGGCCGACCGGCCGGCGGCGCCGCTGCTGCTGCCGTCGCAGCAGTACTTCCTGCGCGAGAACCTTAAGCTGCGCCTGCTGTCGGCACGCATCGCGCTGCTCAATCGCGACGACGCGAGCTTCAAGGCCGATCTCGGTGCGGCAGAAACCTGGCTCAGGGTCTATTTCGACACCCGCGCCAAGCCTGTCCAGGGCGTGCAGGCGACGCTGAAGCAGCTTGCGGCGACCCCGATGGGCGGCGACATGCCGGACCTGGGCGGCAGCCTCGAAGCGCTGCGCGTGCTGCGGCTGGCGCAGGAGCGCGCGCCGGCGCGCTTCCCCGATCGCGGCGCCGCCGCGGCGCCGCGGCTCCCGCGCTGACCGGACCGCGGCGCCGTGCGCATCCTGTTCTGGTTCCTGCTGCTCGCCGCTGCGGCGGTCGGTGTCGCTCTGGCGACCCGGCTCACCGCCGGCTACGCGCTGTTCGTCGCTCCGCCCTACCGGGTCGAGCTGTCGCTCAACCTGTTCCTGTTGCTCGTCGCTTCGGGTTTCGTCGGTGCGTATGCGCTGGTGCGCGTGGTCGTGCGCGCGATGCAGCTTCCGGTCGAGGTGCGGGCGTTTCGCAGCCGCCAGCAGCGGGAGCGCGCGCGCGCCCGGCACGATGCGGCGGTCGTCTCGCTGCTCGAGGGCCGCTATGGCCGGGCCCGCCAGCTTGCCGAGGAAGCGCTGGCCATCCCGCAGTCGTCAGGGCTTTCGGCGCTGGTCGCCGCACGCGCCGCGCTCGAGACCCGCGACTTCGACGCGGCCGAGAAGCTCCTGGCGCGGCCCGATGCCGCGGTTCCGAGTCTCACCGTTTCGCGACTGATGCTCACGGCCGAGATGAAGCTCCTGGGCGGGCAACCGGGCGAGGCGCTGGCGCAACTGCAGGCGCTGCGCAAGGAAGCGGGAGCGCACACCGCGGCGCTGCGGCTCGAACTGAAGGCGCTGCAGGCGGCGGGCCGGTACGCCGACATCCCGGCCAAGGTCGACCAGCTGGTGAAGCGCAAGGTGTTCGGCGCCGACGAGGGTGACCTGATTCGCGCGGTGGCGCATGCCGAGGTCCTGCGCCAGTGCGGCAGCGATGCGGTGCGGCTGCGCAGCTACTGGTCGCGGCTGCCGGATGCCGAGCAGCGGATGCCGAGAGTCGCAGCGGCGGGCGCGCGAGCGTTGCTTGCGCTTGCCGCCGATCGCGAAGCAGCCGACGCGCTTGCCCGCAGCCTCGAGCGCCACTGGGAGCCCGATCTCGCGCTGCTGTACGCGCAGTGTCGGCCGGCGGATGCGACGCGGCAGCTCGAGCAGGCCGAGGGCTGGCTGAAGCAGCACAGCCAGGATGCCAGGCTGCTCTACACGCTGGGCGTTCTCTGCGAACGCCAGCAGCTGTGGGGCAAGGCGCAGACGTATCTCGAGGCGAGCCTCGCGCTCGACAATGCCTGGCGCACCCAGGTCGCGCTCGGCGAACTCCTGGCGCGGCTGGGTCGCAACGACGAGGCGACGCCGCATCTCGCCGCCGCGCTCAAGCTCGCATTGGCGGAACTCGGCCAGCCGGCGTGAATTCCCCGCGCTGTCTGATCGTCATGAGCGCCTGCAGCCCGGACCTGATGCCGGTGATCGCTGCGCTGGCGCAGCGCCACGCCATTCGCGCGATCATTCGCCCGGTGCGCGGGCGCGATCCGGAAGGACCCTCGCGCCTGGCCGAGCTGTGCGCCCGCCCGGGGCCGATGGTGCAGGGAAAGATCGCGCAGCTGTGGGGAAGAGTCGTGCGGCGCCGGCTGCAGCGCGCGCTGCGCAGTCCCTCGGACGCGACGCGCGAACCGGCCGTCGATGTGCCGGTCGTCGACGTTCCGTGCTGGCAGGTCAACGCCGCGGCGACGGCGGCGCTGATCGACGGCTACGCGCCGCATCTGATGGTGGTTTTCGGCGCGCCGATCCTGGCGTCGGCGATTCATGCGCTGCCGGTGCGCGGGTCGATCAACGTCCATCTCGGGATCGCGCCGCACTACCGCGGCGCGCACACGCTGTTCTGGCCTCTGCTGCGCGGCGACGCCGACGGCGTCGGCATCACCATCCATCGGATCGAGGACGGCGTCGACACGGGGGAGGTCCTGGTGCAGGGGTTTCCCGAGATTCGCCGCGGGGACGGGGAGGCCGAGGTCTGGGCCAGGTCGATCCTGCTGGCCGCGCGCCTGCTGCCCGACGCGGTCGGCGCCGAGATGGCCCGCGAGGGCAGGCTCGTTCCGGCGCCCGGGTCGCCCCCGCGCGGCGAGTGTTTCCGGCACCGCGACCGCACGCCGCTGACCGACTTCGCATACCTGCTCCGCCGCGCGTCGGGTCGCGCGCGCCTGGCGCCCCGGCCGGAGCGCGTCGTCTGGCACGCCACTGCTGCCGGCGACCCGTAGCCCGGGCTGCGCGCCCCGGAGCGATCGCCGCGAGCCCCCGGCGCAAGCGACGCGCAGCCCGGGGCAGCCCCGCCCGTGGCCACGCCCCGGGCTTCGCCTGTTGACGGCGGGGGCTGGCGGTCGGCGGCGGGGGACGCGAAGCCCGGGCTACGCGGGTTGACGGCGGGGGCTGGCGGTCGGCGGCGGGGGACGCGAAGCCCGGGCTACGCGGGCGGGGCGTAGGTGAAGCTGTCGGCGAAGAACTCGTCGGGCGGCAGGCCGCGGGTCGCGACGAAAGCGGTGCGCGCCGCGTCGACCATCGCCGGGCCGCCGCAGGCGTAGACCTGGTATCCCGAGAGGTCGTCGAAATCCTCAAGCACCGCCGCGTGGACCAACCCGGTGCGGCCGGGCCAGTCGTCGCCGGGTTCGGGCGTCGAGAGCACCGGGATGAACGTGACGTCGCGGCTGGCCTGCTGCCATTGGCCGGGCAGGTCGGGCAGGTAGATGTCGCGCTTCGCCCGCGCGCCCCAGTACAGCACCATCGGCCGGTTGTGCGCGTGGTGCAGCGCGTGCTCGATCATCGCCTTGATCGGGGCGAAGCCGGTGCCGCCGGCGACGAAGATGATCGGCTTGTCGGAGGTCTCGCGAAGGTGGAACGAGCCGAAGGGGCCTTCGAGGCGCAGGATTTCCCGCCCCTTGAACTCGTTGAACACCTGGTTGCTGAAGTAGCCGCCGGGCACGTTGCGGATGTGCAGTTCGAGCAGCGCGTCGTCGTGCGGCGCGTTGGCGAGCGAGAAACTGCGCCGGCGGCCGTCCTTCATCAGGAATTCGACGTACTGGCCGGCGAGAAACTGCAGCCGCTCGTTGGCCGGCAGCTTGAGCCTGACGATCGCGACGTCGGGGGCCGGCCTGGCGATCGACTCGATCCGGCAGGGCAGGCGCTTGATCGCGAAGTCGCCCGCGCGGCGCAGTTCCTTCACCTCGATCACGAGGTCGGTCAACGGCTTGGCGCAGCAGAACAGCGCCAGCCCCTGCGCTTTCTCGTCGAGCGTGAGCGTCGCGGCCTGATGCGCGCCGTAGTCGACGGCGCCGGCGAGAATCTTTCCCTTGCACGATCCGCAGGCGCCGTTGCGGCAGCCGTACGGCAGCATCAGGTCGGCGTTCAGCGCCGCGGTCAGCACGGTGTCGTCGTCGGCGCAGTCGAACGAGTGGCCGCCCGGCTTTATGGTAATCTGGCGTGGCATGGAAACGGTGCTCGGGTTGTGGCCTGAATCGGCGGGCGTCGCGCTTGCCGCCATGGGTTTCGTTCGAGTTTCGCCTCGGGTCGACGGCGCGAGGCGCGAGAGGGCACGGATGGCGCCAGAGTGATCCGGGTATTGCTGATCGGCTGCGGCGACGTCGCGTTACGCACGGTCGCGCTGCTCCGCCACAAGGCCCGCATCTACGGCCTGATCCGCTGCCCCGACGACATCCCCAAGCTGCGCGCACACGGCGTCGTCCCCATCGTCGGCGATCTCGACCGGCTCGCGACGCTCCAACGCCTGCGCGCGGCGCCGTTCGCCGTGCTCCACTTCGCGCCGCCGCCGTCCGAAGGCCGCGACGACCCCCGCACCCGCAGGCTCATCGCCACGCTGGCGCGGGCGCGCAGCATACCACGGCGCTTCGTCTACATTTCCACCTCCGGCGTCTACGGCGACTGTGCCGGTGCGCGGGTGAGCGAAGTGCGGCCGCGCCGCGCGCAGACGCCGCGTGCGCACCGGCGGGTCGCGGCCGAGGACCGGCTGCGGGAATGGGCGAAGCGCTACGGCGTCTCGCTCGCGATCCTGCGCGCGCCCGGCATCTATACGGAGACGCGCCTGCCGGTGGAACGTCTGAAGCACGGCACGCCGACGCTCGTCGCCGAAGACGACGTCTTCACCAACCACATCCACGCCGACGATCTCGCCCGCGCGACGGTGGCGGCGCTGTTCCGGGCCAGGCCCAATCGCGCGTACAACGTCACCGACGATGCGGAAATGAAGATGGGCGGCTGGTTCGACGCGGTGGCCGACGCCTTCCACCTGCCGCGGTCTCCCCGCGTAACGTGGGAGGAGGCCGAGGGCCGGATCGCGCCGATCCTGCTGTCGTTCATGAGCGAGTCGCGCCGGCTGTCGAACGCGCGGATGAAGCGCGAGTTGCGCGTTCGTCTCAGGTACCCGAACCCGCAGCTGCTGCTGGACGAGATCGCGCCGCGCGACCTCAGGAAACAGCTGGCGTTGCCGCTGTAGCCCGCCGGGGCCGTCCGGGAGATGAGCTTTCGCGCGCGCCTTGCGGTCTATGCGCGGCTCGTCCGCCTCGACAAGCCGATCGGCATCCTGCTGCTGCTGTGGCCGACGCTGTCCGCGCTGTGGATCGCGGCCGACGGCAGTCCGCGCTGGCGGCTGGTGCTGATCTTCGCGGCGGGCACGACGCTGATGCGCTCGGCCGGCTGCGCCGTCAACGACTGGGCCGACCGCCGCTTCGACGCGCACGTGCAGCGCACGGCGGCGCGCCCGCTGGCCACCGGCGAGATCGCGCCGTGGGAGGCGCTCGCCGTCGCGGCGCTGCTGGCATTCGCTGCGTTCCTGCTGATCCTGCCGGTGAACACGACCACGATCCTGCTGTCGCTGCCGGCGCCGGTGATCGCGTTCGTCTACCCGTTTTTCAAGCGGTTCTTCGTGCTGCCGCAGGCATTCCTGGGAATCGCCTTCTCGTTCGGCATTCCGATGGCGTTCGCCGCTGCGCTGGACGCGGTGCCGGAACTCGCGTGGACGATGCTGCTGCTCAACCTGTTCTGGGTGATCGCTTACGACACCGAGTACGCGATGGTCGACCGGGACGACGACCTGCGTCTTGGCCTCAAGACGTCGGCGATCACGTTCGGACGCTTCGACGTGGCCGCGATCATGGCCTGCTACGGAATCTACCTCGCCGGAATGGCCGCCGTCGGCGTCGCCAAGGGCTTCGGCGCACTCTACTACGCCGGCCTTTCGGCGGCGGCTGCCTGCGCGCTGTGGCACTGGACGCTGGTGCGAACGCGGTCGCGCGACGGCTGCTTCGAGGCGTTTCTGCACAACCACTGGTTCGGGCTCGCCGTCTTCGTCGGCGTCGTCCTCGATCAGGCAGTCCACGCCGCGGCGTGGCCGCGGCGGTGGTGACCGGCGGCGCCCCCGCGGAGGCGCGCGCCACCGGTTACCGGCGGTTTCCGATGCTCAGAACCGGTAGCCGACGCCGATGCCCCAGACCAGCGGATCGATGTTGAGCTTCGTCAGCGTCGTGCCGGCGGCGGAGACGTCGGTGCTTAGCCAGATGTACTTGACGTCGAGGTTGAGAAACCAGTTCTTCTGGATTTCGTAGTCCAGCCCGGCCTGAAGCGCTGCGCCGACGCTGGATTGCTCGACGTCGAGATTCGTCTTGCCGGCCTTGAGCCCGTTGTTGTAGAACCACGTGACGTTGAGACCCGCGCCGACGTAGGGCTTGACCGCGCCCAGGTCGGTGAAATGGTACTGTAGCGTCAGCGTCGGCGGCAGCACGCTCACTTTTCCGAGGCTGGCGCCGTCGAGCGTGACTTCGTGGCGCGTCGTCGCGAGAATCAGTTCGGCGGCGAAGTTCTTGGTGAAGAAATACGAGAAGTCGAGTTCCGGCGCCCACTGGTTGTTGACGTCGAGCCCGGAGAGGGACGAGCTCGCGTTCGGCGCGACATCGATCGCGCGCAGCCGGACCATCCAGTTCTGCGCCGACGCGGTTGCCGGCAGCGCGAGCGGGATTGCGAACAGTAGCGCGGCGGCAAGCGGACGCAGGCGATAAGTGGTGTTCATTTGGGTTTCCTCTTGTTGGCGCGAGCAGCGCGAGAGATTCAATCGCTCAGGTCGAGCTTATGGTTGCGATACGCAGGGAAGATTGACGCATGTCAACGCGACCGGAATATGCCGGCCCACCCGGGCTTCCCGTTGTTTCCGCGCAACGGCGGACCGGGCCGG
>CAIWHR010000378.1 GCA_903912485.1 uncultured beta proteobacterium | reverse complement strand
GGCGGCGAAGGCGCCCATCACCTGCTGCTTCTTCGCCGCATACCGGCCTGCCGCGTAGTCGGCCACCATGTCGCCCGACAGGGGCAGTCGCTGCCCGGTCCGCAGGAGTTCGGCGTCGCGCCGGATGGCGCTGTCCTCGAACACGACGATCACGTCCTGCGAGGCTCCCGCGTCCAGCTTCTGCGCCACCCGGGCCAGCGCATGCGACCCGGCGTCCCCCGGCACCTGCGCCAGCGAGCAGGTGGATGCGAAACAGACAGCTGCAGCTGCAAGACGCAGCCGCGCGAAAGAAAAGGTCATCGCTTCCCCCTTGGTCAGTGGCGGCAACCCGCCGGGCGCCGGTTGCCCTCTCATCGGCAAACTCGGTCGCCGCAAGATCCGCGCGCCATGCCGGATCGACACCCGTCGGCTCTGATTGGCCCGATACCCGCCCCAAAACCGGCGCAGGATATCAGCCCTGCCACGAATATGGCAATACTGCGGGGGGTGTGGTGCGGGGGGTGGTCGCGACGGACTCCTGCGCCGATCAGGGCGGCAGGATGTCGATCTCCGACGGCGGCGACCAGGGGAACACCTTGTGCGGAATCCTGGGCGGATGCATGGGGACGGCGTTCCAGAGCATCGCCGGCAGGCCGGACAGATGCTCGAAATAGTACTGCTGCAGCGTTTCCAGTTCCTTCCGCACTTCGGGTGGAAAACCCCGCCGCCCCTGGCGGCGGTCGATCAGCAGGCTCTGGAAATGCAGGCGCGTGTATTCGCAGTGGCCCCACAGATCGGCGATCCGATTGACGATGCGCGGATACTGGCGCCCCGTCGCTATCGGCCTGAGGTCGGCCGGCAGCGTCGCCAGCCACCTGAACGTCCGGTCGCGCAGCGGGCGCTCGCCGCCGCCGGGCGAACGCCGGGCCGCCTCGCCCTCCAGCGACGGGACCGGACTCGGCGCAGGCTCCATGTTCGGCGAAGCTGCGGACGAACCGCTTGCGGGTGCATCCGACATGGATCGGTTCACGGCTGGACCTCCGGCTCTGCCCGGCCGGTAGCCGTGCTCCGGGCATCGGTAATTATTCTACCGCGGCGGCGGCGAGCGCGCTCGGCGATCCTCGGTGGCCGCGTTCGCAGACTATCGCAGCCTTTCGGCAGCGGCGGGCCCCGCCACCGGCCCGCGACACTTGCTACAATCGACGACCCCCCTTCGTGACGCCACCATGACCATTTCCCGATTCAGCTTTCCGACCCCGATCCATTTCGGCCCCGGCGCGAGCAGGCTCGTCGCCGCGCATCTCGCGGAGCACGGCATTCGCCGTCCGCTGGTCGTGACCGACCGCGGCATCGCGCCGCTGCCGCTGCTGCAGGCGTTCGTGGCCGGACTCGCCGGCCTCGACGTCGCCGTCTTCTCGGAGATCTGGGGCAACCCCGTCCGCAGCCAGGTCGCCGACGGCGCCGCCGCGTACAAGCGGCACGCCGCCGACGCGGTCATCGGCCTGGGCGGCGGCGCCGCACTCGACGTAGCCAAGGCCGTCGCGCTGATGGCGACCCATCCGGGCGACATCCTGGAATACGCGTGGGATCACCCGCAGCTGCGCCCGATCGACCAGCCGATTCCCCACTTCGTCGCGCTGCCCACCACCGCCGGCACCGGCTCGGAGGTCGGACGCTCGAGTGTGGTTTCCGACGACGTCACGCACGTCAAGAAGATCATCTTCTCGCCGAAGCTCCTCGCCCGTGCGGTGTTCGCCGACCCCGAACTGACGCTCGACCTCCCCGCCGGCATCACCGCCGCGACCGGGATGGACGCGCTGGCGCACAACGTCGAATCGTACCTGTCGCCCGAATACCACCCGCTGTGCGACGGCATCGCGCTCGAAGGCGTGCGCATCGCCGCGCGCGCGCTGCCGGTCGCGGTGCGCGACGGCCGCAACCTGCAGGCCAGGAGCGACATGCTGATGAGCTCGATGATGGGCGCCATCGCGTTCCAGAAGGACCTGGGCGCCGTGCATTCCTGCGCGCACGCGCTGTCGACGGTGGCCGACATGCACCACGGGCTCGCCAACGGCATCATGATCGACCACGTGATGCGGTTCAACCTGCCTGCGGCCACGGCCAAGATGGCCGAACTCGCGCGCGTCGCCGGCGTGGCCGGCGCGGTCGGGATGGCCGACGGCGACGCCGCGCAGGCGTTCATCGCGTGGCTGGTGCAGCTGAAGACCGAACTGGGGATTCCGGGGACGCTCGGCGCGCACAAGGCCGCGCGGCCCGTGAGCCGTGCGGACATTCCGGCGCTGACCGACGTCGCGATCAGGGACGGCTGCCACGCGACCAACCCGCGCAAGTGCACGCGCGAGGATTTCGAGCGGATCTTCGCCGAGGCGATGTAGCCCGACCGATGCCAGGCCCGGCGCGTAGCCCGGCGTGCAGCCGGGCGGCGAGCGAAGCGCAACCCGGAGCCGCCGTCGGCCGCAGGGCGGCGCCGGCCCGCACGCGCCGACGCCACGACTCCATTCCACCATGCTGAAGATCGGCATAGCCGCCTGTTTCTTCCACGAAGACCCCAAGCGGGCGATCTTCAAGGGCATGACGCTGCAGTACATCGAGCAGAACGTCGCGCACTGGCTGATGCAGCGCGACGTGCTCGCGCTGATGGTGCCTTCGCCCGAAGGCCGCACGCGGCGCGCCGGCAGCAAGGCGAGCGTCGAGGCCTACGCCGCCGAACTCGACGGCCTGGTGCTGATGGGCGGCTCCGACGTGTGTCCGGAGTCCTACGGCGAGACCGCGCTGCGCCCCGAGTGGAACGGCGACCGCATCCGCGACGGCTACGAGATCTCGCTGCTGCGTGCCTTCATCGCCGAGGGCAAGCCGGTGCTCGGCATCTGCCGCGGCGCGCAGCTCATCAACGTGGCGATGGGCGGCACGCTCCATCAGGACATCGGCACGCAGCTGCCGCACGCGCTCAACCATCGCGACTGGAACATCTACGCGGAGAATTGCCACGCCACGTCGTTCGTTCCCGGCAGCCGGCTCTCGGCGCTGTACCCGGGAGCTTCGCTGGTCAAGACGAACTCCGTCCACCATCAGGCCATCAAGGACCTCGGCACGGGCCTCGTCGTCGAAGCGCATTCGGAACCCGATCGCGTCGTCGAGGCTGTGCGCTGGACGGGTCCCGGCTACGTTTTCGCCGTCCAGTGGCATCCCGAGTTCCACGCGCCGGACGATCCTTCGTTCATCGACGACGCGCCGATCCTCGACGACTTTCTCGCCCACGCCGCCCGGCACAAGGCCGCCGCCTTCTCCATCTGAAGAGGACTCTCCCATGAAGATCGTCAATCCCGCCACCGGCGCCGTCGTCGCCGACGTCGCCACCGACGGCGCCGCCGCGGTGCGCAGGAAGTACCAGGCGGCCCGCGCGGCCCAGCCCGCGTGGGCCCGGGTCCCGCTGAAAAAGCGCCTCGCGACCATCGCGCGCTTTCGCGAGCGGATCGTCGCCATGCACGAGACGCTCGCGCGGACGCTGACGCAGGAAGTCGGCAAGCCCGTCCGTCAGGCGCGCAACGAACTCAACGGTCTCCTGGCGCGGATCGATTTCTTCCTCGCCGAATCGGCGAAGACGCTGCGCGAAGAGAAGGTCCACGCCGACGCCGGCCAGAAGCTCGAAGAGCGGATCACCCACGAGCCGCTCGGCGTCATCGCCAACATCTCGGCGTGGAACTACCCCTATTTCGTCGGCAGCAACGTGTTCGTGCCGGCGCTGATCGCCGGCAACGCCATTCTCTACAAGCCGTCCGAATACGCGACGCTCACCGGCCTGCACATCGCCGAGATGCTGCGCGAAGCCGGCGTCCCTGACGACGTGTTCGTGCCGGTGATCGGCACCGGCGCCACCGGCGCGGCGCTGCTGCGACAGCCGCTGGACGGCGTGTTCTTCACCGGCTCGTACCCGACGGGCGCGAAGATCGCCGCAGCCGCCGGCAGGAAGATGATCAAGGTCCAGCTCGAACTCGGCGGCAAGGACCCCGTCTACGTGTGCGAGGACGTCGACGTCAACGCCGCCGCGGCGGGCATCGCCGACGGTGCGTTCTACAACACCGGACAGTCGTGCTGCGCGGTCGAGCGCATCTACGTCCACGCGTCGGTCTACGACGCCTTCGTCGCCGCCTTCGTCGCCGAGGTCAAGGGCTTCCAGAGCGGCGACCCGCTGGACGAGGCGACGTACATCGGCGCGATCACCCGCCGGCCGCAGCTCGACGTGCTGAAGAAGCAGGTGGCGGACGCGAAGAAGAGAGGCGCGCGGCTGCTCTGCGGCGGCCACGCCGTCAAGGGCAAGGGCAACTGGTTCGAGCCGACGGTGTTCGCCAACGTCGATCACTCGATGCTGCTGATGAAGGACGAGAGCTTCGGCCCGATCATCGGCATCCAGTCGGTCGCCGACGACGCCGCCGCGGTGGCGCTGATGAACGACACCGAGTACGGGCTGACGGCGGCGGTCTACACCCCCGACCGGCGGCGGGCGGAGAAGCTGCTGGCGCAGGTCAACGCCGGTTCGGTGTACTGGAACTGCTGCGACCGCGTGAGTCCGCGCTTGCCGTGGTCCGGCGTCGGCCACTCGGGCATCGGGCTCACGCTGTCGACCTACGGCATCCAGACGTTCACGCGGCCCAAGGCCTGGCACCTGCGCGGCGTGTAGCCCGGGCTTCGCCCCCGCCCGCGCCTGCCGTCAGCCCCCGTAGTCGACGGGCGAAGCCCGGGGCCTCGCGCCCGCGCCCGCGATTGCCCCCGGGGTGCGCCGTTCGAAGCCGACGTGCGGAGTCGACGTTCGTGGCGGCGCAGCCCCCGGGCTGCGCCGTTCGAGACCGGCGCGCGGAATCGACGTTCGTAGCGGCGCCGCCCCCGGGTTGCGCCGTTCGAAGCCGACATGCGGAGTCAACGTTCGTGGCGGCGCAGCCCCCCGGGCTGCGCCGTGTGAATCCGGAGCTGCGGAATCGACGT
>CAIWHR010000377.1 GCA_903912485.1 uncultured beta proteobacterium | reverse complement strand
TACCCGTCGGCGGTCCATCCCGCGCCGATCAGACCGATGGCAACCATCGCGGCGGCCCAGCGCAGCGTTCAGGCGCCGCCGGATGCGGTGTCACCGTCAATGGGCGGCTTCCGTAAATTCTGCCGCCCAGACTCCTAGCGGGGGCCGCGCAGGAATCGGTAGCCCTTGTAGGTCAGGATCATTCCGTCGGGGGTGATCTGCTCGAGCACCAGGCCGGGCTCCACCGACTCGCCTTCGTGCAGTATGCGGTCGTTGATGCCGACGAGACGGTCCTTGGGAGTGCCCGAATAGATGTGGAACAGGATCGACAGCTTCGGGATCTCCTGCTGAATCGACGGCGGGAGTTCGGCGAACGTCGTCAGCGCGCGCTCCGGCGCGGCGTTCGCAGCGCGGGCGCCGGCGGACTTTTCCGGCGCGGGCGACGACGCCTTGTTCTCCGGGGCGGCTGCCGATCTGGGCGCGACAGTTTGCGCGGGTGCTGCGGGCGCCGGCACCTGCGCCTTGGCGACCTCGCCTGCCGGCGACGGGGCCGGCGGCGTCGCCGGCGCCGGTGTCGGCCGCTCCGCCTTGATCGTTATCTCGACCTGTGCGGGTGCCGGCGCCGGCGCCGGCGGTGTCGGCGGCAAGACCGCTTCGGGCGGCTTCACCGCGACCGGCTGCGGTGCGGGCGCTTCGGCCTTCCAGGGACGAAGCATCCCGATGCCAATGCCCACCACCAGAAGCGCTGCCACGGCCAGGCCGTAGATCAGAACCGCGGGCTGGCGCGGCGCCGCGTCGGCCACCTGCGCGGCCAGGAGCGACGGCGCGGCGCTGCGTTGGCGCTGCTGTTCGGATTTCTTCAGAGCGTCGAGGATGTAGGACATGGTCAGGGTTCCCCGGCCTGCGGCACGAGTCTGGGCGCTGTCTTGTCCGCGATTCCGCTCAGGCGCACGAGCGTCTGCGGTCCCACGGCGCCATCGGGGATCAATCCCTCGGCGAGCTGGAACTGCTTCACCTGGCGCACCAGGGCCTCGTCGAAGACCGGGTCCGTGCCTGCGTCCACCGTCCGGCCCTGCGCCTGCGCGAGCTGCCGGCCAAGCCATGCCACGGCCGGCCCGCGCTCTCCCTGTCGAATGGTCTCGCTGGCGTCCGGCGGCATGCGCCACAGCAGCGTGTAGTGTCCCGACCATCGATCAGCGAGAGCGTCGAGCGACAGCTTCCTCGCTTCCGGGCCCATCGCCAGAGTGGCGCCGTTGTCGTCGAGGCCGGTGAGCGCCGCGTGGAACTCCTGCCCCCGGCGGTTTCGCATCACGAGCACGGCGGGCCGGTTCAGGCGGCGCAGCTCGTCGAGCCCGCCCCGCGCGACCCGACAGCGCAGCCCCAGGCGCACCGCTTCGCGGCAGGCGTCGCCTCCCGGATAATCCAGGCCCCACGCGCGAAACAGGGCGGCGTAGGCGAGCTCCTGGCTGCGCGACCGCTGTGCTTCGCCCGGCCAGTCCGGGTCGGCTGCCACGGCGGCGCCGGCGCTCGCGCCGGGCCGCTCGGACTGCGCGGCATCGACGGCGGGTCCTGCGACGGTCGGCGGCGCGGGCGGGATGCTGTCACGCTGCCCGAGCCGACTCAGCAGCAGCACGAGCCCGGCGCCGGCGACCAGGATCAGCCCGACGGCAAGCGCGCGCTGCCTGCGGCCGCGCCGGACTCCCGGCTGGTGGAGCACTTCACGGGCTGCTTTCGCGAGCGTGGTCGCGTCGATCCGCTCCTTGCCCTGCACGAACGCGCCCAGCAGCGCACGATCGCATATGACGTTGATGACGCGTGGGACGCCTCCGCTCAACCGGTACAGGCGCCCCATCAGCGATGCAGGGACGAGCTGGCGCGTGGTGCCGGCGACTTCGAGGCGGTGGCGCACGTAGGCGGCCACCTCCGTCTTGGTCAGCGGGCCCAGGTGATAGCGCGCGACGATGCGCTGCGCCAGCTGCCGCAGTTCCGGGCGTGCCAGCATCGTGGCGAGCTCCGGCTGGCCGAGCAGGATGATCTGCAGCAGCTTGCGCTGATTGGTCTCGAGATTGGTGAGCAGCCGCATCTGCTCAAGCACGTCGGCCGAGAGGTTCTGCGCCTCGTCGATGATCAGCACCGCCTGCCTGCCCCGCGCATTGGCCGCGAGCAGGTGCTCGTTGAGGCAGTCGACGAACACCTTGATGCTCGCATTGCCGGGCGGACAGGCGATGCCGAACTCGACGCAGATGGTCGAGAGCAACTCGTCCACCGTCAACTTGGGGTTGAAGATGTAGGCGACATCGCAGGATTCCGGAATCTGGTCGAGCAGGCAGCGGCAGATGGTCGTCTTGCCCGCCCCGACGTCGCCGGTGAGCAGGACGAACCCGCCTTCGCCGCTCACTCCGTAGAGCAGGTGCGCAAGCGCCTCCTGGTGGCGCTGGCTCAGGAAGAGGTAGCGCGGGTCGGGCGCAATCGAGAACGGCGCCTCGGCCAGCCCAAAGTAGCTTTGATACATGGGTGTCGGCAGGTTGTGGAGCCGCCATTATGACGGCTGCCGCCACGAAGCGCCCGCCCGGGGCCGCGCTTTCGGCGCTGCAGGGCGCTTCGTCATCCGCTGCCTGCGCCGCCTCGGGCAGGCGCTCCACGCGGCCGTGGCGGCCCAATTGGCGGGGCTCGTCATCGCTGTTCCGGGGATGGGCGGGCACGCCCCCGCGCTAGGATGAAGCCGTACCCGACGAAGCCGATGCGACAGCGCTTCGCCGCGTCACGACGGCCGCCATCCTGGCGCCAGGGAGGTCAGATGCCAGCACCCGTTGTGCTGTTGATGGTCCTGCAGTACGACGATGTCCGAAAGACGTTCGCATCGCTCAGCGAGGCCGAGGCATTCGTCCGAAGGTATCTCCCGCTCCTGCCCGACAAGGTCTGGGATGAAGATCAGGACGGCGCCGTCGTGGGCTCCTACGAAGTGACCGTCTCCAACGGGCGAGTGCGGCTGTTTGCTCTTGCCTGAAGGCCGTCCCGTCCGACGGGATCGGGACTCAGGACTTCGAGTACCAGGACTTCACGCCGGCATGGTCGCGCACGGCGTCGTGGACGCCCATGAGCCTGGGGTAGCCGGCGAAGATGGTCGCGGGAATGTGGTCGACCTTGCCGCCGACGAGCCAGCGCACGACCATGTGCAGCTTGAGGTCCACAACGTGCAGCCTGGCGCCGCCAAAGAACGGCTCCCCGAGGATGTTCTTCTCCGCCGACCTTGCCCACGCCGGCAGGAAGCCGGCCACGAGCGCCTCGCGCGCGGCCTTCTTCTCGGCGTCACCCATGCGGATCGTCGGCCCGACGACGGCGCGGAGGTCCTCCACGTGCTGCATCATCCCCTCGTGACGCGCCGCCTCGACGTCGTCGGCCGGGTGGAGGCCGTAGCGGCGTCCGATCAGCACGAGGATGGCGTTGGAGTGCGCGAGCGGCGTGCATTCCGGCAATTCGAGCACCGGCAGGCCGCCGTAGGGCATCTGCTCCTTCATCGCCGGCCAGTCGGCAGGCTTGATGCGCGCGTCCTCGAAGTCGATGCCCGCGAGGTGCAAAGCGAGGCGACACTCCTCGCCGCGACTCACGGGAGCGTCGAAGTAGATCAGCTTGGGCTTGTTCATGGCGCGCAAGCGTACCACAGCCCGGCGCGCCCTTCCCTGACTCCGATTTGCATTCGTTCTGCGGCATCTGACGCCGTCGGCTTCGACACCGCGGCCGACAGCGACAGCGATCGCGGCTGCGGCCTACAGTTCGATGCCATGTCCTGCCACGGCCTCCCGCAACCGATCCAGGGCAAGCGAAAAATCGAAGCCGTGAATGGCCGCCGATCCCTCCAGCGGCAAGCGGTCGCCGATGGCGGCGATCAGTGCCGCCAGACGCTCGGCCGTCTGCCAGTCGTCCGCTGCGAGCGCGTTGGCCAATCGCGCCGGAAAGTCCCGCTGCCCGGCGCTGAACTTGCGCAGCAACGACAGGTAAAGCGCTTCGCGGCCCGCCGAATGGCGCAAGCCGGCCGTCGCGTCGAGCCCTGCGATCGGCTCGATGGCTGCGAACGCCGGCGCCGAGCCGGCAGGCCCCACGCTGCCGGGCAAGGGCGCGCGTGAATCCGGCGGCGGCTTGATCCATCGCCGCAGCGCGCTCCACAGTCGATCCGGATCGATCGGCTTGGTGAGGTGATCGTTCATGCCCGCCTCGATGCAGCGGTCCCGGTCGCCGGCCATGGCGTTGGCGGTCATGGCCACGATGGGCAGCGTCGACCACTTGGGCAGCTTGCGTATCTCGCGTGTCGCCGTCACCCCGTCCATGACCGGCATCTATGGCCTTGCTTCCGCGGCGTGACTTGCGATCGTCGATCCGGACAAGATCAACGGGATGCCGAAATCCGCCTGGTCGTCGTCGTCGCGGGCGGCGCCAGGCAGCCGACCCCGGGGCCTTCGTTCGAACATCGTCAGGCTCGGGAACTGTGGCACTTCGCCGAGGCCGGCGCCGATGTGCAGGCGTCCGCTGACGTGGGGGCAGACGCCGGGAGTTGCGCGAAGCATCGCGCCGAACTGCGCAATCCGGACGTTCGGAAACGCTCCGCCGGGCGGAGGAGCTTGACCTCACGCAAGGCCCGCTCGGGGGCGAGTCCTACAATGAAGATGGAGACGATGGTCGCGAGCGCGGAATCCTTCTGCCGACGACCATCTGCCGGTGCGTTGTTGATCGAGGAGGGCACGCCCCCATGCATCGAATCACGCGCCCGGCGAGCATGCGCCAGGGTTTTCCGAACCCGGTACGTCGCGACCTCCTCAAGCTCGGCGGGCTCGCCGCGCTGGCGCACACTGGCCTGGCCGGTTGCCTTGGTGGTGGCGCCGACGCGCCGGTAGCGCTGACGTACGGCGAGACCATCGCCGACGCCCGCGCGGCGATCCTGAAGGCGATGGCCGACACGCAGACGCCATCGGTCTCGGTCGCGCTGGTCGATCGCGAGCGAACGCTTTGGAGCGAGGCGTTCGGCTTGATCGACAAGGCATCCGGCATTCCGGCGACGAACGACACCCTCTTCTGCATCGGATCGTGCAGCAAGGTCATTGCTGCGGTGGCCGTGATGATCCTCGTCGATCGTGGCCGGGTCGGACTCGACGAACCTCTGGTCCGTTATGTTCCCGCCTTCCGGATGGCCTCGCCGGAGTACACGCGGATCACGGTGCGCATGCTGCTCAGCCATGCCTCCGGCTTTCCGGGAACCGATTGGCGGGTGGTCTTTCTGAGCGGTCCCCACCCGGGATTGGTCGCGCAGCAGACGCTGGCGACGCTTGCCGTTTCCCGGCTCAAGCATGCCCCCGGGGAGATGGCCACGTACTGCAACGACGGCTTCACGATGGTCGAGCCGCTGGTTCGTGAAGTCACGGGGCTTGCCTATACGGAGTTCGTCGCTGCGGAGATCCTTGCCCCGCTGGGCATGAGGCTCAGCCGCTTTGCGCTTGGCGCCTTCGCTGACGGAAGCTACGCCCCGGGCTACGCGGGGGACGTGAAGCAACCGCAGGAGTACAACGACACCTACGCGTCCGGGGGTCTCTTCACGACTCCCTCCGAGATGGGGCGGCTGGCCCGGATGCTGCTCAATCGCGGGCTGCTCGACGGCAGACGCGTGCTCGCGGCCGAGTCGGTCGCCGAGATGGGTCGCGGGCAATCGGCCGGCCAGTCGCTGCTTCCGGTCGATCGGTGCGACGACTTCGGGCTTGGCTGGGACAGCGTGCGCGAGGACGCGCTGGCGCTGGCGGGAGTCAGGGCGTGGCAGAAGAACGGTGGAACCCTCACCTACAGCACCGACTTCTTCGTGGCGCCGGACGAAGGGCTCGCGGTAACGATCACCGGCACCTCGGGATCGTACGGGTCGCGTGCACTTGCCGAGCGCATTCTGCTGCATGCCCTGCGGGAGAGCGGGCGCATCGCCGCCATCCCTGCCCCGCAGGCGCCGGTGACGGCGCCGATGGCCGCCGTCAGCGGCGGACAGCTTGCCGGTGCGGAGGGATTCTACGCGGCCCGGGTCGGTCTTCAACGCGTACGCGCGGAGCCGGATGGCAGCCTTTCGGTGGAGAAATACGCGGGCGAGCAGTGGCAGCAGCCACCGCTGGCGGGCCTCAGGCTGCGAGCCGACGGGAGCTTCGCGAGCGACGCATCGCCCGACAGCGCCTTTCGCGTCGCGCTGCTGGATGGCAGGCGCAGTCTCATCCGATACCGTCGTCACGGCATGGGGCTCATGCTTTACCCGGAGTACGCAGGGCAGAGCCTGCCGCCACGCGCCGCGCTGTCGCCGGCGTGGACGACTCGCCTCGGTCGGCGGTGGCTGACGGTCAACGCGTTTCCGGATTCGTACCTGCTGGCGATCGGTGGTCCGGTACTGAGCCTCGCCGCGTTGCCCGAGTTGCCGGGCTATCTGTTCCTGAGCGCGATCAGCAACAACGTGATGGACCAGGCGCTGGACGCATCGGCGAGCGACGACATCGCCAGCATGTGCCTGAAGATTCCGTCCGACGCCGGGCGCGATCTGACCGATCTGGTCGCCGAATTGCGCTTCGGCGAGGATTGGCTGAGGTCGGGCAGCGCGTGGTTCCGGCCGCTCGAGACGGTTCCGGCGCTGGGATCGACGGTGACGATAGGCGCCGACGGATACGCGGAATGGCGCCGCCTGGCGCGGCCGGGGGTGCTTGCCGTTGCCGGAGCCAGCGCCTGGAAGCTCTACCGTCCCGATCTCACCCCGGAGCCCCTGTACGACGGCGGCGCCGGCGCCGTGTCCGCGCCGGCCGGCGCCTATGTCCTCGCGTTCGGCGCACCCGGCGCCGGCATCACGTTCACGCTGTCGGCCTGAGCAGCGCTGTCAGCGGCTTGCCGAGACGCCGACCCGACAGCCATTCGATCGGCGGGTACGCCGCGGTCGCCAACCGCAGCGTCGTCATCCCCGCGCAGCCAGCCGCGAACGGGTGAGCTCGTCGAGGAACCTCGTCGCGACGGGCGACAGGCTCTTGCCGCGCGGGTAGAGAATCCACCAGTTCGAGTGCAGCGGAAAACCCGCGACGCCGAGGATCGCGAGGCCCGGCCCGGCCGACCTGCCCCCCAACGCGTGGCGCGACACAACCGCGATGCCCATGCCGGCCGCGACCGCCTCCTTGATTGCCTCGTTGCTGCCGATCTCGAGACGCAGGTCGGGCACGAAGCCGGCCCGTGCGAAGTGCGCGTCGCAGGCGAGGCGGGTGCCCGAGCCCGGCTCGCGCAGGATGAACCGCTCACTGGCGAGCCGAACCAGCGGCAGCCGCTTCCTGCCTGCGAGCGGGTGCGAGCTGGCAGCGATGACGACCAGCGGATTCGGCAGGAACGGATGGCGCTCGAGTGCGATGTCGGCGGGCGGCGTCGACATGATGTAGAGGTCGTCGCGGTTTTCCCGCAGGCGGGCGATGACGCCGTCGCGATTGAGGATCTCCAGCGCGATGTCGAGGTCAGGATGCCGTGCGCAGAATCGACCCAGGATGCGCGGCACGAAGTACTTGGCCGTGCTGACGAGCGCGACGCGAAGGCGGCCGCGCGTGAGCCCCTTCAGTGCGTCGATGCGCTGGACGAACGCCGCCCACTCGTCGCTCATCGCCCGCGCCGTCTGCAGGAGATCCTCCCCCGCCTGCGTGAGGTGGATGCGGTGGTCGACCCGCTCGTAGAGCGGAAGCCCCACCGCAACGGTCAGGTCCTTCAACTGCATCGACACCGTCGGCTGCGTCACGTGGCATGCCTTCGCGGCCGCCGTGATGCTGCCGTGTTCCGCGAGCGCGGCGAAGAGCCGCATCTGGCGCAGCGTGGTGTGCATAGAGAAAGTTCGATGTACAACAAACGAATTATTGATTTTACTCTATGTTCATCACCCCATAACATTCCCGCATTCCATACGGGAGCGTCCGATGCAAAGCCTTCTCGATCCGGCCATCCTCTTCTTCGTGTTCGGCGCCGCGGCGGGGCTCGCACGTTCCAACCTGGAGATCCCGCCGCAGGTCTCCCGCTTCCTCTCGCTCTACCTGCTGATGGCGCTCGGGCTGAAAGGCGGCGCCGCCGTCGCGGTGCCGGGTCTGCCGCCGGGCGCGGGCATGTCGGTCCGCAAGATCCTGCACGAGTCCTTCACCGACGGCGCGCAGCTCCTGCTGCTGGGCTCGATGGCGATCGGCGTCTTGACCGGCGAGGCGGGCAGGACGGTGATGCAGCCTTTCACCGGCGATCTCTTCAAAGGCATGCTCGCCTTTTTCCTGCTCGACATGGGCCTCACCGCTGCGCGCAACTTCGGCAAGCTGCGCGGCAAACCGCCGGCGCTCCTCGCCTACGCGGTGCTCGGGCCGCTTGTCCACGCGTCGCTCGCGCTGGCGCTGGCGGTGCTGGCCGGCCTGTCGCCCGGCAACGGCGCGCTCCTGATGGTGCTGGCCGCGAGCGCCTCGTACATCGCGGTGCCGGCGGTGCTGCGCTACGCGATTCCCGAGGCGAGTCCGTCGCTCTACTTCGGCATGTCGCTCGGCGTCACGTTCCCGCTCAACATCCTGCTCGGCATACCGTTCTATACGAGCGTTGCCGCCGCGGTGCTGGGTTAGGCGGCTGTTTCGCGGCCGACCACGCACGATCGCCGGTGCAGTGAGCGCTGCCGCACAGAGTCGGCGGCGCATGACGCGCAAGCTGGAGGAACTCCGCGAATTCTTGGAAGTCGTGATGAAGCAGGAAGGCAGGGACGCAACTTCCGACCGATCGGAACTGGCCGTGATCGCATCGCCCCCGACGCCGGCAGTGCCCTCGACCCGTCCTTCGAGTCCGCCGGCGGCAACGAGCCCCGATGCGATCGTCGGTGATCCGCCGACCCCCGGATTTCGCTGGAAGCTGCTGGCGATTCCGCTCGCTGCAGTCGCGCTCGCCACGGTGCTGGTGCTCTGGTGGCGCGGACCGCTGGTCGCTTCCGACGCAGTCCTGCGGCGCGACTTCGTGCAGACGGTGGTGGCAAGCGGCCACGTCGAGACGCCGCATCGCATCGACGTCGGTTCGCAGATGACCGGAACCGTACTGCGCGTGCCCGTTGCCGAAGGCCAGGTCGTGAAGGCTGGCGACCTGCTCGTCGAGCTCGAATCCGCCGAACTCAAGGCCGCGGGACGCCAGGCCGACGCGGCAGTCGTCCAGGCGCAGCTGCGCCTTCGCCAACTGCGCGAAGTTCAGCAGCCGGTGGCCGAGCAGACGCTCAGGCAGGCGCAGACAAGCCTCGACAACGCACGCGCGACGCTCGGCCGGAACCAGAAGCTCGCCCAGAGCGGTTTCATCAGTGCCGCCGCGCTGGACGAGTTTCGCAAGGCGGTCGACCTGGCCGACGCTCAGCTGCGCGTAGCCGGAAAGCAGCTCGATACGACGGGCGCCTCGGGCAGCGGCCGCGCGCTTGCCGAAGCCGACATCGTCGGAGCGCAGGCCGGCGTCCAGGCGGCTCAGGCCCGCACCGGCTACTCGGTCATTGTCGCGCCGGTCGCCGGCACGCTGATCGGGCGCAATGTCGAGGCGGGTGACGTGGTGCAGCCCGGCAAGCTGCTGATGACGCTGTCACCGCAGGGGCGCACGCAACTCATCGTCGAGATCGACGAGAAGAACCTGGGGGTCCTCGCGTTGGGCCAGCAGGCTCTGGCGTCGGCGGATGCCTATCCAAAGCAGCGGTTTCCCGTCCAGCTGGCTTACATCAACCCCGGCGTGAACGCGCAGACCGGCGCGGTTGAAGTGAAGCTCGACGTGGATTCTCCCCCTCCGGGACTCCGGCAGGACATGACGGTGTCGGTGGACATCGCCGTGGCACGCCGGCCGAACGCACTCCTGATTCCAGCCAGTTCGGTGCACGACGCGGATGGCGCGACACCGTGGGTGCTTCGGGTCGAGGCCGGCCGGGCCGTACGGCGGCCGGTCCGGCTGGGTCTGAACAGCGGCGGCTTCGCCGAGGTGCTCGAAGGGCTCGCCGAGGGCGACCATGTGATCCCGGTCGACGCAGCGATCGTGGCCGGCGCGCACGTCCGGTTGGCACCCGCGGCGCCGTCGCCGCCATGACCGCTTGATCGCGCGCCATGTTCAAGCCCTGGCTGCCGTTCGAGTGGATCGTCGCGATCCGCTTCCTGCGCGAGGGTCGGCTGCAGACGCTGTTCATCGTCTCCGGCGTGGCGCTCGGGGTCGCCGTCATCGTGTTCATGTCGGCACTGATGGCCGGCCTCCAGACCAATCTCATCCATCGCGTGTTGTCGGCCCAGGCCCACATCCAGCTGCTGCCGCCGCAGGAGGTGTCGCGACCGCTGCGGCAGGGCGGCGATGCCGCCGGCGGCGAAGTCGAGGGGCCGACGGTGCAGCCGCCGCTGCAGCGCCTGAAGTCGATCGACCAATGGCAGACGGTGGCGACCCAGATCCGGGCGATGCCCGACGTGCTGGTGGTGTCGCCGGTGGCGGGAGGCTCCGCGCTGGTCGTGCGCGGCGCTGCGAGCCGCGCGGTAACCGTGGCGGGAATCGAGCCCGACGCGTACCTCCGGATCGTCGACATCGGCGACAAGATCGTCCGGGGCAGTGCGCAGGTTGCCGCCGCGGACATCCTGGTCGGGACCGAACTCGCCAGCGACCTCGGCGTCGACCTCGGCGACAAGCTGCGCGTGGCGACCGCCGACGGCACCGCCAGCACGCTGACGATCCTCGGAATATTCGATCTCGGCAACAAGCCGGCGAATCAGCGCATCACTTACATGGCGCTCCATACCGCGCAAAGCCTGCTCGGCCTCCCCGGTGGCGCGACCAGTCTCGAGGTGTCGGTAGCGGACGTCTACGCCGCGGAGGTCATCGCGCAGCGCATCACCACCGCGACCGGCGTCGAGGCCGACAGCTGGATCAGGACCAATGCCCAGTTCTTCACTGCCGTCAGCGCGCAGACCACGGCCAACACCGCGATCCGGTTCTTTGTCGGATTGTCCGTCGCCTTCGGCATCGCCAGCGTGCTTGCCGTGGCGGTGGTTCAGAAGTCGCGCGAAATCGGCATCCTTCGTGCGATGGGCATCTCCCGGGCGCAGATCCTGCGCCTGTTTCTCCTCCAGGGTGCCCTGCTCGGGCTGGGCGGCTCGGTCGTCGGCAGCGCTGCCGGCGCGCTGGGCCTCTTCCTTTGGCAGCGCGCGGCGAAGAATGCCGACGGGACCGCGCTCTTCCCGCTGGTGCTCGATCCCGCGCTGTTCACCGTGGCGCTGCTGCTTGCAACGGCCACCGGCCTGCTGTCCGCCGTAGCACCGGCGCGACGTGCGGCGCGTCTGGACCCCGTGGTCGCGATCCGTGGTTGATGCTCGACGCCCGGTCGCCGCCGCTGGCGTTCCGACGGATGCGGATGACCGCGCTCCGCCGGACGCAGTCGCAGGTCCCGTCGTCGTGCAGCTTCGCCGTGTGCGCAAGATCTACCATGCCGGCACCCCGATTGCGACCGAGGTGCTGCACGGCATCGACCTGGTCGTTCAACGCGGCGAATTCTGCGCGGTCGTGGGACCTTCGGGATCGGGCAAGAGCACGCTCCTCAACATCGTCGGACTCCTCGACCGACCCACGTCGGGGACGCTGGCTGTATGCGGCAGGGAAACCACCCGCCTGGACGACGGCGCGCTGACGCGCTTGCGCGGACACAGCATCGGGTTCGTGTTCCAGCACCACAATCTGATCACGGCGTTCACCGCCGTCGAGAACGTGATGATGCCCATGCTCGGCGCGGCCGGATTTCCGAACGACGCGATGCGCGTCCGTGCCGCCGTCCTGATCGACGCCGTCGGCCTGAAGCGCTGGCAGGACAATCCGGCCGGAAACCTCAGCGGCGGCCAGCAGCAGCGTGTGGCGCTCGCGCGCGCGTTGGCGATGGACCCGCCGCTGCTGCTCGCGGACGAGCCCACCGGCAACCTCGACACCAGGAGCGCCGACGAGGTGTTTGCACTGCTGCGCCGATTCAATCGGGACCACGGCACGACCGTGTTGTTCGTCACGCACAATGCCGTGCTCGCCGATCGCTGCGACAGGACCATCGAGGTCGTCGACGGGCAGATTGCGGCTTCGTGAGCGGATCCGCCGTCGGGCGGCTGAAAGCGGCGGCGGCCCTGCTCGGCCCCGTCTGGCGGAAACCGGAGACCATGATGAAGATTCGCGTCGGCTTTGAAATGATCTACGACTGTCCGCAGCCAACCCCGATGATCTTCAACCTGAACGTCCACTACACGCGCGTCTCCGATCTGGTCGGTCGCGACGATCTGGTTTTCGACCCGCCAGTCCCGGTCGCAGCCTATCGTGACAGCTTCGGCAACTGGTGCACCCGCATCGTTGCACCGCAGGGCCGCACGCGCGTCTTTGCCAACGCCATTGTGAACGACAGCGGAGCGCCCGATGTGATCGTTCCGCTGGCGCGACAACTTCCGGTGCAGGCGCTGCCGGACGAAGCCCTTCTGTTCCTGATGGGAAGCCGGTATTGCGAAACCGATCGACTGTCCGAGACCGCGTGGAAGCTCTTCGGGCAGGCGCCAACGGGGTGGGGCCGCGTTCAGGCGATCTGCGACCATGTCCATCGTCACATCACCTTCGGCTACGAGCACGCGCGCAGGACGCGAACGGCGCTCGAGGCTTTCCACGACAAGGCCGGCGTCTGCCGCGACTTCACGCACCTCGCCGTGGCCTTTTGCAGGTGCATGAACATCCCGGCACGCTACTGCACCGGCTACCTCGGCGACATGGGCGTGCCGCCGCCGCACGGCCCGATGGACTTCTCGGCGTGGTTCGAAGCCTTCCTCGACGGCCACTGGTACACGTTCGACGCCCGCAACAACACGCCGCGGGTCGGCAGGGTGCTCGTCGCGCGAGGCCGCGACGCGGCCGATGTCGCGATCAGCACCGCGTTCGGCCCCTCCACGCTGACGAGCTTCAGCGTCTGGACCGACGAAGTGCGCACCGGCTGAGCCGACGTCGAAAGCTGACTTTCGCTCTCTCCCCCGGCTCGATGCGCCGCCCGGGTGCCGGACCTAACCCTTCACCTTCCCGATCATGTGGTCGATGACGTGAGTGTGCTGGCGCTGCGGGCTGAACATGATGATCTCCGCGTCCGCGTCGACCTTCACGTTGTGCCCGGGAGGCCAGTAGAACAGGTCGTCCGCTCCGACCGTCTCCTGCACGCCGGTCGCGTCGGTCGTCGTGAGCTGCCCGCGCAGGACGAAGCCCCAGTGGGGGCACTGGCACAGGTCACCGTCGAGCCCCTTGAACAGCGGGGTGGTATCGACGCCCGCGGAGAGACTGAAGTACTCGGCACTGATCTTCCCCAGGCCGGTGGCATCGCCGAAGTCCGTTCGCTGACGGATCACCGCGCCGGGAATCTCCATCCTGATGTCCACGCTTTCCTTGGCTACCCGCATGTCCTTCTCTCCTGTGTGGAAATGTATGCTTCGGGTCGTCCGGCGAGCCATCCGCAAGCCGACAATTCCCGGCGCCGATGGACACGCAGGGCAGACGGATCTTACCGTCAGCGGAGCGCTTCGGGAATTGCCGCAGGACCGGCATGCTCGCCTCGCTCGCCGACTCCGCGGCAAGACGGCACGCGCCGGGCTCGACGATCATTCGCACTTCGGTGAGGCGGTCGCGCCACCGGCCTACTTGAGGCCGGTCACGTTGAACGCCGGCACGGGTTTGTGAAATCCCTTGAGGCGGAGTTCCCCCACCGGCTCGGCAGTCACCAGATCCTCGACGAAACCGAAGACCTTCTGCGAAACGAGAATCTGGCCCGCCGCGGCATCGCCGCACAGCCGGCTGGCGAGGTTGCAGACCGGCCCGATCGCACTGTAGTCGCGCCGACCTTCGAACCCGATCGTTCCCATGGTCGCATAGCCTTGGGCGATGCCTATCCCCATGTGCAGGTCGTAACCGCGCTTCTTCCAGGTCTGCGCAAGCCGGTACAGGTCGGCCTGCATTCGAATCGCCATCCTCACAGCCTCTTTCGCCGGAGACTCGATCGTCATCGGGTCGTTGAAGCAGATCATGATGCCATCGCCGGCAAAATGCTGAATCGTGCCGTTGTGCTCCATGATCAGCCGGCCCATTTCAGCGTGGTACTCGTGCAGCACGCCCATCACCTCCTCCGGATCGGCGGTTTCGGTGAAGGCGGTGAAGCCGCGCAGGTCGAGAAACACCACCGTGATCTCGCGCCGGTGGCTTTTCAGCAAATCGTCGGCGGTGCCATCCAAAGCTCCGCTGACGATCAGGTCGGCGATCTGCGGTGACAGGAAGCGCTTGAGCCGCCCCATCTGCTCGATCTCGCGCACAGCCTCCGCGACGCGTTGTTCAAGCGTGTGGTTCCAGTCCGCCAGCTCGCGAGCCTGCACCTGCACCTGGTCGTGGAACGCCTTGATGCGGAGCAGCGAGCGCACACGTGCCAGCAACTCGGGCCGGTTGACCGGTTTGGACAGAAAATCGTCGGCGCCCGCTTCCAGACCCTTGACGCGCTCCTCGACCGGGTCGAGCGCCGTCACCATCACCACCGGCAGGATCGCTGTTTCGGGATTGGCGCGGATCGCACGGCACACCGAGTAGCCGTCGAGGTCGGGCATCATCACATCGAGCAGCACCAGGTCGGGCTTTTCCGACCCGACCTTGGCCAGACCTTCGTTGCCACCCCCCGCCGTGACCACACGATAACCCGTGAACGTGAGGATGTCGGCAAGCATCTTCACGTTCATCGGCGTGTCGTCCACCACCAGCACCTTGGCGCTCATCCGGCCGCCTTTGCGGAAAACAGGTCCGCCACCGCCTGCATGAATTGCTTCACGTTGAGCGGCTTGGTCTGGAAGCCGTCGAAGCCGGCGTCCATCATCTTCTTCGCATCCTCCGGCATGGCCGAAGCCGTAACCGCCACGATGGGGATATGCGCAGTCGATGCCTCGCCGCGGACTCGTCGAAACGTCTCGATGCCGTCGATGCCGGGCAGCTGGTAATCCATCAGTATGAGATCAGGCTTGTGCTGCTTTGCGAGCGTCACTGCGACTTCACCGGTTTCCGCCTCGATAGTGCGGTAGCCCTTGAACTGCAGCACGTCGCGCACGAGCTTGCGATTCTTCTCGTTGTCCTCGACGATCAGGATGAGTTCGTTTGCCATGACATCGGTGCCCTCGATGGCGTTCGCATTCAGGCGGGTGTTGCGGCCGATCCCGGCACCCCAATATTCAACGGCAGCGTAAAGGCGAAGGTCGAGCCTTTGCCGGGCTCGCTCTCCAGGCGCATCGCGCCGCCGTGCAATTTCACCAGCTTGCTCGTCAGCGCGAGGCCCAGTCCGGTGCCCTCGGCCTTGCGCGTATAGTCCGTGCCGACCTGCTTGAATTCCTCGAATACTGCGGCATGGTCTTCAGGCGCGATGCCGATGCCCGTGTCACTCACGGCGATTTCGACCATGCGCCCAGTCCGACGCGCGGTGACGGCAATCCGGCCGCCCTCGGGCGTGAATTTCACCGCGTTCGACAGCAAATTGAGCAGGATCTGCTTGAGCTTGCGCTCGTCCGCATTCAGTGGGCCCAGTTGCGGATCGATCTCGACCGCGAGCGCGATGCGGTGGCGCATGGCTCGCTCGCGAATCAAGGCGAGAGCATTGTCGATCGCGGCGGGCAGATCGAACGTGGTGAGATTCAGTTCCATGCGTCCCGCCTCGACTTTGGCGAGGTCGAGGATGTCATTGATCAGCGACAGCAGATGCTGGCCCGAGGAGTGGATGTCCTTCAGGTAGTCCTCCTGCTTTTCGTTCATCTCCCCGAACATCCTTTCCAACAGCACCTCGGAAAAGCCGATGATGGCGTTCAAAGGCGTCCTCAGTTCGTGCGACATGTTGGAAAGGAATTCCGACTTGTGGCGGTTTGCGAGCTCCAGTTGCAGGCTCTTTTCCTGGATTTCGTTGAACAAACGGACGTTCTCGATGGCGATGACCGCCTGGTCGGCGAAGGTCTTC
Source organism: uncultured beta proteobacterium (assembly GCA_903912485.1). Lineage (GTDB taxonomy): Bacteria > Pseudomonadota > Gammaproteobacteria > Burkholderiales > Casimicrobiaceae > CAIWHR01. The sequence continues at coordinate 35,779 of CAIWHR010000377.1, read as the reverse complement.
AGGACCTCGACCTCGCGTTCGGAAAGAGAGCCGGGATCGATGCGCGAGACCGCGATGGCGCCGAGCGGCTGACCTTCGCGCAGCAGCGGTATGCCGAAGATCGCCTGATACGGGGTCGCGAGCCCGACAGACTTGTACGCGTAGTCGGGGTCGGCGTGCACATCCGGGACCTGAACGACGGCGCGGTCGAGCAGCGAGCGGCCGGCCACGGTGCCGCTCGAAACCGGCGTCGGGAACACCCGACGATAGGCTTCCAGGCCTGCACCCGACAACCCGCGGTGGGCGACGAGGTGGAGCAGATCTCCGTCAAGCCGCAAGACAGCGCAGAACTGGGCGCGACAGAGCTGAACGGCCGACTCCGCAATGATATCGAAGACCGGCTGGACATCCGACGGCGAACTCGAGATCACCCGCAGGATCTCGCTGGTCGCGGTCTGCTGCTCCAGCGCCTCGGTAAGATCGTGGGTGCGTTCCTCGACCTTGCGTTCGAGTCCGGCATGGCTCTCCTTGAGCCGCGCCGCCATCTGGTTGAACTGCCCGGCGAGAGCGTCGAGCTCGTCGCCGGTGCCAATGTCGATTTGCTGCTCGAGCTTGCCCTCTCCGATCCTTTGCGCGCCTTCCTGCAGCGCGCGGATCGGCCGCACCATGAGTCGGGCCAGGAAGAAACTCGCCAGCATCGACACCACCAGACCCGCAAGCAGGAGCACCCCCAGGCGCTGGAACGACGAGTAAGCCGGCTGAAACGCCTCGGCCAGCGGCAGCTCGACGAACACGGTCCAGTCGAGCGTCGGGATGCGGGCGTGAGCGGTGAGGACTTCGACAGCCTTCAAGTCGCGCGCGATGGATGGCGCGGCGCCATCCGCATCGGCGTCCGTGGCGGCTGCCAGGGCTGCAACCTGGGGGAGCATGGACATGTCGGTCTTCTTCAGCACCAGGCTGATGTCCGGGTGCGCGATCAGCGTGCCCTCAGCGCTGACCACGAAGGCGACTCCGGCCTGCCCGATTCTGATGCGCGACACCACATCCCAGACGAACTTGAGGTTTACCTCGGCGATGGTGACGCCCCCGCCGCCGGCGGGGCGCGAAATCGTCATGTAGGGCTCGGTCTCGTTGCGGAAGTACACCGGGCTGTACCACGCCTTGCCTGACCTGGCTTCGAGAAATTCCGGGGCCTTTGACAGGTCGGTATCTCTTCCGCTCTCGTCCATCGCAAGGCGCGACACCTTGATCTGCTCGCGGCCGCTTGCGTCGATCCAGGCCACTTCGGTGATCGCCGGCACCTGGCGCAGCAGTTTCAGGTATTCGAAGCGGCGCTGTTCGATCAGGTTGTCGCCCGCGCGAGCCTGAGCCAGTGCGGTCCAACCGAGCTGGTGCTCGATGTCGCGGACGTACTGCTCGATGCGTGTGGCGGCGGCCTGCGCCTTCTCGCGCTGCAGCGCGATCAGGTGCTGCTGATTCTCGATGTAGGAAAAGTACAGGCCGAGGCCGCCGCTCGCCACCAGCATGCCGCCGACCAGCGCGCTGATCAGCGTGGCGTACTTGGGGAACAGGCGCCAGCCCGGGTTCATTCGATCAGCTTGTCAGCGCGCACCAGGATTGTCTGCGGAACCTTGATGCCCAGGGTCTTGGCGGTTTTCGAATTGAGGGTGAGCTCGAAGTGGGTGGCCTGTTCAATCGGCAAGTCACTCGGCTTTCCCCCTTTCAGGATCTTGTCGACATAGCCTCCAGCACGGTAGAACATGCTTGGAACATTCGTTCCGTAATGCACCAACCCGCCTTTCTCGACAAATTCCACAAACGGGTAGATGGCCGGAATGCGCAGTCTTTCCGCAAGCCGCACAATGATCTCGATATTCGAGTAGAAGAACGGCTTGTCAGGAAGAACCATCAGTGCGTCGGGCTTTGCCCTGGCGATCGCGGCAAAGGCAGAATTCAATTCGCCCGAGGTGCCGGCTTCGAACACCTGGATCGTTATGCGTTGCGCCTCTGCCGCGGATCGTGCTGCTCTCAAAGTCACTTGTGTGTAAGGTTGCAGGGGATTGGCGAGCACGGCGACGCGGTTATGACCGGGAATGAAGTCGCGCAGGATCTCGAGCCGCTTGCCCATGAGCCCCTGTTCCAGGGACGACAGTCCGGTAATGTTCCCTCCTGGCCTCGAGAGACTCTCCACGATACCCGTACCCACCGGATCGCCGACGGATGCCATGACGACCGGGATGGTGGAAGTCGCCTTCTTGGCGGCAAGGGGAGCAAAAGTCCCGGAGGTAACGATGACGTCTACATTGCGTTTCACGAATTCCGCGATTATCTCGGAAACTTTCTCGTTGCTGCCGCCCGCCCATAGGTAATTCACGACGATATTCTTGCCTTCGATGTAGCCGCGTTCGCGCAGACCTTGCTGGAACGCCTCCACATAGGCGGCTTCCGCCGCCGGCGCCGAGTTGCCGACATAGCCGATCTGGAAGACTTTCCCCGTCGGTTGCGCGAAGGCCGAGAGCGGGGCGGCAAATGCACCTGCGCCAAGAGCAAGAAGCAATTTGCGGCGATTATTCATCGGTCTCCCCTTGGCAGGCGCCCATTGCGCTCGCCTGCTCGGGAAGCGCTGTCGGGCTTCGGCGCTCACGCGCTTGCGGACAGCATGCACTCTGGTTACCAGCGGTACCCGTAGGCATTCTAAGCCTGAACGGCACGCAATACGCCGGAGGAAGCTGCCACGCGCATCGCCGGGAATGCGAGCATCCGGCGGTCGGGCCGTGGTCGGCAACGGCATGAGACTGCGGGGAGCCGCTCGTCCCCGCCGGCCGAACTCGAGGTCTCGACCCCAGACAGCCAAACGCGCTGCCACGAACCAGCTCGAACGCCGGGCCGGTCACCGTCGAAACGCTGCCGGAGTAGACCCCGGCCGCCGTCCTGGACTAGACCGCGATCAGCCACCACGGCTTGCCCTGTGGGTGGACCAGCAGCAACGAACGAACGCCGCGCATGCGCGTTTCCCCTCGACGGAACGTGCCGGGTGGCGACGGTCGGCTCGAGGCTGAGCCTGGCTGCGCTGTGAGACACCGTGTTTGCCGGGCCAAGTGGTCAGCCAGGCGCTTGTGAAGTTTCCGGCCTGTCTCGTGGCACCAGAGACAAGTATTCTTCCAGGGTTCCATCGGCAAGCGGCTTGAACATCACCCGCAATGTATTGGCCTGTCGCCCAATCTGATATCCGTGGCGTTTTCGAGTTTCAACGAAACCACGAGAAGACCAGAACCTCTCGGCCCGAATATTTCCCTGTACGACACCAAGACGAAGCCAGCACGCTCCGTTGGCCTTTGCCCACGACTCGATACTTGAGTACAGGGCTTGAGCATCGCCAGAACCATGCCGGGAGGTAGCCAGAATGAATGTGCTGACATTCCACACTCCCGGGGCGAATATGTCGGAGACCAAGCCAGCCACCGCGACCATCGAGTCATCCGGGCCCACGTATCCGATGACCCACTTCTTCCTGAATGCGATACCGGGCGGCAACTCCCCGTAAATTTCCTCGTGTGCTTCGCCGGCAGTCGCCGGTTCTCCCTGCACCGCAAGAAAATATTCGGGGTTCGCGTCAAAGAATTGCTGGAGCAGCGGCACGAACCCTGAAGTCAGCTCGAGGGGACGGCAGTTCGGAATCGGAGATGGCGGAAGCTGCGCGGCGCTCATGGATCGGCCGTCCATGTTGAATGCGGAGTCGTACTGTATCCCAGGAGGGCACTCAAGCTGCGGGCAGCTCTTGACGTCCGCGCCCGCTGCAAAGCAGAGACGGCATCAGATCGCTTCCGGTCTTTCGGTCTCGGCACGACGAGGCAAGTCCGGCCCGAAAAGAAAAAGGCGAGAGGATCACTCTCGCCCTTGGAATCCCGGAAAGACCGTTCCGGCGGCTCTTAGCTTGCAGCACGACGCCTGAGATAATAGGCTTGCCCCAGCCCGGCAGCGAGAACAAATATGATCATGACCCACGTTGTCATGGTGGGCACAGGCGTGGAGGGGAGAGCGACTACCGTGAACTGGTTCTGAGCGCACTCTTGAGTAATCGCGCGGGGGGCGACCAATGCGGGTGTCACGAATGTATTCAAATTCAGGCATACCGGATTGGTGACAACTGTGCCGGGGGCTACGTTGCCGTTGATGGTTGCGGTATAGGTAACCGAGCCGGAATAACTGGCAAGGTTAAGCGTACTGCCGTTAGACCACTGGAGTGCCGGAGTCGCCCAGGTGGAACCATTGAAAGTGCTGTCAAGGGTCCTGGTCACAAGAGACAGAGAGGCTGTCGGCACCGTATCGTCGAGGGTAGCATTGCCAATGGCAACCGTCTCGCGGCTGCCCAGGGTGAAGCTGTAATCGATAGTGTAGATGACGGTCGATCCCGGATAAGGGGCGCCCGCCTGGAATGAAACCGATTTCGTTATTGCCGCGTCTGCCGGTACCGCCACAGCCGCCAGGAAGAACAGGGAAAGAAGGAAACAGGAACCGGCAGACAAAAATCTCCTGCCTCTTCTCTGAGTCGAATGCTGCACTGCGACGATCACATTTGCCATATAGCCCTCCCGTGGTCTCGATAACGGAGCGATTTTGCCAATCGCCCTGACGCGAAGAGCCTAAAGTCATGTTCTCGTCTTGTCAAGGAAACGAAATCCGCTGTCACGGCAACGCGGTAATGTCCGGTTTTGGCAAACTAGAGATGTAACTCGTCGTGAGTCTGGTCCTGTTGCGGGACCGGAACAAGGCGGGGCAACCGATCCCGGTCGACGCATTGCCGGCCGTCGGATCGAATAGACGGCGTGCGCAGAACGGTCGAGGATGTCGCCGTGAAGCGCGTGCCCATTGCTCCTGATCGTCTGCGTCGAGTCGTGGCGCGACACTTCAGTTCGCCAGTGCCCGCCTCAGGCCCATCCCAGGCGCGTCAGGTAGAAGAACACCGGTGCCGCGAAGGCCACCGAGTCGAGGCGGTCCAGCATGCCACCGTGCCCTTCGATCATGCATCCCCAGTCCTTGGCGCCGCAATCGCGCTTGATCGCCGACATCACGAGCCCGCCGATGAATCCGGTCGTCGTGATCGCCAGCGCGATCAGCGCGGCCTGCCACGCCGCGAACGGCGTGATCCAGTAGAGTGCCGCGCCGAGCGCCGTTGCGCTCGCGACACCTCCGACGAGCCCCTCCCAGGTCTTCGACGGCGACACGACGGGCGCCAGCCTGTGCCGGCCGCACAGCTTGCCCCAGACGTACTGCAGCACGTCGCTCGACTGCACCACCAGAATGAAGAAGACGATCAGCAGCGCGCCCCGACCGTCGTAACCCGGGACATCCAGCATGAGCAGCGCCGGCACATGCGAGATGCCGTACGCGCAGATGATGAGGCCGGACTGCATCCGTGCCGCGAATCCGCCGGCACCCCGGGCATCACCTGCCGCGGCGACGATCATCGGCAGGACGAGAAACGCGCAGACGGGGACGAAGATTGCGTAAGCGGCGTACCAGCCGACGTAGACCAGCAGATATTGCATCGGCAGCACGATCAGGCAAGCGGTCGCAACGCCGCGACGGCCCTGCGACGGCTCGCATGTGACCGACATGAATTCCCGCAGTGCCGCGATCGAAGCAAACAGGAACAGGAGCGTCACCCCGGCACGGCCGAGCAGCAATGCGCAACCGACGACAGGTACCATCACCCACCATGCCTTGATGCGGGCATTCAGATTGTCGATCCCGCCGTGCGGCTGGCCGTGGGCGACGGAAGCCTTCAGCACCAGGCCGATGGTCGACGCGACCACCAGGACGACGCCGATGCCCGCGAAGAGCGCAACCATCTGCTGCAGCGGATCGGGAATGGTCACGACCGGCATCCGAAAGCGATCAGTCCGCGCTGCGCAGACATGCGGCCGCGCGGCCGCGCACGTCCGCCGCGGCAATGCCGCCCAGCGCCGCAGCGTGGCCCGCATCGAGCACGACGGCGCGCGCGGCGCGCACCGCGGCGATCGCCGTCTCGACGTCGCACGCACGTCCGGAGGCCAGCAGCCACGCGGCCACTGCGCACGCACTGCGCGAATACCCCAGTGCGCAGCACACGAGCACCGGGCCGTTCGCGCGCAATCGCTCGATCGATTGCGCCGCTTGCGCAAGCGCGTCGGCGTCCGGTCGCACGAGGTCGAGCATCGGCACGACGGCAAGCGCGGACGCGCCCGCGCACACATCAATCTCGGCGGTCAGATCGACCACGCCGGCAAACGGCGACGCCGCAAGCTCACGCTCCGTCGGCACGCGGCCGAGGAAGACGCCGTCGGCCACGCCCACGTGCCTCTTGTCGCGCCACGTCCAGGCGCGCGAATTCAGCCATGCCGCGGCGAGATATGGCGCAAACAGCCACCGCGCCGCCACCGACAGATGGCCGTCCGCGCCCTTCTGGAATGCGCCAGCCCCGATCGCCGCGTAGGCCAGCGCGACCAGCAGGCACGACACGCCGCCCCACAGCAGCCACAGCGCCCACCCGCCCGCCTGCAACGCGCCGGCACCCAGCAGCGCCGCCCCCGCTGCGTAGGCGCCGGCCAGACGGCGGCGCTGCGGATCGCGCGCCCAATGCCACTGTTCGACGATGGCGCGACCGTTGCCCTCGTCCGCGAAGGGCCATGCCCACAGGCAGACCGCGCCGAGCAGAAGGCCGGTCGGGATGTCGATGAAGTGATGCTGATAGGTCGTCAGCACCGAGACGCAGATCAGCGCGAACCACGCCTCCATCGCGAGACGCGCGGCGCCCGACAGCTTGCGTGCGTAGATCGCCCAGAGAATGACCGCCAGTGCGATGTGCAGCGATGGAAGCTGGTTGAACGGGCGGTCGAATCCGGCCAGCAGGGCGAACATGTCGCCCGAAAGGCCGTCGGCGACAGGATGTTCGAGCGAGAAGCGCAGCGGCGCGACGACAAAGCATGCGATCGCGATCACCTGTGCGGTCAGCAGGCGCCGGACATGGGTGTCGAGCTCGCGTCGCGTCGTGCAGACGAGAAGCGACAGTCCGTAGAGCAGGTCGATTGTCCAGTACGGAAAGATCGTCCATGGCCAGAACGGTATGCCGGCTTCCCAGGCAAAGACCACCGACGGAACGTCCGCGCGTTGCGCGGCAGACCAGTTGGCGAGCCCGTAGGTCAGGAAGAAGAACGGGCCGAGAAAAACGAGCCACAGCAGTGCACGCCGCCACGGCCGCGGCCCTCCGCTGTCGGACGTGGTCATTCGGTCACGCGCCGCGCGAGCGACACGGTGAAGATTCCCGATTCGCCGATCCGCTGCGCGACCTTGCGGAACCCGGCTGCCGTCACGAGCTGGTCGAGCTCCTCCTGCGTGCGCCGGCGCATCACCCATGCGGCGCCGCGGCGATGGCTGGTCAGCGCACGCGCGATCAACTCGATCTGCGGATGCCACGGCTGCCCGGTATAGACGAGGAATCCGCCCGGCAGAATGGCGTCGGCGAGGCCGGCGAGCGCCTGGCGCACCGGCGCATTGTCCGGCACCAGTTCGAACAGGCCCGAGACGACGCCGAGAGTGAACCGCGGGGAGTGCGCGGCGAGGCTCGCGCGATCGAATGCGTCGCCATGCTCGAAGCGCGCCACGTCGGCAAGCCCCCGCTCATGGATCAGTGCGGTGCCGCGTGCGACGTTGAGCGCGCTGTAATCGCGCAGCAGGATGGATTCGGGCCGGACCGGCAGTTCGGCGACCGCGTCGAGCACGTAACGGCCGTACCCGGCGGCAATGTCGACGATGCGCACCGGCGCACCGGCCGAGCGCAGACTCAATATCGCCTCCCGCAGCATTGCTTCGACATGGAGCTTGCGCTGCCGAATGCCGCGCCAGCCGATTGCGTCGAGATAAGTGCGGTCGATCCAGCGTCCGAGCGGCGTGCGGCCGCTGGCCTGGTCGCGATAGACGTAGTCGAGCGTACTTCCGGAATCGAACCCAGTCGCGTGGCCCAGACGGATGCCGTCGGCAAGCAGCCCGCCGAAGCGCAGGTTCGCACGCGTCGCAGCCCAATAGAGGCCGCGCGGCGAGAGCGCGGGCAGCGGCGCCGCAAGCGCGTCCGCCTCTTCGCGTGTCGGGCCGTGCAGGTCGGCATCGAGGAGACTCACGCCGGCGCGCGGCGCCGAGAAGACGCGAACGAGAAACGCGCGGACACGATCGAGGGCGGGTGCTCGGTCGCGCTCGCCGAGCGTATCGTGGAGGAACCCGTGAAGCACGTGCCTTTCCTTTTCGCGCGCGCCCAGCCGGTCGAAGAACGCGTGCTGGGGGCCATGGTGCACGACCCAGTCGGCGCCCGACACCAGAAGCTGCGTCGGTACGGTGATCGCCTGCGCGTCGGCGACCACGCGGTCGGCGGCTGCCTGGGGGCCGAGAAGGACATTCACCGATATCGATCGCGACAGCAGCGGGTCCGCGTCGTAGCTCGCAATGCGCGCCGGATCGTGCGTGAGGAACTTCGCCTTGACGTAGCTCGTCACGAAGAAATTGCCGAGGAGCTTTCGCATCAATGCGAGCCCGGGCAGCGCGAGCGGGACGTAGAGCTTCACCCGGAATGCCGGCGAGGCGAGCACCATGCCGCGAATCGCCGGCGCGTAGTCGTGGACCCACGTTGCGACGAGCACGGCGCCCACGCTCTGCGCGATGATGCCGATGTTCTCGGGAGCGATGCCATGCTGCGCCCCGATGTGATCGACGAAGGTCTGCACGTCGCGCACCGACGTGCCGAAGCTCGGCGCGTCGCCGCGTGCACCCGGCGAGCGGCCGTGGCCGCGCGCATCCCAGGCGAGGAAATCGAATTCCGGCAGCGCCAGCTCGTCGACGATGTGCGCCATTCGCGCCGAGTGCTCGTGGCCGCGGTGGAAGAGCAGAATGGCGCCGCGCGCGGGGCCGTGAATCGCCGGCCAGTGCCGATAGAAGAGATCGACCCCGTCGTGCGTACGGAACGTGCGTTCGACAGACGGCCGCAACTGCGGGCCCACGGCCATGTCGTTCATGTCAGCTCTCCTCCTTCAGCCCGCCGCGCACGCGGTTGACGATCGTGACGATCAGCGCTCCCGCAACCACCGGCATCGCGAGCGCCGCCCAATCGGGCAGCGGCGCAGCGAGTGCGACCCAGAGCCCGAGCGCGCCGAAGGCAAAGGCGCGGTCGCTCTTTCCCATCGGGCCGTCGTACCGGCGCGATGCGCCGACGAGAGGTCCCAGCGCGCCCGCATATTCGCTGATGACCGCCAGCCCGATCACCGTCGCCGTCCAATTCGGCGAGAACGGCGGCAGAAACGCGAACGGGAGGTACAGCGCCGTGTCGGACACGACGTCGGCCAGTTCGTTGAGATAGCCGCCCAGCCGGCTCCGCTGGCCGAATTCCTGCGCGAGCATGCCGTCGATCGCGTTGCACGCCATGCGCACGACCATCCACATCGGGATCAGCACGAACGCGCGCGCATCCGGCAGCTGCGATGCGACGAAAACGCCCAGCGCCACCGAGATCGCGGCGGCGGCGACGGTGACCTGGTTCGCGGTGACGCCCGCGCGCGCGAGCACGCGCGTGAGCGGGCGCAGGAGATTCCGGAACTGCGGCTTCAACGCATAGATCGACAACCGCGACCCTCCCCGGTCCATCGCTCGTCCGGCCTGCGCTATGCCTGCGCCGCGGGAGCACCGCGGCCCCGCCGGCGCCCGAACCACCAACCGAGGCCCAGGCCGATCAGCAGGCTCGCCACTCCCGCGATGACGCCATAGCGCACCAGCGTCTGCCGCACCTTGGTGAGCACCGGGTTGTCGAGGTCGTTGGTCCCGAAGTGGATCGCGCGCAGCCGCCACTTGCCGTCATCGGCCAGGACCATCACCGCTGTCCATCGCGTGTCGAAGTCGAACAGGTCGCCGTCCTTCGCTTCGTAATGCTCGAGCGCCTTTCCGCGCACGAGGCCCCAGCGCCTGTCCGGCGACAGTTCGGTGAGCTTGTCGGCGACAAGGCGGATCTCCATCCTCCGCATGTAACCGGTCGGTCCGAACCATTCCCGGAAATAGTTCGACACGTCGGCGCGACTGGACATGACCTCCTGCGTGATGCTGGTAGCCTCGACGTTCTCGGTCAGATAGGGCAGCATGCTGTCGTACTGGCCGGTGTTCATCGCCGCCGTGATCGCGTGCAGGACGCCGCGCAGTTCCTCGTGGACCGCGTGGTCCGGCTCTTCGGCCGTTGCGATCGGTGCGACGCACAGCGCCGCGAGTGCCAGCAGTACGCCGAGAACCTTCATGGCCTGCCCCCCGTCGATTGCGATCTGATGATCCGCGGCCATCGCCCTGCAGCCGGATCGCGGCCTGCGCCCTTGCCACACCAGGACGATTGGCGCGATTCTCGCCGAAAACGGTGGACGATGTACACGACGACGTCCGGGCGCGGCGCCGCGGGCGATGGCCAGGCAAAGGGATAGGAGAAAGCATGGGCTGGTTCGCATCCTGGGTCGTAGCGGCGATCTCCGGCGTACTCGGCCTGGTTGCTGCAGGCTTCGTCGCCAACCTGTGCGCCGACTGGTATCGCGTTTCGGGCTTCGAGGGCAAGGCCGGCTACGTGGTGCTGTCGAGCGCGCTCATCGGCGGCTTGGCCGGTGCCGCAGTCGGGCTGGTCACCGCACGCGTCGTAGCGGCGATGATCGCGGCCGGATTCCTCACGGCGCTTGGGATTTCGCTGGCGATCATCGTCGTCTGCGCAAGCGCCGTGGCGCTCGCAGCGTGGACGTTCGCGGACATTCCGCCGCGGATTGCCGGTCAGGAGCTCATGCTCGAAATCGAGCTGCGGCTGCCCCGCGGCGAGACGACTCCGCCTGGCGACATCCCCGGCGCCGCTTCGTTCGCGCTGGGTTCGGTCGTGGATCACGTGCGGCGTGCGGCGGGTACCGGCAACCTGCAGTTGGACGCGGCGCGGCTGGACGATGGGCGCTGGATCATCCCGGCGTCCGTCTTCCTGTTCACAGCACGCGGGCAGCGCTCCATCGACGTGCAGCTGGGGGGCAAGCGCGCCGGTGGATTCATCGTTCCGCTCCCGGCGCGGCCGGGCTCCGAATTCCTGCAGTGGAGCGACTGGGGCCCGCGCGAAGATCCTGCGGGTCAGCCGTGGCCGGAAACGGCTGCCTCGTATCGCTTCCGCGTCGTGCGCATCGCCCCGCCGTCGCCGGCGCCGACACCGGAGGAATCGCAGGCGCAGGAGGCCGCGAAGCAGCAGGCCGCGTTCGAAGCCGTGCCGCGGGATGCTCCGATTGGCGCCTGGTTTCCCTACACCCGCTACGACGCATCCGAGGAAAGACGCGGGCAAGCGATCCGGGCGATCACGGAAAAGCCGGGATATGTCGCGGAACTCGGCGCACTCATGCTCGTGGACGACGCGCGGACGGCTGCCGAAGCCCTTTACCTGGTCGAGTTTCTGCCCAACCCGCCTGCCGCGCTGACGGATTCCGTCGCGACCGCGGGTCGCCGGATTGCCGCGCTGCTGCACAAGGTCAACGCCACACCGGTCGAGGAGGACCCGAGTCTTCAAGGTGCAGCGGACATCTCCATCCGGTTCAGCGCCTGGATGGTGGCGGCGCGGGCGCTGCGACAAGTCAGCGGGGCGAATCTCGTCCCCGAACTGGTCGCCATTCTGGAGCTCTCGCGGGTACGCGCCGACAGCTACGTGCTGCGAAACGACGTGCGGCGCGTCGCGAGCTACTACGCCAACCTGTGGGCCGGAATCGTACCCCTTCCCGATGATCCGCCGCCGAAGTGATGCCTCGATGGAACTGCCCCGCGAGTACCGCGAAATGCTCGCCGGGTTTCCGGCGCGCTTGCGGGCTCTGGTCGAAGCGGAGCTCGCGGCGGGCAACGCCATCGCGGAGGCTGCCGGCTGTTTTCCGGCGCCGCCCGCCGGCGCCTGGATTCGCTTGGCAAAGCCCGTCAGCACCCGCCTGCGCAGGAGTTCGGGGGGGCTCGCCTTCTACGACCGGAACATGCCCACTTACTCCGGCGAATTCACCGACGCGAAGCGCTTCCATTTCGTTCTCGAGCCGCCGCATCCGCCGCTGCCTGAGCCGGAACTCGACACGATACGGGCGGAGTTGTCAGCCCGGCAACTGGACGCGGCTACCCGGCGGGCGGGCCGCCGACCGGGGCTTGCGCAGCCCGAGAGACACCGGTCGGACGGACCAGCGCAGGCTGCATCGGCACCCCCTCCTCCGCTTGGAACACCGTCGCCGGCCCCCCGTTCTGCATCCCGACCCGAGGGCGTGCTCGAGCGCTTCCGGAGCAGCATGGCCATCGATCACGAGAGATGGCACGATGGCGTCGGCTACGATCTGGCGCTCATGAAATCGGCGACGCCGGAGGAAAGGGAGCAGATCGAAGCGCTGCTGCTCGCGCACGGCGTGGAGGACTGGCGTGACGTCGAAGCGCTGGCTGCGCTCGGTTCGCCGCGTGCGCGGGCGGCGTTGCGCGCGGCGGCGCCGAGGGCCGATCACCGGGTGCGCACCGCACTCGCCCGGTACGCGCCCGAACTCTTCGGCGCAGCCGTCCGCAGCGCGTGGCTGGTGCAGGCGCTGGAGGATGCGGAGATCTACGGCGGGCTCACGCAGGCGCTGTCGCAGGTCGAGGACTTTCATCCGCCGGCGGTGGTCGAGGCGTTGTTTCGCGGCGTGGTGGCGCGCAGCGGAGAGGTGGCGGTGCACTTCGCGGCGATGCTGCTGTTCATACATCGCCAGGCGACATCCCCGTTCGACTGGAACCAGCGTCCGTTCTGCCTGGAGTTCAACACCGACAGGCGCAGCGAGCGCGTTGCGCAGTTTCGCCGTCTGTGCGAATGGGTCGGCGCCGATGCTAACCAATACCTGGACGCGAAAGGGACCCGGCGATCCGTGCCAGGGCAATGACCCCCGTCGAAGGAGTCATCCGGGCACCGAGAAGCTCCCCGCAGTGCCGGGATCGCCCCGGCACGCCCGTCACTCCCGGCGGCGGACGAGCGCGAAGCCAAGCGCGAGGAGCAGCGACAAGGCCAGGTCGAGCGAGCCGACGGTGTGATAGATCGACACAATGAACTGTTCGTTCCCTTCGGGGATGAGGTCGCCGACGACGTTGACGTTGAACGTGGTCTGCAACTGCCCCGCCGGCACCGTCACCAGCTGGTTGGCGATCGGGACGTAATCGTTGTCGAGCACGGTGGCACCGGCGTCCGTCGTCACGATCCTGAACGTGGTGTCGCTCCCCCGCGTCGCCGACAGAGTCACCGTCATCTGCACCGGCGTGAACCCGGCGTTGCCTTCGACCACCTGCTGGTCGGGCATCGTGACGAACACCTTCGACAGTCCGGTCTCGACGTTCATCGTGAACGTCTGCCAATAGTTCTCCATGCCGCCTTCCTGCAGCGGGCAGGTCAGGTCGAGCGTAAACGTGTAGGACCCCGCCTTCTTCGGCGTGCCGTTGATCCTGCCGTACGCGTTGATGATGCCGGCGGGATCGACGAGTGCGAAGTTCAGCCCCGGCGGTGCCACCGATCCCGCGTGCAGCACGACGCTGAAATCGTTGATGGCGTCGCCGCCGAACGGAATGAAGTCGATGGGTCCGTACGCGGTGCCGACGACAGCTTTCGGCAGCGTCGTCGGAGCCGAGAAGCGGCAGGTCGGCGTATCGTCGTCGATGATCTTGCCGATGCCGGCGCCGCGGACGATGCTGACGCCGCCCGGACTCGGGTTGCTGAGGACGAGCTTGACCGTGCGGTCGGGCTGGATCGTCGAGTTGCCGATGATCGGGACGTCGACGTACTTCACGTCCTCGCCGGGCGCGAAGGTGCCGTCCCTCGCCGCCGCCGTATCAAGGCTGCGGTGCGACTTGCGATCAGGTGACGCTAACGGCGGGAATGTGGATGGCATTCCTGGGCCACATTCCTCGGCCAGGAGAGTTGCCAAGGATTCCCGGCCTTGCTACATTGGTAGGAATAATTCCTACCGTCACACGAAGGAGCGCCCCATGGCCACCGTTGAGAAGATCAGCATCGCCCTGCCGCCGGAAATGGTGGCGATCATTCGCGGTGCGGTCGACACCGGTGAATATGCGTCGAGCAGCGAAGTGGTGCGCGATGCGCTGCGCGACTGGACTCACAAGCGCAGCTTGCGCCAGCAAGGGATCGTCGAGCTGCGCCAGCTCTGGCAGGAGGCGCTGCGCGACAAGACTCCCGGCGTTTCGGCCGATGATGTGCTTGACCGGCTTGAGCGCAAGTATCAGGCCCTCGCCGACGCCGGGGGTGGCGTGTCGTGATACGGCTGGAACTCTCGGGTTTCGTCGAAAGCGATCTCGACGACATCGCCGCCTACATCGCACAGGACAATCCGCTGCGCGCCGTTACCTTCGTCCGCGAGATACGGGCCACGTTCCGCACCATCCAGAGCAATCCCCTCATGTACCAACTCCGCCCTGACATCGGCGACGAGGCGCGGATGGCCACGACGGGACGCTACGTGATCCTGTTCCGGATCGACCACGATACCCTGCGAATCGAGCGAATCGTCTATGGCAGCCGCGACCTTCCGGCTGCGCTTGATCCGTCTTGAGCCGCGAGTGCCTCGGTTCAGGCGCTGCCGTACGCTCAAGCGCACGTTCTCCAGCGCGGGGGATGCCAAGCGGACAACGTGGAAGCGGTCCGCGATGTGCGGGATGCCCGGGAAATGCTGATCGACCGCCACCCGGTGAGCGCGATCAAGAAGACTGATGTGCGCCGGGCAGGTCTTGATCAGAGTAACTGAGGGTCTACGGGGGAGTCGCCCTCAGAGAACTTGTGAACGTCAGCCCCCGTTCGTCCATGATGATGTTCACTACCGGCCTTCGCGGCATCCCTGCGGCGGCGCACCACCTGCAGGTCGTTGTGAGCCTGCATCTCGATCCACATCTCGGCGCGCGGCCCCAGTACCTCAAGCTTTACCGCCAGACCGGCATCGATCCGTCCCCGACCAGCGATAATCTCCATTAGCTCACGCTTCGGGATGCCGATTTGCTTGGAAATCAGGGCGATCTTGGAGGGCGTGGGGAGGTACTCACGAAGCTTCTCGCCGGGGTGAGGAGCGGGAATGTTCGAGTCGACAGCCGCGGCAGATGCGGCGTCGATCTTGGCCGCGATGTTCCCCGCCTTCAGATGGGTGTAGCGCTTCAGCATTTCCAGATTCTTGTGCCCGGTGACCGCCGCCGCTTCCATGATATCGAGGCCCTTTTCGAACAGCGCCGAGGTGGCCTCATGGCGCGCGTCGTGAAAGCGAATGTTCATCAGGAATTTGGGATCGGGTTCGGTACCGGTCTCGGTACACTCACTCTCGTATAGTGCGCGCGCCCGCTTACGGGCCCGCCCGAAAGCGCGCGATATGGCGTCCGGCGTCACATCGAACACCCGGCCTTTGCGGTGGCCAGGCAAAGCTTCCAGAAGGGCGACGGCCACTGATGACAGCGGCACGTTGCGTGGAACGCCGCTCTTGGTGTCCGGGAGGTGCGCGGTACGCGCGCCGAGATCAATCTGGTTCCACGCCAGCGTGGTAACGATCTCGGATCGGCGCATGGCCGTCTCCACGGCCAACCGCAGCACGGCCGGCAGCGCGCTCTGATCGGATGCGTCGAGTATCCGCTTCAACTCGGCCGCCCCGATACGCCGCTCCCGCGCGTTCGAAGCTGCCGGCATACGAATCCCCTGCAGCGGGTTCAGCAGGCTCGGCATGCCCCATTCCTTCCGCGCAATGGTGAAGAGGTGAGAGACCAGCGCCAGATCGAGCCGAATGGTATTCGTCGCCTTGCCCGCCTTGCGCAACTCATCCCGGTAAGTGGCGAAGTCATTGCTCGACAGACTGCCGAGCTGCCGGGTGGCGAGAGGATGGGCCTGCCACCGCGCGATGCGCGTGGACTCCTGCTTGGCCCCCTTCTTGTGGACCGAGATTTCTTCTTTGTACCGAGTCAGCGCGTCGGCAAACGTGGTCGCCCACGCCTGCTTGTTGTCATGAAACACGCGCCGCAACATGCGCGACTCAACGGTCGAGGCCCAGGTCTCGGCTTCCTTCTTGGTATCGAACGAACCCTGCTCAGGCTCGTACCCTTGCCGCCGCACCTGCACCCGCCAGTACCTGCCGCGCTTGGTGATGCTGGCCATGGCACACCTCCTTCGGAGGAGTGTGCCACATATGTGCCAATTAGGCCATTTGAAGCACCGGAATCGGTACTAACATATTGTTTTTATTGGTAGGGCGTGCGGGACTCGAACCTGCGACCAACGGATTAAAAGTCTCGCGGGACGAGAAAACCAGAGCAATCAGAAACACACAACAACAATGCAATCATCGGGTTAACTGTTCCGGTGTCTTCTCGCTTGTTGCCACTTTCTGGGGCTGAGTGTCCCACCAGTGTCCCACGCGTAACGCGTAACGTGAATGCAAGTGGGGATGGCGCCGGGCTGGCACGACGCCAGACACGCTGCCGGCGTTCGCTTCGCAGCACCGTGGTTGGCAACGTCGAGTGCCGGCGAACTCCGTCATCATCGGCAATGTACCCGGCCGTGCTGCCCGCCTGTTACGGCCCGTCGATGACCGCCCTCATGTCGTCCAGCGAGTCGTGCAGTAACTCGAGGTAGCGGTCACCGACCGGCAGCGCGATCATCTTGGCTTCGGCTGCGTGCAAGTCGAACGCTGACCGCCGTCACGCTGGCCATGTCGCCCCGCTCTGCAGTTGAGTTCAGCGCCGGGGCCCTGTCGGTGTCCTTGGTTTCGGCGGGCCTTGGCGGTATATTGGTCGTGTCCCCATCCATCGGCTGGATGTCCAACCCGTCACCCGTTGACGAAGCTGCACCAGATATACCGGATGGGGCTTTGTTGCCCGGCTCGGATGCTCGGGATGTACTATTGCTACGTGCGCAACGCGGAACCATTCAAGAACCACGCCCGTTCATGGCTGCTGTGACCGCGGGTCAATGACCGCGAAGGAGAGTCGACTAATGAAGGTCGCAGCCACGGGCAGATAGCGCAAAGCAAATCGCGACGTAATTGTGGAAAGGAGTCAACAGAAATGACGACCATCCACAGCGGGTGCTGGACAGGTGACGAATGATCAGTCAGCGACCCTTTTTCAGAACACGATTTCCGCATTCGAGGCGCTTGACCATCAGGGCATCGTATTGCGGCGAGTTCTTGTTGTTCGGATAGCCGCCGCAGACTTGGGACTCGATAGCCTTGCGTCGGACCAGTTCCGCGCGAGATATGCCCAAGCGTTTCGCCTCCTCCATGGCGTCGGCCTCCTCCACATATGGGTCGTCCCCGAGCAGTCCATAGTTGATCATGTCTTGATCGGACAGGTAACGCACACGCTGCGGCGAAATGCGCAGCATGTCGGCATACAGGCGCGGATCGACGTTCATGTCCCGTAGGTACGCTTCCACGGCTTGGCCGATCGCGGCGTACTTCTTCTGCTCCGCATCGGGTGATGTTGCGACCGCCTCCGCTTGGTAGGGGCGGTGAATGCCCACCTTGCCGCCATCTTCAATAGTCCGCCGCTGTCCGGCCGCCAACAAGAACACGCATGAACTGACGCACGACGCCCCGGATTCCACCGCGACCGCATAAGCGTGCTTGCGGATAAGCCGGCCGAGCTTCATGGCGGTCGCCACGTCACCGCCGTCGCTGTTCAGGCGCACGAAGAGACCATACTGCTTCTGGCCTGTGGCCTTGATCACCTGCTCCATGCCAGCGATCACATTCTGGAAACGGGCAAGATCGGTTGGGTCGATGGTGTCATTGAACTCCAGCGTGACCATCGGCGGGTCCGCGGATAGTGATCTCGTGTCGATACGCGCGAACGCGGAGGTCGAGAAACCCATGGCCACGAGCAGCAACACGACGCAGAGTCTGCGCAAACGAACAGGCATTCGAGACACCTCAATCGCAGCGTGGGCGGCAATGATCCACGTCACCTTGCCGACCACCACGTCAGTCGGTGGTTCCGCGTCGTACGCTCGGACGGTTACACAACAACGAAAAGTTGTCCGTAGAACGGCCTAGAAGCAATCCTACGGAAGGTCCTGCCACCCTACGGGATGAGTTCGGCGGTGATTGTCGCCTTGTCGCCGTATGTCCAACCTTCGGTGTCGTTCCCGCACTTCATCTGTATATCGATCTGAAGCTTCGCCGGAGATGCTGAGAGCATCTTGACCTCGCCTCGGTACACTGCCCTTCCGTACATCGGAATCGTATCGCCGTATAGGAATGATGTTGCGTCGAGCGCAGTGAGCGTTGTAGACGGCATCGCCGGCAGTTGAACTGATAAGCCATTCGACAGCATTAGGCGCGCAATAGGCGTGTACCCCCCCGAGAGACTCCACGCATCAGCGAATGAGATTGTTGCAGAGGACGCCGGTGCGTTGTTTAGATCGCTTGCACCAGCGCGGCAGTCGAATTGTGCAGGTAGTGGACTTCCGCCGAGAATGTTGTACGTCCCCAGCTTGAACGCCGTTTGGGGTGTTGCGATGCTAGTAGCTTTCTTGGCGACGTTTCCTGACGTGTCCACCGCGAGCGTCAAGACGTCCACAATCGTTCCGAGCGGCACATTGAGAGTGCTTTGTGTTGTTGCGGACGTCAGCCCCGGTGCAAAGGGCATAGTGACAGGTGCCCCGGAGGCGGCGAAGAATATCCTGTATGCAAGCTCGACGTTGTCCGAGAAGCTTGTCGTATATTGCGTAGCGGTTTCCGAGGCCACGGCAGGTGCATTGATCGTGATCGTCGGCGGCACAAAATCAGTTCCCACAGCCTCGGGGCACGCGCGAAGCACCCCGGTCGCCTGATCCCAGCACAGCGGCTTACCCGCCAGCGCAGCGGGGAGGTTCGGTATAACCACGTCGCCAGTCTCGTTGACCTTGAACCGTACGTTCGCCCCGTCACTACTCTTGACGCTGAACGCACCGCCCGGCAGGGGCACCATCTCGATGTCGGCAGCGATGGCTTGCAACGACACCCCTGCGACGACGGCAACAGTCATGACCGCGATTGGTCTACGCACGAAAACACCTCACGAATAGCTTGTTGTTGACGAACTGGATTACGTTCTTGTTCTGCGCCGTCTTGCCATTCCCATCAGGGCAAGGATCATCATCGACAGTGCCACTAACGCCGATGACGCGAGCGTGGGTATCGAATGCCCGCCCGACGTGATCTGAACGGTAGGGCCAATTTCCGCATTGGACTGAACCAGAGTCGCGCCGGGGGCGAGGGTGATCGTCGCTGCCTGACCGGGCAGCGTGGCTATGTGCACCGGGGCACCGGGCACCCCTTGCAGTGTCAGCGTCCCCAGTACCGTGATCTGTGCACCGGGCGGGAAATTGAACGTCTTACCCTTGGCACTGACGACCGTCAGGTTGAAAAACGTGGTGCTGCCGGTCAGTTGCGCAGACGAGCCGGGGCAGCCATCGCCGAGGACAACGGTGCTGCTACCGGCCGAGAACAGGCCGAGGTTGTTCCAGTTCCCGGCGATGGTGATCGTCGCGCTGCCCGCGAGCACTTGCCCAGTTGCCCCGATCATCATCGAAGCTGTCTGGTTGATCTGTGCCGATCCGGCGTTGAGCGTGCCGTCGACCTTGAGGTCAGCGCACGCCAGATTCATGCCGACGCCCGGCACGTTCATCGTGTTGCCCAACGGGACCGCGACTTGAGCGGCTAACGCTGGTCCTGAGAGGGATAGGCAGAGCGCAGCCAATGCCACGCCCGTGTAGACGTTCGTTCGCAGACCCATCCGGCTCCCCGTCATCAGCTCGTAACGCGCGGTGCGCGGCGATGCTGAATTTCCTACCCGCTGCATCTTGTACGTGAGGACTAAATCAGGGGATGCCTGATCACACGTAAGGCGCTTTACGGCAGCCGACAGTCTATACGCCTTTCTGGCCCCAGGTCTGATCTGGCGCAAGGTCGCCGGCGATGACTGACCCGTTGTCCGGCGCAACCATTCGCTGCCCTTGCCGATCCCTGCTCCCCCAATGGCCCTACAACGCGCTCGGTTGCCCCGAACGAAACGACGGCGGGGTAGGTGCAGGAAATTGCCTCAGGGTCGCGACCGATGCCCGCTGGTCAATCTTCGTGTGACGACGAAGGGTCCCAGCAGATGCTTACAGCCCGGCCCGGCGCAGCAAGTCGCTGGTCGTCATGTCGAGCGCTCGGCAGATCCGCAGCAGGTTGATGATGGTCACGTTGTGCTCGCCACGCTCGACGCCGCCCATGTAGCTGCGATCGACGCCCGCTTCGTCCGCAAAGGCTTCCTGCGACAAGCCTTGCTTTGAGCGGAGTCCGCGGATGGTCTGGCCGATGGCCACGAGCGCAGGATCGCCAGCGTGTACGGGGGAGGGTCGAGCCATCCGCCAATGCTGGTGGCTTGCCGTACAGGGCACCACGGGATACGATACCCAACCGTAATGCGACAGGATGAGATAGTTATGATCCGCGTTCCCCGCTTGTTTCTTCTTGTCGCGCCAATTGTGCTAACCGGATGCGGCGGATGGACGCGCCCAAACACTACAGAAGCAGAGTTCCGTCGTGACTCCTATGAATGCAGTATGGAAGCTGCGCGAACATACCCGACACTAATGCAATCGTCCGGGGGTGGCTACCAAGCGCCCGACACTACGAACTGCACGCGTAATGGTAATCAGACGAATTGCACGACGACCCCAGGGGCTTACACGGCGCCCCCGCAGAGCGATGTGAACGCTGGGATGCGGGCCGATGCAAACATCGCTTGTCTGCGCACGCGGGGCTACCAGTACAAGATAAGACAATA
This sequence comes from uncultured beta proteobacterium, assembly GCA_903912485.1. GTDB lineage: Bacteria > Pseudomonadota > Gammaproteobacteria > Burkholderiales > Casimicrobiaceae > CAIWHR01. The sequence continues at coordinate 14,950 of CAIWHR010000377.1, read as the reverse complement.
GGGACTTGGTAGCGAAGGACAGGCACGGTGCCGTGGCGTCTATGGAGACAACGAAGCGGCTCTCGGCGACGGACGGTTTATCGCACCGGAACCAGGGAGAGCAAGCCTCCGGTTCAACGTCCGACCCGATGGCGACGCGCACAATGATGCCGCTGGAGGAAGCCAAGCCCAATCAGAAGCCGCAGAGGCGCCGACCGCCGACCGCCGACGGTCGTGGAGTATTGGCATTTCTATGACGACGGATCGGGCATCAAGTTGTTGAGCGACGGTTCGACGCGGATCTCGGAAAAGATACGGCAATTTCAGGAGAATGGTTACGCCACAGAGGCCGAGATGCTGTCGGACGTGGCGCAGCACTACACGCACATTTATGAGCAGAAAAACGGTCGCCTTCTCTTGGTCAAGAGAAACGGACGCGCAAAGTTTTCGGTGGTTGAACTTCAACCGCACGGAAGCTGTTATGGAGTGACGACGCTGTTCTTGGAGGACGCCAACCCGAGAGGTCAGCCGTACGAACAGCGAGGCGGTACGAATTCGCTCTGGCCTCTCGCAGAAGCCGCATCCTCCGGTTCGGATGCCACCTTTCCTGCCGCCGCCATTGGTGCCGGAGCGGGGACAGCAGACGCTAGTGAGAGCATACCAAGTGTAGCCCCTGCCGCTCCGAGAGACAACGCCCAACCTGCCGCCGAAGCTATAACGCATCCGACCGAGCCGGTAACGGTATCTCCGACCGATCACTCCGCCGGCTATGCTATTCCTGCTCCCCCGGCCATTGCCGACAAGATCACCGCTCCGAGCATCGCCCGGCGCGCGAATCCCGGCAACATGGGCGACCAGTCATTCGTCTCCAGGGCGTTCATCAAGCAGGGCGATGTCCCGATCATGGGCTCTGGCTCGACCGCGGCCGAAGCGGTTGCCGATATGCACAAGGCTGCCGAGCGCAAGCTGCCGGATCCGTTTCCACCGCGTCAACAACATCGCCAGCATCTACGGGAAGGACGGGACGGCAACTATTGAGCGTGGAATGCGTGGCGGATTGCGCTACTACAACACGCAAAAAGCCCCTGAATGGCTTCATGGGCTCGGGCTCCAATTGCCCGAGGCGAACACCATTCAGAGGCTCAATCCAAGTGTAAAGACAGAAGCGGACGTCGTCAATACCCTGAACGACATACCCTGAACGACATCCCGCGGCGCTGGCTGGACGAAACGGTCATTCCCGATCCGGTCCGTGCCAACGCGCTGCAGAAGCTCAAGTCGCTGGAGACTCGTCTTGAAGCCGGGAAGCTGACGGGAGCGGAATATCGCTACGGTATCCAGCAGGTCATTCGCGCGATCGAGCGCAGGAATCGGTCACGATCGATCGGAATCACCGGTCACGTTGGTCCGGAATACGCACAGTCGGCTCGGCATGGCGTCGAAAAGGGTGCCTGTTGCTGGTGCGGCGATCAGCGGGTCCACCGCTGTCCGACGAGCGTACCCTAACTACATCGTGCAGACAGGTAGCGGCCCAAAGATTTGCTTCGTGATCAGTTTGGTCTGCGTTACTCCATTCACCGAGTAGAAGAGGGTAGCGTCGTTGGCCGTGCTGAAGGTGACCGTCATCGTGCCGATCGGGGTCTCGATGGCTCCGCCGGGGCTGCCGCCGGGCGGGAACGGCACCGAGTTGAACGGCGGGCCGGTTACCGTCGATACACCGCCCGTATAGACGCCTTGGGCGGCCTTCTCGAGTTGCGCGATGAGCCACCAAGGACTACCCGACGCATCATAGGTAAACCACGTGGCGAAGATGATGTTGCCCTGGTGTGTGAAATTGATGCCCCAGCCCGATTCGCTCGGGTTCCACCAGAGGCCCTGGAAGTTGACATTGGTCAACGGTGGTGCTGCCGGGGCCGTGGGAGTCACGCTATTCGATGGTGTCGAAGGTGCGCTGGTGCCGGCATCGTTGGTTGCCATTACGGAGAAGGTGTAGGCGATACCATTGCTCAATCCGCTGATCGTACGTGACGTCGCGGTCGTGCCCGCACCTCCATCGACGCCGCCGGCGGGGCTTGACGTTACTGCGTAGGAAGTGATGGCTGCCCCACCGTTGTTCCCAGGCGCGGCGAAGCTGACGGTCGCCTGTGAGTTCGCTCCTGTTGCGACGACTGAGGTTGGGGCGCTCGGTGCCGTGATTACGGGCGGTGGCGATACGTTCGTCGAACTGAGCTTCCATGTCTCGGTGATCCCGGCCGCATTCGGGGTCATCGTACGCACCGAGCCAATACCCTCGACAAGCCAACTCGTGGATGAGCTGGTAACGGTTAAGAATTGGCCGTTGATGGTGCCAGAAACGGTGATCGACGTGATGACTTTGAGCGCCGACCAGGACGTTGTTCCCTGGGAATTTGCGACGGTTTCAAAGCCGGCGATCTGGGTTGTGGCGCTGTAGTTCAACGTAGCTGACCCGACATTCGTGTAGGTCAGACTGACTTGCCCCGCTGACGGGTACGTGTTCCCGACGGTCACCGCGGCGGGGGCCAATGTCAACGGAGGGGAATACACGCTAGTCAAGGACGTGTAACCATACCCGTTTACGTAGACGGTGCTGACATACTCTTGGTGGCGGCGAAGGCCGTTGCCATCATTCGTGGAATACGTGGTTGTAACTCCCGATTCGCCCGACTTGACGCTCGTCATCGGTATCGTCCACGTGCCGCTCGGCAGGGCGACCGCGCTGCCGACGGTCGCACTTTGCGTCGCGTAGCTCCCATTCACGTAATTCCATTGGTTGCCGGCCTGGAGTGGAAGATACTTCGTGATGTCCAGCACGGTCGCCGCCTTGTCGTTCGCGTCGACCTTCTGAGCCGAACGACCGCTCGCGGCAGCTTGAATTAGTTCAAGTACGCCATCCGTGATCGCGGTACTTCCAGACATGGGACTGGCATGACCGTAATCCATTGCACCGGCAGTAGTGACGGCAAAGATCAGAGCGAGGGGAACGAACTTCTTGGGACGCATGAGGAGCGACCTCGTACGACAGGTGAGGAAACGACGTATTGCGCATAGGGGATCTAGCGTTGCCGTGCAAGTGTCTACGTCTTTCGCGCCCCGGGTTTGATCTGGCGCAAGGTGGACGGTGATGACTGGAGCGTTGTGGGGTGCAACTACGCGCGGGCTCGTTACGCCGCACCTACGGCCCGAGTCTCGCACTCATAACATGGTTGGCGCGACGCTCCACAGACACGGTGCCGTGGCGTCCGCGGGGGCCAATGAGGCGCCTCCTGGCGACGGACGGTTTGTCGCACCGGAATCCGCGTGCGGTCGTGGCGTCTGATCCGATCCCCGGAGGCGCAGCAGCGTCGACTTGAGGACCAGGAGCCGGAAGCCGAGGTCGCAGCGATGGTCGCCGCGGTATTGCACGCCGTCCTGCTCGCGCTCGCCGTCCCAGATCCACGCCAGCCACGCGCGGAACTGCCGTGAGTATGTAGCACGTCCCATGTCCGTAGCGTCGATCGTGGGCCGTCCTACGGGGTTGGCAGCCAGCGTTACTACTCGGATTCGGACGGATCGCGCGTCGGTCTGCTGGGTGGCAGCGTGGCTGTCCTGTCCAGCCGCTTGCGGGCGTTCCCGATCTCCTTGGCGGTCGGCGTGCGTCCGGTCAACTGCTGGTACAGCGCCACCAGGAAGTCACCATCGTCGGCCTTGCTCGCGCGTAGCGCGGTCAGGCTCGCGTTCATCATCAGCCGCGCGTGGCGTCGCGCCGCCGCAGCAGAATCACGAGCAGAACGCCGGCGACGCTGGCGAGCGGGACCCAAGGCGATAGCGGTACCGACTGCGCTGTGACGACTGGGGCGACGGCGGTGACGGTGTGCACGTGGGTATTGAGGTTCACCGTTCCAGCCAACACGATAAACGGCTGCCCACCGCTGCACCCTGCAAAGACCAGCGTCGTCGGCGAACATTGATAGGGGTCGTTCACCGTGCCGGAGCCGCCGGCGGGGCTGCAATTGGCCAGCGATGGCGGCGGGACCAGTGTGCACCCGCTCAGCGTGCCGACATTGACGACACCGGGGCCAATCAGGTCTTCGAAGGCTACGTAGATTGCATTGATCGCCCCAGACTGGCTTGAAAATGACGTGGTGATTGTCTGATTGTTGGCTCCGACCGCAACCAGCGATACCGCACCGACGAACCCGACCAGGACAACGATGATGCGGCGAACGGTGATTCCCGGCTTCATCACATCTCCCTTTCGTGGCTCGGACCGACGGACGCCGGAACGAGTTGCTCGTCGGCGCAGTATAGGTTCCGCTGACGCGCATACGCAAACGAGCGGCTGCTGGCGGTTGCTGGCTGCTGGCAACAGGTGGCTGCGCGGGCTCCGCTCGACTCAGCCGCGGACCTGCGGCGGCGACCCCGTACAGCTACGCGACCGATCTCTACGGGTCGGCCCAGGAGAGAGACCGACCTACTGGCTCGCCGCTTCGAGGTCGGCCATCATCCGCCTGACTTCATCGGCGGATGCCCCGCATAGGTCTGATTCCGCATCGGGGCGTCCGTTGCATCCTGCCCACGGAACGCCGCGAAAGCTGGCAATGGCGTGGTTGATGACGCACTTATCGCAAGGCTCGTCGCCGCACTCTCCGAAGCCAAGCTGCTCTTCAAGTACGTCCAGGCGCGCCGCGTACCTTGCCATGGTGTTCCTCCAGCCGGATCAGCCGGCGCTCGATTTCGGTTAGCTCCAGAATTTTTGCGATCTGGGTCAGGACGTACACGAGCCTGGATCCGTCCTGGCTGTCACGCTTGCCGGACTCCATCTCCCGGTAGACTCGGCTCATCTCGCTGCGGACGCCTTCCAACCGATCGAGCTGCGCCCGGCGACGCTTGGGGGTGGGTACGATCGCCAACGTAGCCCCGTCAATGGTCTGCGGCTCGCGGACTGCACAATTAGTCGCCATCAGGAACGCTCCAGTAGATCCGGCCAGCGCTCCCAGGCGGGCCTTTGGTCGGGATCGGCAGCGTTTGGTCGGTATGACTCGCAGCGCAGCCCAACGTCGATCGCCGGGTCGTATGGCGGGCTGGTGAGCGCGCTCCGGGAGTCGGCGTAGCCTATCGGGGGTGGCTTTCTGCACCGCCACACGTTCAAACATTGCCGGCACGTCGGCGGATCAGGGAATGGCGGCACTACCGGAGGCACGCCCACGATCAACGAGCGCCAGGAGATCAACGCTGACTCCGGATCGGCACAGGCAATGCGGAAGACCTCGTCCCACTTTTCCGGCGCGTCGGCGAGGACGGCCTCGATCAACGCCCGCAGTTCAGCCGCCTCGTCTACGGTCGCGGATCGCCGGGGCGGCGGCTCGATTCCGGATTGCCCATAGACAGGCACGGCGTCGGTTCCCGGAGCGCGCCGTTCGATGTTGGCTTCGGAGACGCCGAACCGCCGGGAGCCGCTCGGCCAACCATGTGCAGTTGAGTTGGTTAAATCGGTTATGTCGGTTTCCTTCTGCCCGTCTGCAAGATGCGTCAACAACGCAATGACTCCAAGCTTGTTGGCAGCGAGGAGTGCGCGCCACCGCTCTACGACTACGTCCTTGCCGCTTACCTTGATTGTCCCGTGAGGAGTCACGGTTAGCGAGACGCCGTCAGATGCGGCTTGCTCGATGATTGCCGCAGGGGTCATATCTCAATCGTGACATCATCGTTGACACATTCTTCATTTGGACCGGAAGGACCCGACGAAACCGATGAAACCAACTCGACCCGCCAAGCCTCCGCCGCCCGCGAGCCGTCAGCACGGGCAAAGCGCCGACCATTGACGATCCGCCCAGCGTGCCGTTTGATCCAGCGCCCGAGCCTTTTCCGATTGATCGCCCCGCGCTCGTCTGCGATATCCCGCAGCACCTCGCTCAGTTCAACGTTCGCGTCGGCGCCAAACTCGGACGATATCCTGACAGCCTCACGCACCATCGCTGGCGCCCGACCGAAGACCGCTTGCCACGCGGTCAGCAATCGATCCAGCGTTTCCCGGTCGGGGTCCTCGGCCATCGCCTCGAACACAGATTCTGTCGGATCCGCCAGCCCGAGCCAGAGCAACGGCTGCCGGCACAGGTCGGACCACTCCCCAAATCCAGCTAACGACTTGCACGCGGTCTGGGGTCGTCCGTCCACGATCCACGCGCGAACAATGGTCAACGCTGCCGAGACATACCGGCCACGGTCACCCAGCACGTCGCGGACCAGATCAGGGCGTTTGAAAGTGCGTGCCGCCGGTACTTCACACGCCGGGTCGAGGTGGATGGTGATGCAGCGGCGGGTCATGTCCTGCACCGGCCCAACGTTGTTCCCGCTGGACAGGAACAGAGCACGGGTGCCGACGGTCGCGGTCTTGGATACACCGAGGATGCGCCCGCTGATGTTCTCGGAGGTTAACGCCGTGCAAAGGCTCTTATGGGCAACCAAGTCGCCGGTCAAGTTGTCGAACTCAATGACGGCGGGCGCTCTCAGCAATTCGGCCAGCAGCAGCTTCCGGCACTCCTCGTCGTCGGCTGGGAATGTCGTCGGTGTTCCCCGCTGCGGCGTGGCGAAGGCGGAAATCAGCGCGCAAAGGTATGACTTTCCCGAGCCGACCGAGTGAGCACGCGCGTGGAACATCGGAGCGTGCGGTAGGCTGGGCCTGACCGCGGCCGTCAGCACCGCGGCCAGCGCGGCGGCACGGTCGCTTTCGCGCGGGAAGCTGAACTCCGCGAGCAACTCATCTAGCGCCGCTAGCGCCGCTTCCGCCTGTTTTCGCGTCGGCCTGTCGGGGATGGAAAATTGTCGCGGGTTGAAGACGCCGAACATTCCCGACGCTGAGTCGTAGCCGGCCGTCGTCATCAAGCTGCCGTCAGGGCGCAGATAGGGCTGCCGAGTCAACCCAGCCAGCACTGGCAGGTGGGGGTAGCCGCTCGAGTCAAACAGCACACCCGCGTGCCGAGCTGGGGGATCGGTTCTCACCCACTGCTCGCTGCGCCCGTCGAACCGCTCCCACGTGGCAACGCCAGCGAGGGCACGCACTAGGGCGGGTTGACTCACGTCCTGCACCAGAGTTTCGCGGGTGCCAGGGTCGGTGACGACAGTAACGATTTGGCAGCCGCGCTGATAGTGACGACCGGTCCGGGCGAGTTCGAACTCGGCCCGGTCGACGATCCGGTGAATCTCCCCGGAAACAACCAGAATCTTCGGCTTCATGCGCGCGTCACTCACCGCGACGTCAAGGAACCGCAACAGGTCGCGGACGTGGCGACCAGCACAGTGTCCATGTAGACACTTGAACCCGCCGATGGGCCAGTTGTCGTCGGGCTCGAAGTAGACGGTCCCACCGTCGACCGCATCTGTATGTTCCGTCACCCAAGGACAGGTGATGTCGTGCTTGCCGCTGCCCAACGGTGACTTGTGTAGGCCGCGATTCTTCAGGGCCACCAGCACGCCATTTTCGTCAGGTTCAGCGATGAATACGTCGTCGCCGTCGTGCGGGCGCTCGCGCGCCGTACCAGTAGCCTTCCTCGTCTGCCGCTTCGCCCGTGGCTGAACCATTTCCAAGTCCAACCCGTCGACCAATTCTTCAACCGAGTAGCGGCGATCAGGGAACCAGGCGACCATTTTGCACGCGAAGGGCGGCGTATGCTTGCCGTTGACGGCCACAGGCAGCCTTGCCAACCGCGCACATGGGCCATTCGCGCCGGGATCGCATAGGCCGGCAGCGATGACAGCGTCCATGAGCTTGTCGGCGACCACACCATCCTCCAAAGGCTCGCGCAGGATGTAACCAACCTGATGGTTGCCGTCGGATGTCTCCAAGATCCACGACGGTGGCAAGGTAACCCGCTCCCGAGCGACAGTGGTTCCAACGTCGTCGAGCATGATCGCACCCAATGCCTTGAAGTGCCTTTTTTGCCGGCGATACTTGCCCGCCTCATCGGGGCGGAAACTGGCAAGACTGAAGTAGTTGTTGGCCGCGGGCGACAGGCCGGAGTCGCCATGCCAATCACGCCCAAACCACCTCGTGTCCTTTTCACCGTTGGGGAGAGGCGCTGGGTTGCCTTTGAAGCTGACGACCATTGGACGGTCGTCGCTCAGGACGTCGCCGAACACGGCGGCGAGGAAAGCGTCGTTGGTGAGGCAGTAGTTGGTTTCGTTGGTTTCATCGCTTTCTGGCGGCCGAGCATGAAATGTGTCGGAGCTCGCGCCTGTGACCGCAGCGTCGGCAGTCATCACGCCACCTCACCGGAAACCGTGTTCCTGCCAATCCACTCTTGGACCGCTACGAGCGCTTGAGTACGCTCGATGTCGTCGTGCGGGATTTCCTCAAGACGCTCGATTGCCATACGCGCGTACTGCATTCCGATGCAAGGCTTGGCACTAGGCACTACTCCATGCATCGCGACCGGGACTTTCGGTCGCGGCGGCGAAGCCGTGGTTGCCGCAGCCGTCGTTGGCTTTGCCACTAGTTGCTTCACACCATCGACGCCGACACGTTCGGGTTGGTGGGGAATTTCCCCACCATCGACCGCTCTTGCCCGTGCCTTGGCAACCGTCTTATGGTCGACCTTAGCCTTCTTCGCGATAGACCGATCCGACTGCTTCGGGTCGCGTTTCAGTTCGGCGTCGATCACCTCCTGCTTCTGCTCGAACGTCAGGTGTCGGCGATGGACGTTCAGCGACACGACGTAGGCTTTCGCGTCGGCGGTGGTACCGGTGAAAGTCCTGGTGTTCAGCGCGATGCCGAGGTCGACACAAGCGCGACAGCGGTGGCGGCCATCGAGGACCTGGTCCTCGAACAGCATCAGCGGCTCGCGCAGTCCGTTGGCCTTGATGTCGGCCACGAGTTCGACGTACTCGTCGCGCAGCATCGCCGGCAGCGCGGCGGCGAGCGGGTGAATTTTCAGCGTGGGGCCAGTCATAGCGACCCCCAGCAGCGCTGGAGCATCGCGACCGCGGCGGCGCCCGGCGGCGGCTCCCAGCGTGGCCCCGGTTGATTAGCGTGGCGCGCGGTGCCGATGTCTTGAAGTTCGCGGGGATCGCCGGTAGGATTCGAAGTGTTGTCTGTCTGTTTTGCCGCTGTACCGGAGCCCTCCTTGCCGAGGGCTTCGCCACGCCTGGGGGGCGATCCCGTTGAGCGGCGGCTCACTTCGAGCCCCGGCGGCGATTGCTCACGGGACTTGGCTGCACATACTCACGCTGACCGCGCCGTATCCAGGTGAAGAATGGGGCCTCGTCGAGCATGACCTTGCGCCCGAGACGAACAATGGCCCCCGCTTCGAGAAGGCCGTTGCCAGGAATTTCGCCGACGGAGGATTGGCGAGGGTCTGCCTTGAATATCAGGTTTCGCAGCGCCGATATCGTAAATGCCGGATTGGCCTTCGAGAACTGCGCGACGGTGTGTAACCTCGGACTGTAGCAAGAGGTTGCGGGCTCTTGCGCGACCTCTGGACTGGGGGCGAACTGCGTCTTCTGGGTCATCTGGAGACTTCCTTGCGCTCGTGCGCTGTGGTCGAGTCTCCTGTGTACGCAACAGGTATGTTTCCCGACTTACCACCGGTAAGTCGTCATTGATGAAGCGCCGGACAGCCGGCAACTTTCCCGGTAAGTCGAGCCGGCAAGCTCCGCTACCGGTCTATGTCCCGCGTGTACTCCCGCCATTCCTCAAACCGGCTCGGGAACCGTTCGCGCATCACCGCATCCAATTGGCGAGTGGTCATGTACTTCGCGGCCAGCAGCGCATGGGCGAGGAGGACCGGATCCCAGAGCGCGGATTTGCCCTTACTACCTGACGTCATGCGCGCTGGACGTAACCATTTCGGTGGATCGCCCAGACGGCCCCCCCAATATCGCTCATTTTCAGCGACCTTGGGGCAGACTCGGAACTCGCCAATGACTTGATTCCGCGTGATGCCGGTCACGGGAGACTTTGGTACTTCCACGGCTCCAGCGACCCCCAAGTGGGCTCGCTCGATCGCCTCAACTTCATTTACGAAGAAGAGAGCTTGGTCTCTGGTCACGTGGTCTTGCGATACCGCGAAGTGGGCGAGGCCCAGCGCGGGGTGTAGGTCGGTCAAGTGCTCGGCGCGAATTTGGTTGTTGAGGAAATCAATGACTTCCTTGGTGGCATTGGGATCGGCGGATGCGCCGGCATCAACCACGCTCGCATTCCCGAAGCTCGAAGGCAACCTGCTCCACCGTTCGATGAGCGCGGCGCGCGTTAGGAATCGATGCGTCGGCTTGAAAGTGTCAAGGTCTTCCTGCACGAACCAGCATTGCTGCAGCACGCGAAGATAATCGACATCGCCCGATCCAAGGAGCGCAAGCGCGAAGTCGAACTGGCGGTACTCGGCGCTCTTCTCGTGGAAGAAATACGCGGCGAGCCCACCGGTGTTCGGCAGTTGCACTTCAATTGCTTCTTTGGCTCCTTCCTCTTCTTTTGCTGTCTCTACGTTCGGCCCAAGCATCACCCAGCCCGCGATCTCCGCGGGACTTGCTTCCCATTTGGCTTGAAGCAATGCCTTCCCTCTCTGATAAGGGATATAGACGGGGGGCGCGATGTTCATGCTCCAACCCCCAGCCGCGCGGCCAGCTTCTCGCCCGTCGCAACAATGTGGCCGTCAGACAGGTGGCTGTACCGCGCCACCATCGCCAACGTGCGGTGCCCCAGGACCTTGGCAATCTCGACCAGCGACACGCCCGACATGGCGAGGTAACTCGCCGCGGTGTGTCGGAGGTCATGCCAGTGGAAATCGGTGATGCCCGCGATCTTGAGTGCGTCTTCCCACGGGGTGCGGAGGTCGATGTGCGTGGCCTTCTTCGCCCTCTCGGTCGGCGGAAAGATGCGGTCGTCCTTGAGCGTCCGCACCTTGGCGCGTGCCTGGAGGAGCGTGAAGGCTTCGCCCACCAGCGGCAGCGCCCGACGCTCACCATTCTTCGTGTCGTGCAACGTGATGACCTGCCGGGTGAAGTCAATCTGACCCCACCGCAGCGACATGACCTCCGACTGCCGCGCCCCGGTCGTCAGCGCCAGCACCAGCGCCAGATAGAGGTCTGCGTGCGGACGGCACGCATCGAGCAACTTCGTGCGCTCGTCGTCGGACAGGAACCGCACGCGGCCCCGGCTTTCCTTCGGCTTCTTGACCAGTTCGCACGGGTTCCGCTCAATCCAGCGCAGCTCCTTGACCCCGTGAGCGAGGCATACGGACAGCGCCGCGACGTAGCGATTGACGGTCGGACCGCTGCGCTTCGCCTTCTGGCGCTTCGCGTCGAGTGCCTCGTCGCCGGTCGCAGGAGTAGCGAACCGGGACGTTTCCTCGGCCAGCAACTTGTCTCGCGCCTTGGCGATGCGTTCCGGGGTGACTGCAGACAACAGGTCTGAACCGAACACCCCGCGCCAGTATGCGAGGCGCTCCGGGTCCTTGGCGTGCGGCGCGTACTCGTCGGCGAGGTCCGCGAACGTATGGCGCTTGCTCGCCCCGAAGTGCCGACCAGCCTTCATATTGGACTCGGTGAGCTTCGCCCACGCGCGCGCGTCGGTCAGGCGCTCGAAGGTCGCGGTCTCCGGCGGGAACCCGCGCAGCCGCACCTTGACCCGGTAGGCAGTGACGTTATCCGCAGTCCGCTTCTCGATGGTCGCCATGGCGTTTGCTCGCTTGTGGGAGGTGACAAGCGAAGTCTACGACAATCGAGAGAAAAGCACAACATCGGATAGGCAATCGGCCGACAAAACGATATGCTGTCATAGCTAAACTGTTACACAAAAAAGTTGTCATGGGACACGCATGGGACACTCCGTGCCGAATTCCGCGACTTATCCACAGGCGCAAGCGCCGAGGCTCACCAGCATTCGATGTCGTGCGGGAAACAGACGGAAGTGCCGGGCCCGTGGCGGCTACGGTTGGCTTTCTCTGGCGGAGTGTCCCGCCAGTGTCCCATTTGGCGAAAATGCCAAAGAAAAAGGGCCAGGAATATCTTCCTAACCCTTTGATTATCCAGTGGTAGGGCGTGCGGGACTCGAACCTGCGACCAACGGATTAAAAGTCCGCTGCTCTACCAACTGAGCTAACGCCCCCCGGACAGTACCGATGAATTATAGTCGATCGGCCCGGCGTGTCCGCGCGGCGGCGACGCTCAATGCTGGTCGCGGGTGAGGATCGCCGGCAGCAGCGCGAACTCGATGCCTTCGTCGTGCAGCGCATCGGCCTCCTCGCGCGACGCCTGCCCGCGGATCGGGCGCGCGGGGACCTCCTCGTAGTGGATCTTGCGCGCCTCGTCGGGGAAGCGGGCGCCGACGTCCTCGGTCGCCCTGATCACCTCGCGCAGCTTGCGCAGCAGTTCCGGCGGCATCGCGGCGACGGCCTCGGCCGGCGCGGGGGCGCTGGCCGGCTCCGGCTTGGCGACGGCGCCGTGCCGCGCCACCCGAACCTTTGCCGACGGCACGATGGCGACCTTGCCGTCGTCGCACACCGGGCAGCGCACCATGGCGAGTCCCGCCTGGCGGGCGAAGTCGGCCGCCGAGGCGAACCAGCCTTCGAAGTGATGACCCTGCGTGCAGCCGAGTTCGTAGATGATCATGGTGCCGGCGCTGGCGGCCGGGAACGCCCGAGATGCCGACGGTCAGGGTACGCGATCGAACGGTCCGCAACAACAGCGGTCGCGGCGGTCCGGCGATCGTCGGCCTGTCCGGGAACCCTGTTCCGCTTTCGGTGCGTCGCTCCGGCGGCATCGCGGATGCCGTCGCGCTTGACCGTTGCACATGAATTCGCAGGTTTAACCCCGCCGCGCCGCGGCGCTCGTTCAAGGAGTTGTGCGAGGAGCCAAGGCCTCGCCGCCACGAACAACCAACGCGGAGATCGACATGGGACGAACGACGAGCAGCGCAGGATGGCCGGCAGAATGCAGGAAGTGTGTCCTTACATTGGCCGTCGCGGCCGTGGTTTCTGCCTGCAGCACCGCGGCCCCTTCGGCTGAGGCGGTCGGCAGCTACGGCAGCCTCGACCTCGTCAGTCGCCGCGATGGCGGCGTGCTGCCGGTCTACCCCAGGGACGGGCGCCGCTGGGTCGTCGGCACCCCCGGCCAGGAATACTCGGTCCGCGTCTGCAACACGACCGCGGGTCGGATGCTCATGGTCGTCAGCGTCGACGGCGTCAACGTGATCACCGGCGACACCGCGGCGCCGTCGCAGTCCGGCTATGTGCTCAGTGCGTACGAGTGCACCGACGTCGGCGGCTGGCGCAAGACCATGGCGCAGACCGCCGCGTTCTATTTCACCGAATTGCCCGACGCCTACGCCGCGCGCACCGGCCGCCCCGAAAACGTCGGCGTCGTCGGCGTCGCGCTGTTCCCCGAGAAGCCGCAGCCGATCGCCTGGAGGGAGCGTCTCGGCGTCCTGCAGGGCGAGGCGCGCGGTGACGGGCCGGTGGCGCGCGCGGCGAGCCCCGGCGTGCTCGGCAGTTCGGCCCGCGACGAGGCGGCAGCGGTGCCGTCGGCGCCGCTGGCGAAGCTCGGCACCGGCCACGGCCGCACCGAGAGCTCGCCGACGCAGATGGTCCGCTTCGAGCGCGCGAGCGCGACGCCGGCGGAGACGCTCGCCATCCATTACGATCGACGCGAGAACCTGATCGCGATGGGCATCCTGCCGCCGCCGGCCGTGGCGCGTGCGCCGAATCCGTTCCCGGCGTGGACACCGCGGTTCGTGCCCGATCCGCCGCCGCGGTGAGTCTGACGGGCGCCGGTTGCGCACCGCGCGCGCCGCTCGCATACTCGCGGGCGATGCCAATCCGCGCCCCCGCCTGCGTCGCCCCGAACGTCGCCGGGGACGAAGACCTGATGCAGGCGTACGCCGCAGGCGACGCCGCCGCCTTCGAACCGCTGTATGCGCGGCACAGGGGCGGCGTGTACCGCTACCTGCTGCGCCATTGCGGCAACGCCGGCACGGCGGAGGAGATGTTCCAGGACGTGTGGACGAGCGTGATCCGGGCGCGCGCAGCGTACGTGCCGAGCGCAAGGTTCGCGACCTGGCTCTACCGGATCGCGCACAACCGCGTCGTCGACCACTGGCGCGCACAGGGCCTCGCCGAATTCGTGCCGGTGGATTCCGACGACGGCGATGCGGACCCGATCGAAGCGATTCCGGGCCCGCGCAGCGACGAGCCCGAGGTGCGCGCTGCCGGCCGCGAGCAGTCGGACCGACTCGCCGCCGCGCTTGCCCGCCTGCCGCCGGCGCAGCGCGACGCCTTCCTGCTGCACCAGGAAGGCGGACTCGAACTGTCGGAAATCGCGGCGCTGACCGGCGTCGGCGTCGAAACCATCAAGAGCCGCGTCCGCTACGCGCTCGCCAAGCTGCGCATCGACCTCCAGGACCTGCAATGACCATGCGCCGACCCGGCGCCGACCCGGCGCCACCGCTGTCCGACCCAGGCTTCGATGCCGCCTGGCGTGCGGCGTCGCACGAGCTTCCGCCGCCGGCGCTCGACGACGCCATCCTCGCCGCGGCGCGGCGCGCGGTCGACGCCGGACCGCAGCGCGTGCGCGAGGCCACGCGGCCGCTGCGCTGGTGGTGGCCGCTCGCCGCCGCGGCGACGATCGGGACCATCGCCATCGGGATCCTTCAACTCGGACCGCCGGACAGGAACGGCGCGCCGGCGATCGAGCCGGCCACGGTGTCCGACATGCCGGCAGACGCCGCACCGAAGAGCGAGCGCGAGGCGCCTGCGGATCGTGCCGCGGCCCCCGGGCCGGCGGCGTCGAAGCGCGCAGCCGCCGAACCCGCGCGCGCAATCGCCTCGGCACCGGAGGCGGCCGCGCCGCGGGCGCCCGGCAGCGGAGCGCGCGCCAGGCTTCGGACCGACGACGACGCGAGCCCTCCCGTGGCAGCGACCGCTGCGGGCGAAGCATCGGCGCCCGATCGGCGCGAGGCAGGCGGCGCCAGCGCCTTCCCGGCCGC
>CAIWHR010000376.1 GCA_903912485.1 uncultured beta proteobacterium | reverse complement strand
GGCGCTGATCTACCCGACGATCCTGATCGGCGTCGCCGTCACGTCGGTGATCGTGCTGCTGATCTGGGTCGTTCCGCAGTTCCAGCAGACGTTCGCGCAGGCGGGCAAGGCGCTGCCGCTGCCCACGCAGGCGGTCGTCCTGCTGGGCACCGTGATGCGCAAGTGGTGGTGGGCCATCGCCGGGTTCGTGGTGCTGTTCTCGCTGTGGTTTCCCCGGCACCTGCGCCGGCCCGCGGTCAAGCACCGCTGGGACCGGCGGCTGCTCGCCATGCCCATCGTCGGCGATCTCGTGACCAAGGTCGAGGTCGCCCGCTTTTCGCGCACGCTGTCGACGCTGCTCGGCAACGGCGTCACGCTGCTCGCGGGGCTGGCCATCGTCCGCGAGACGCTCGGCAACACGGTGCTCGCAGGCGCGCTCGACGGCGTGATCACGCGGTTGCGCGAGGGCAAGGGCTTCGGCCGCCCGCTGGCCGACACGGGTCTCTACCCCAGGCTCGCGACGCAGATGATCCTGGTCGGCGAGGAATCCGGCAGGCTCGAGGAGATGCTGAACCGCGTCGCCGAGGTCTACGACCGCGAGGTGCAGATGGCGATCAAGCGCTTTCTCGCGATCCTGGAGCCGGTGATGATCCTGAGTCTCGCCGTGATGATCGGCGGGATCGTGTTCTCGATCCTGCTCGGGGTGATGGGCATGAGCGAACTTGTGCAGTGACCGGGGTCTAACGGTTTGCCGCTGCCGCCTCCAGGCGCCGGCGGCCAACGAAACCGAGGAATCGCGATGGGGCAATTGAGAGTGGAATCGATCGACGGAAGCGGATCACGTGCGGAGCCTGCGCCGCTGCACCGCGGGCTCGCGCGGCCGGCCGCGCTTCGCCGCGACGCGGGGATGACGCTGATCGAAATCCTGGTCGTGCTGGTGCTGATCGGCATCGTGCTGGGCATCGTCGGCGGCAACTTCATCGGCCGCGGCGAGAAGGCGAAGGCCGACGCCGCCAGGATCGAGATCGGCCAGATCAGCCAGGCGCTCGACCTGTACAAGCTCGAGGTCGGCCGCTATCCCGCCAGCCAGGAAGGACTGCAGGCGCTGATCCAGGCGCCGTCGGGCTCGAGCAGCTGGAACGGCCCGTACTGGAAGAAGTCCACGCTGCCCAAGGACCCGTGGGGCAACGAGTACAAGTACACGTCGCCGGGGCAGGCCGGCCCCTACGACATCCTTTCCTACGGCGCCGACGGCAAGGAAGGCGGCGAGGGTACGAACAAGGACATTTCGAGTTCGCAATGACCGCCGCGCGTGCCGCCGGCACGACGGCGCGCTCGCGATGGCCGCGCCCCCGCCCCGTGTCCGCGTGCACGCCCCGCCGCATCCGCGGCGTGACGATGATCGAGCTTCTGGTCGTCATCTCGATCATGGCGCTGATCGCGGCGCTGACGGTGCCGATACTGTCGGGCGGCGTGTCGACGACCGAGTTGAAGGGCGCGGCGCGCGAGGTTGCCGCGGGGCTGCGATTCGCGCGCAGCGACGCGGTGGCGACGAGGCAGGAGACGCGGCTGGTGTTCGACCTCGAGGGACGCACCTTCCGGATCGACCGCGATGCACGCCTGCATTCGCTGCCGAAGCAGGTGGAGATCAAGCTCTTCACCGCGCAGAGCGACATCGCCGACGAAAAGACGGGCGCCATCCGCTTCTTTCCGGACGGCGGCTCCAACGGCGGCCGCGTGACCATCGCCGCGGGCGAGCGCAAGTTCGAGGTGGACGTTGACTGGCTCACCGGCCGCGTCGCGATCCTCGACTGACGCGATTCGCGGCGCCCGCGCCGCGATGCCGCGCCGCGACCGGCGTGGGCTCGGGGCGGCTGCGCGCGGCGGGTCGCTCGTCCGCGGCTTCTCGATGCTCGAGGTGCTGGTCGCGTTCGTCATTCTGGCGCTGGTCGGGACCGCGCTGTTCCGGCTGTTTTCCGGGGCGCTGGGCAACGCGGCGGCGGCCGAGGACTACAGCCGGGCGGTGCTGGTGGCCGAGAGCGTGCTGGCCGAGGCCGCGGGCACGCAGCCTTTGCGCGAAGCCGCGCAGTCCGGCAGCAGCGACGAGGGCAGGATCGAGTGGACGACCAGGGTGACGCCGTACGTCGCGCCGCAGGCCAATCCCGGCACGGAGAACGCACCGGAGTCGCTCGCGCTGCGGCTGTGGCAGGTCGTCGCCGAGGTGCGGTTCGCGGCACCCAACGGCAAGCAGCGAACGCTGACGCTCGCGACCATGCGCATCGGACCCAGGGAATCGCCGTGACGCCGCACCGCCGCGACGACGCCGGCTTCACGCTGCTCGAGCTCACCATCGCGCTGGTGCTGCTGGCGCTGATGGCGGCGATGATGTTCGGCTCGCTGTCGTTCGCCGGCCGCAGCTGGGACGGCGGCGAAGCCAAGGTGACGCAGGTCAACGAAATGCGCCAGACCGAGGAATTCCTGCGCGGACAGCTCAGCTCGCAGTTCCCGCTGCGCGCGAAGAAGGTGGCCGAGTTTCCGCTGCGCTTTGCCGGCGAGAGCGGCGAGATCCGTTACGCCGCCGCGCTGCCTTCGCGCGTGGCCGAGGGCGGCGTCTACTTTTTCCGGGTCGCGGTCGTGCGCGAAGGCGACAAGTCGATGCTGGTGCAGGACCGGATGGTTCCCGAGCCCGGCTCGCTCGACGCGCCGGACTTCCGCGACGCCGCGCGCTCGGTGCTCGCCGACGGGATCGCCGAGCTCAGGATCTCGTACCTGGGGCGCGACGCCGCGGCGGCCGAGGCCGATGCCCCGTCCTGGCGCGACAAGTGGGACGACAAGCAGCGGCTGCCGCTGCTTGT
>CAIWHR010000375.1 GCA_903912485.1 uncultured beta proteobacterium | reverse complement strand
CTGCGGCGCGCGCGCCAGCGTGGCGCCCGAGCGCGCCGGCGCCGGCTGGCTGTGGCGCGCGTCGTTCGCGCGCCGCTACCTCGTGCCGCGCGGCACGCCGCGGCACGCGGTCGAGACCAACCTCGACGCGCTGCGCCGCATCGGCGTCTGGCCCGACGAGGCGGACAAGGCGCTGGTGCTGGTCCCCGGCGGGGACGCCGAGGCGCGCGTGCGCAACCTGCTGCAGGCGCACGGCCTCGCGCGCGGCGGCTTCGTGCTGGTCCATCCCGGATCGCGATGGCTGTTCAAGTGCTGGCCGGCCGCGGCCACCGCGGCGCTGCTCGACCGCCTCGGCGACGACGGCTGGCCGCTGGTGCTGACCGGGGCGCCGGACCCCTCCGAGCGCGCGCTGGTCGACGCCATCCGCGGCGCCACCCGCGCGCCGGTGGTCGACCTCGCGGGACAGCTCACGCTCGCCGAACTGGGCGCGCTGATCGGCTGCGCGCGCCTTTTCATCGGCGTCGACTCGGCGCCGATGCACATGGCGGCGGCGATGGGCACGCCGGTCGTCGCGCTGTTCGGCCCCAGCGGCGACGCCGAATGGGGCCCGTGGCGGGTGCCGCACCGCGTCGTCGTCTCGGACGCGCACGCCTGCCGGCCCTGCGGCAACAACGGCTGCGGCGGCAGCAATCACTCCGACTGCCTGCTGACGCTGCCCGAAGCCCGCGTCGCCGCGGCGGTGGCCGATCTCCTCGCCGAGACGGCCGACCGGCTGCGCCGATGAGGCTGGGCCTCGTCCGCCAGCGCTACACGCCCTTCGGCGGCGCCGAGCGCTTCGTCGAGCGCGCGATCGACGCGCTGATCGAGCGCGGCGTGCAGGTTCGCGTCTACACGCGCAAGTGGCCGCCGGCGCGCAAGGGCGGCATCGAGCCGGTGATCTGCAACCCGTTCTACGTCGGCAGCCTGTGGCGCGACGCGAGCTTTGCCGGTGCGGTGCGCGAGGCACTCGCGCGCGACCGCCCCGACCTCGTCCAGTCGCACGAACGCATCGAGGGCTGCGACATCTTTCGCGCCGGCGACGGCGTGCACCGCGTGTGGCTGGAGGAGCGCGTGCTCGCCGGCGGGCGCGCCGAGCGCGCGCGCATCGCGGCCAACCCCTACCATCGCTACATCCAGGACGCCGAGGCGCGGATGTTCGCCAGCGCGTCGCTGAAGGCGGTGATCTGCATCTCGAACATGGTGCGCGACGACGTCCGGCGCCACTTCGCGCTGCCGGAGGACAGGCTGCACGTGATCTACAACGCCGTCGACCCGCGCGAGTTCAGCCCGGCGGTGCGCGAGCACCGCGCCGCCAAGCGCGCCGCGCTCGGCCTCGCCGACGGCGACGTCGCGTTCCTGCTGGTCGGCTCCGGCTACGCGCGCAAGGGCGTCGCGACGGCGATACGCGCGCTGGCGCGGCTGCCGTCCGAGGCGCGGCTGGTCGTCGTCGGCAGGGACAAGTCGCCCGCACGCTATCTGCGGCTCGCCGAGCGCGAAGGCGTCGCCGCGCGCGTGGTCTTCGCCGGGCCGCAGCAGGACGTGCGCGCGTTCCTGGGCGCGGCCGACGCGTTCGTGCTGCCCACGCTCTACGATCCGCTGTCCAACGCGGTGCTGGAAGCGCTCGCCTGCGGCCTGCCGGTGGTCACCGGCAGGCGCTGCGGCGCCGGCGAACTCGTCGTCGCGCACGGCGCCGGCTGGACCTGCGACGCGCTGGACGACGCCGCCTTCGCCGAGCGGATGCGGCTGCTGCTCGACCCCGCCGAGCGCTCGCGCCGGGCGGCCGCCGCCGTCGCCGCCGTCGCCACGCTCACCCCCGAAAACATGACCCGCCGCCTGCTCGACCTGTACGGCGCGCTGCTCGGGCGCCCCGGGCTCGCTGGGCTATAATCGGACGCCTCCACGCTGCCGCCGCGCTTCGCTGCCGCCGCCGCGCGGCCCGCGCGGAGATTCGGCCAGCCACCGTCAGCGACGACCTCCATGTGCGGCATCACCGGTTACCTTTCCGACGACCCCCGGGCCCGCGCCGCGCTGCCCGCGATGACCGCCGCGCTCGCGCATCGCGGGCCCGACGCCGACGGCTTCCACTTCGACGGCCCGGTCGGCTTCGGCCACCGCCGGCTGAAGGTGATCGACCTCGACGGCAGCGCGCAGCCGCTCTTCTCCGCCGACGGCGCGATTGCCGTCGTCTTCAACGGCGAGATCTACAACTTCCGCGAACTGCGCCGCGAACTCGCCGATGCCGGCTGCGCGTTCGCGACCAAAGGCGACGGCGAGGTGCTGATCCACGGCTGGCGGCGCTGGGGCCGCGGACTCCTCGACCGCATCGGCGGCATGTTCGCGTTCGCGCTGTGGGACCGCGAGCGGCGCGAACTCTTCCTCGCCCGCGACCACCTCGGCGTCAAGCCGCTCTACTACGCCTGGCACCGGGGCGCGCTGGTGTTCGGCTCGGAGCTCAAGGCGCTGCTGCCGTTCCCGGGGCTGCCGCGCACGCTCGACCTGGACGCGCTGGCGCTGTATCTCGAGTGCCAGTACATCCCCGCGCCCTACAGCGTCTACGCCGAGGTGCGCAAGCTGGCGGCGGGACACTGGCTGTCGGTGAGCGACGGCAGGCTCTCCTCCGGCGAATTCTGGCGGCCGTCGTACCTGCCCAAGCACGCATTCGCCGCCGGCGCCGCGGTCGACGCGCTCGACGCCCAATTGCAGCGCTCGATCCGGTCGATGCTGGTCGCCGACGTGCCGCTGGGCGCGTTCGTCAGCGGCGGCGTCGATTCCGGACTCATCGCGGCGATGGCCACGCGCCTGTCGGGAAGCGCGCTCGACACCTTCAATCTCGGCTTCACCGGCCGCGACGTCGGCAGCGAGCACGAGGAAGCGGCGCGCGTCGCGCGGCACATCGGCAGCCGCCACCACTGCCTGATGCTCGCGCCCGACGACGTGCTGCCCGCGCTGGAGCGCTGGGTCGGCGTGTTCGACGAGCCCTTCGGCGACCAGGCCGCGCTGCCGACGATGCTGCTGGCCGAGTACGCGCGCCGCGACGTCACCGTCGTGCTCACCGGCGAAGGCGCCGACGAGGTGTTCGGCGGCTACGGCAACTACGTCAAGCGCCTCTCCGAGGAGCGGATCACCGCGATCCTCGGCGCGCGCGGCTCGCCGCTGCCGTGGCTGTTCCGCCGGCTGCCGCCGCGGCTGGCGCGCGACCGCATCGTCAAGGCCGCGATGGAGCCGCGATCGCGCCGCTACGCGACCATCCCGAACATCTTCGACGCGCTGCTGCGGCGCGAATACTTCACCGATGCGTTCCGCCAGGCCGGGCGCGCGCGCATCGCCGACCGCGCCGAAGCCTTCCACGACGAGTGCGACTCGCCCGCCTACCTCGACCACCTGCTCAACGTCGACGCGAGGCTGTGGCTGCCCGACGACCTCCTGGCCAAGGTCGACCGCGCGACGATGGCGTTTTCGCTGGAAGCACGGGTGCCGTACCTGGATCACGACTTCTTCGGCTGGTGCGCGCGGCTCGATCCGAAGCTGAAGGTCGACGGCGGCGCGCGCAAGGTCCTGCTGCGGCAGCTGGCGGCGCGCTACCTGCCCGACGACATCGTCCATCGGCCCAAGCAGGGTTTCATGATGCCGCTGGAACGCTGGCTCGCGCACGAACTCGCGCCGGACATCGCGGCGGCGCTGGGTCCGCAGGGCCTGCAGCGGCGGGGGCTGATCCGCCCCGAGGCCATAGCGCGGCTGCAGGCCGAGCACGGCTCGGGCCGCAAGAACCACGCGATGCGGCTGTGGGTGCTCCTGATCCTCGAGCGCTGGTTCGCGCGCTACGAACCCGACTTTGCCCTGTGATGCGGCCGCTTGCGATCGTCCACACCGAGAACTCCTGCGGCTGGGGCGGCCAGGAGATCCGGATACTCACCGAGGCGCGCGGCATGCAGGACCGCGGCCACCGGGTCACGCTGATCGCGCCGCCCGAGGCGCCGATCGTCGCCGCCGGCCGCAAGCTGGGACTTACCGTCGTACCGCTGCCGATCGGCAAGAAACGGCTGCGCTGCCTGCTCGCGCTGCGCGGCTGGCTGGCGGCGCAGCGCGGACAGATCGACGTGCTCAACACGCACAGCTCGACCGACAGCTGGCTGTCCGCGCTGGCCTGCGCCACGCTGCCGCGGGCGCCGCCGATCGTGCGCACGCGGCACGTGTCGACGACCGTGCGCAACCGCATCGGCACGCGCTGGCTGTACGTGCACGCGATCGCGCACGTCGTCACCACCGGCGAGGCGCTGCGCCGGCAGCTCGCGCACGACAACGCCATCCCGCCCGGGCACATGACCTCGGTGCCCACCGGCATCGACCTCGCGCGATTCATGCCCGGCGACGCCGCGTCCGCCCGCGCCGGGCTGGGCCTGCCGCAGCGGCCGGCGCTGGGAATCGTCGCCACGCTGCGCGACTGGAAGGGCCACGAGTACCTGTTCGAGGCGATCGCCCGCGACCGCGCCGCGTGGCGCGACTGGCAGGTGATCGTCGTCGGCGACGGCCCCTACCGCGACCGCCTCGACCGCCGGCTGCGAACGCTCGGCCTGGAAGGAGCGGTCCGCTTCGCCGGCCAGCAGGAGAACGTCGTGCCGTGGCTGCAGGCGCTGGATCTCTTCGCGCTGCCGTCGTACGGCGAGGAAGGCGTGCCGCAGGCGATCATGCAGGCGATGGCCTGCGGCATCCCCGTGGTGTCGACCCCCGTCGGCGCCATCGCCGAGGCGGTCGACGACGGCGTGACCGGGCTGCT
>CAIWHR010000374.1 GCA_903912485.1 uncultured beta proteobacterium | reverse complement strand
GCCGCCGCCGTCGAGGCCACGCTGCTCGCGCTGACCGCGCGCACGATCGCGGACGCGGTGGTCGCGGCGGGCGCCGGGGCGGACGCCGAAGTCTACGTCTGCGGCGGCGGCGCGAACAACGCCGCGCTGATGGCGGCGCTGGCGGGCGCGCTCGCCCCGCGCCCGGTGGCCACGACCGCGTCCTGCGGCGTGGCGGTCGAGCACGTCGAAGCGCTGGCGTTTGCCTGGCTGGCGCGTGCGGCGCTCGCCGGCCTGCCCGGCAACCTGCCGGCGGTCACCGGCGCCCGCGGCCTGCGCGTGCTGGGCGCGATCCATCCGGCGTAACCGTCGGACGGCACGGGCTGCACCATCGCGATCGGCTGCCGAAAAGCAGACGGGGCCGCGCGGGCCCCGTCGGTGCCGAAGCGAAAAGCCTCGTCAGGCGGAAAACGACGAGCCGCAGCCGCAGGTGGTCGTCGCGTTCGGATTCTTGATCACGAACTGCGCGCCTTCCAGACCTTCGGTGTAGTCGATCTCGGCGCCGATCAGGTACTGGTAGCTCATCGGGTCGATCAGCAGCGTCACGCCGCCCTTGACCAGCGCCGTGTCGTCGTCGTTGGCGATTTCGTCGAAGGTGAATCCGTACTGGAAGCCGGAGCAGCCGCCGCCGGTGACGAACACGCGCAGCTTCAGCTCGGGGTTGCCTTCCTCTTCGATCAGGGACTTCACTTTTTCGACGGCGCTGTCGGAAAAGATCAGCGGTGCGGGCATTTCGGTCATCGCGTTCATCGGTGCTCCTGGCGTGCGGTAACGGGATTATCGTTGGTATCGGCGTTGCTCGGCAACCCTGCGGGCGTCAGGGGAGTTCGCCCTCCCCGGGGCCCGGCGCCGGTCAGCCGCCGCCGACGCGCTTGAGTTCGACCACCGAAGCGCTTCCGGGTTCGGTGTGGGTCAGGCGCCCCTGGACGACGGCGCCGACGTGCATTTCCAGCGTGCGGTACGACACGTCGCCGACGACCCGCGCCTTGGCCTGCAGTTCGAGGTGGTCGTTGACCGCGATCGGGCCGTTGACGGTGCCGTTGATCACGACGTGCGAAACGCGGATTTCACCGTCGATGCGCGCCTGCTCGCTGACGACCAGCGTCCCCGGTTCGCCGTCGACGGCGATCACGTTCCCCTGCACCTGGCCGTCGATGCGCAGACCCCCGGTGAAAGAAACGTCGCCGTGAACGACGGTCCCCGCGCCGATCAGGCTGTCGATCCGCTTCAGCGCCGAGTGCTTCTTGCGTTCCCACATGGGGGCTCCTCAAGGGAAGTTCAAACTTCGCGTGGCACGCGGATTGGCCTGGCCATTTTCGAATGCGCGCGCGGTCACCGCTCGCAGCTGGGCACCCGGCGAAACCAGGAAGGTGCCCTCAACCCGCTGATAATACTTGAAATTGAGCTTGAGCGGCGCCGCCAGCTCGGGTTGCTCGTCGGGCAGCGACACGACGACCGCGCGGCCGGAGCCGCGACCCGCGGCGGCGGGCTGGATCGTCACCTGGAGCGCAAGCGCACCTTCGAACTCGCCGGTCGGGTTGCCGCCGCGCACCACCAGCATGCTGTAGCGGAAGGCGTCGTCGCGCACGCGTTCGACGGCCAGGCGCTGGATCGACAGCCCGACCTGCTTGTTCGAGTCGGCGACCAGCTTCTGCAGGAACACGAGTTCCTCGTTGAGCTGGGATTTCTCGTTCTGCAGTTCGGTCGCCTGCTTGGACAACGTCGACAGCGCGCCCTCGCGCATCGCGAGTTCGGTCTCGAGGCGCGCGCCCTTCGCGCGCAGGTCCGCCGCTTCGGCGCGCAGCCTTGCGGTCTCCGTCTCGAGACGCAGCAGCTTCTCCTCGACTTCCTTGCGGTTGAAGCCGCCCAGGATCTGGCCGAAGTCGAAGCCCCACCACCACATGCCGCCGATGACGGCGACGAGCGTCGCGCCCACCACCGCCCGCCACGGCCACGACAGGTGGGTGCGCACCGCCATCCGCGGCGCGCTGATGCCGAAATGTCGGCGCAGCTTGCGCCACCAGGCGGGCATCGACATCCGGTGTGCTACGGGAGAACGGGCAACGCGGTCAGCCCGGTGATCTCGGGCAGGCCGCACATCAGGTTCATGTTCTGGATCGCCTGCCCGGCCGCGCCCTTGACCAGGTTGTCCTCGACCGCGAGGATCAGCGCCATGTCGCCGCCCTGAGGCCGGTGCACGGCGATCCGGCAGACGTTGGCGGCGCGCACCGAGCGCGTGTCGGGCGCGCTCCCCGGGGGCATCACGTCGACGAAGGGCTCGCCGGCGTAGCGCGCCTCGAACAGCGCCTGCAGGTCGACGTCGGGGCGCGTGAGCCGCGCGTAAAGCGTCGCGTGAATGCCGCGGATGATCGGCGTCAGGTGCGGCGTGAACACGAGCTTGACGGGCGTGCCGGCGGCGCCCTGCAATCCCTGGACGATTTCCGGATGGTGGCGGTGGCCGTTGACGCCGTAGGCCTTGAAATTGTCGCTGGCCTCGGCGAACAGCAGGCCGACCTCGGCCTTGCGCCCGGCGCCCGACACGCCCGACTTGCAGTCGGCGATCAGGTGTTCGGTGTCGACGACGCCCGCTTCGAGCAGCGGCAGGAATCCCAGCTGCACCGCGGTCGGGTAGCACCCCGGGTTGCCGACGATGCGCGCGGCGCGGATCGCCTCGCGGTTCACCTCGGGCAGGCCGTACACCGCCTCGGCGAGCAGGTCGGGGCACGCATGCGGCATGCCGTACCACTGCTCGAACACCGCCGCATCCTTCAGCCGGAAGTCGGCGGCAAGGTCGATGATCTTCGTGCCGCGCGCCGTCAGTTCGCGTGCCTGCGCCATCGCGACGCCGTGCGGCGTGGCGAAGAACACGACGTCGCAGTCGGCGAGACCGGCGTCGGCCGGGTCGGTGAAAGCGAGATCGTAGCGCCCGCGCAGGCTGGGGAACATGTCGGCAACGCGCGTGCCGGCATCCTTGCGCGACGTGATCGATCGCACGCTGGCGTCGGGGTGCTGCGCGAGCAGTCGCAGCAGTTCGACCCCGGTGTACCCCGTGCCGCCGACGATGCCGATGGTGATCATGGCTTGTCTCGCATGCGCGACAGGCGCGCTCTTTTCCGCAATCGTCGATTCTAGCATCGGCACTGCGCGCTCCTGCCCGATTGCGTTGTTGCGGAGTCCGCGACACCGCCGGAAGCGGCCCGCAGAAAACGCGAAGGCCGCCTGAATCGGCGGCCTTCGCGGCAGAAACTGAAGTCGTCCGGTCAGCGCTTCGAGAACTGCTTGCGCCGGCGCGCCTTGTGGAAGCCGACTTTCTTCCGTTCGACCTCGCGGGCGTCGCGCGTGACGAGCCCCGCCTTCGACAGCGTCGGCTTCAGCGCCGCGTCGTAGTCGATCAGCGCGCGCGTGATGCCGTGGCGAACCGCGCCCGCCTGGCCCGATTCGCCGCCGCCGGCGACGTTGACCATGATGTCGAAGGTCGTGTCGTGGTTGGTCAGCTTCAGCGGCTGGCGAACGACCATGCGACCCGTCTCGCGGGCGAAGAAGACGTCGACCGGCTTGTCGTTGACGACGATGTTGCCGGTGCCCTTCTTCAGGAACACGCGTGCCACCGAGCTCTTGCGGCGGCCGGTGCCGTAGTAATAGTTACCGATCATGGGGAGGGCGTCAGATATTGAGAGGTTTCGGTTGCTGCGCGGAATGCGGATGCGCATCTCCCGCGTAGCACTTCAGCTTTTTGAGCATCTTGTAGCCGAGGGGGCCTTTGGGCAGCATCCCCTTGACCGCCTTCTCCAGCGCGCGGCCGGGAAAGCGTTCCTGCATCTTGGCGAAGTTCGTCGTCGAGATGCCGCCCGGGTAACCGCTGTGGCGATGGTAAAGCTTGTCTTCCGCCTTGTTGCCGGTGACACGGAGCGCCTCGACGTGGGTGACGATGATGAAATCACCGGTGTCCATGTGCGGCGTGTAGATGGGCTTGTGCTTGCCGCGCAGGCGCAGCGCGATCTGGCTGGCGAGGCGGCCGAGCACCTTGTCCGTGGCGTCGACCACGAACCAATCCCGCTGGATATCCTGCGGCTTGGCGGAAAAGGTTTTCATTGGGGTTCCCGAAAGGCGTCAATTCAGCAAAGTCATGGATGATAGTACGCAGGTGGTTCGCTTGTCAAACCGGCGCTGGCCCGGCGGCAGGCGCCGCCGCTCAAAAAAAGAGCGCGACCGGAGCGATCGCGCCAGAGAATTCCGCCACATGATGCCGATGGTGGAACGGCTGGGTGGAGGAGAAGGAGGGCTCCCCGACCGCAGGCATGGGCTAATATTGGCATGCTGCGATGCACAAGGCAAGTTCGGGATCGCGGCCCCGGATCACACAGGTTCCCGCGACGGAGGCAGGCGATGAAGGCAAGGGTGAAGTGGGTCGAAGGCATGAGCTTTGTCGGCGAGACGGGGAGCGGTCACGCGCTGGTGATCGACGGCGCGCCGGAGCATGGCGGACGCAATCTCGGGCCGCGGCCGATGGAGCTGCTGCTCGCCGGCGCGGCGGCCTGCACTACGTTCGACGTCGTGCAGATCCTGCGCAAGGCCCGGCAGCCGATCGCCGACTGCGTGGTCGAGGCCGAAGCCGAGCGTGCCGCCGTGGAACCCAGGGTGTTCACCCGCATCCACCTGCATTACCGCGTCGCCGGCCGCGGGCTCGATCCGCATCAGGTCGAACGCGCGGTGAAGCTGTCGAAGGAGAAGTACTGCTCGGCGACGCTGATGCTCGGGAAGACCGCCGAGATGACCCACGACATCGAGATCGTCGAGGGCGACGCGGTGCCCGCGCCCACCCCCCCGCCGAATTGAATCGTCGCCCGTATCGCAGTCCGGGCTCGGCCCGCCCCCGGTCTCGTTCCCCGGCGTCGGACAGGATCGGGCGAACCCGGCGCCGTCAACCGCCGTCGCGCAGCAGCCGGACGAGGCTCGAGGTATCCCATCGGCCGCCGCCTCGCGCCTGCAGCGCCGCGTAGAACTGATCGACCAGCGCGGTCATCGGCAGCAGCGCGCCGTTGGACCGGGCCTCGGCGATGCAGATGGCGAGATCCTTGCGCATCCAGTCGACGGCGAAGCCGAAATCGAACTTGTCGGAGGCCATCGTCCCGCCGCGATTCTCCATCTGCCACGATTGCGCCGCGCCCTTGCTGATCACGTCGAGCACCCTGTCGGCGTCGAGGCCTGCGCGGGTCGCGAAGTTGACCCCCTCGGACAGCGCCTGAAGCAGGCCGGCGATGCAGATCTGATTGACCATCTTGGTCAGTTGGCCGCTGCCCGGGCCGCCCATCAGCGTCACCGCCCGCGCGTAATGCGCGAGGGTGGTCTCGGCGCGGGCGTAGACGGCGTCGTCGCCGCCGACCATGATCGTCAGCTTGCCGTTTTCGGCGCCGGCCTGCCCGCCCGAGACGGGGGCGTCGAGGAAACCCACGCCCGCCGCCGCCGCCGCCGCGTGCACCTCGCGCGCGACCGCGGCCGACGCGGTGGTGTGGTCGACGAGAACGGCGCCGGGCTTCATCGCCGACAGCGCGCCGTCGGCGCCGAGCGCGACGGCGCGCACGTCGTCGTCGTTGCCGACGCACATCAGCACGAACTCGGCGCCGGCCGCTGCGGCTGCCGGCGTCGCAGCGCTGCGACCGCCGTGCTGCTCGACCCACCGCGCGGCCTTGGCCGGCGTGCGGTTGTACACGCAGACGCGATGCCCGGCGCCGGCGAGGTGGCCGGCCATCGGATAGCCCATGACGCCCAGACCCAGAAACGCAACCGTCTTCGAATCCATCGCCTACTCCTTGGGCCTCCGGGTGCCGCCTTTGGGCGCCGCCGGAGGAGGTTCGAGATCGCGGCCGTAGCGCCACTTGAGAAACAGGATGGTCACGGCAAGGGTGAGCGTCACCGAGTTGGCGACGATCAACGGCAGCGCGCCGGCGCGGATGCCGTACCACAGCCACAGGCAGATGCCGATGCTGAACAGCCCGAACATCAGCCACGAGATGTCGTGCGCCGAGCGCGTCTTCACGATCCGGTGGACCTGCGGCACGAACGCGATCGTGGTCAGGATGCCGGCGGCGAAGCCGAGCGCGTCCTGCGGGACGTCGGCCGCGTTCACGGGTCTTTCAGCGTTGCGCGCGCGGCATCGATCGCCGCGCGCACCTGCGCCGGGGCGGTGCCGCCCGGATGCGCGCGGCTCGCGACCGAGCCGTCGAGCGTCAGCACCGCGAACACGTCGGCGCCGATGCCAGGAGCGAACGCCTGCAGTTCGGGCAGCGGCAAGTCGGCGAGGTCGACCCCTTTCGTCTCGGCGTGGCGCACCGCGCGCGCGACCGCCTCGTGCGCGTCGCGGAACGGCGTGCCCTGCTTGACCAGGTAGTCGGCGAGGTCGGTCGCGGTGGCGAAACCCTCGCTCGCCGCCGCGCGCATCCGCGCCGCGTCGACCCGGATGCCGCCGGCGACGAGGTCGGTCATCACCGCCAGCGTGTCGGCGAGCGTGTCGACCGCGTCGAACAGCGGCTCCTTGTCCTCCTGGTTGTCCTTGTTGTAGGCCAGCGGCTGGCCCTTCATCAGCATCAGGAGGCCGACGAGGTCGCCGACGACGCGGCCGGTCTTGCCGCGCACCAGTTCCGGGACGTCGGGGTTCTTCTTCTGCGGCATGATCGACGACCCGGTGCAGAAGCGGTCGGCGAGCGCGATGAAGGCGAAGCGCGGGCTCATCCAGAGGATCAGCTCTTCGGCGAAGCGCGACAGGTGCAGCATGACGAGCGCTGCGGCGGCGGTGAATTCCAGCGCGAAATCCCGGTCCGAGACGGCGTCGAGCGAGTTGGTGCAAAGGCCCTCGAAGCCGAGCTCCCGCGCGACGCGATCGCGGTCGATCGGGAAGCTGGTGCCGGCGAGCGCGGCGCTGCCGAGCGGCAGCCGGTTGACGCGGCGGCGGCAGTCGACGAAGCGCTCCATGTCGCGCGCGAGCATCGCCTCGTACGCGAGCAGGTGGTGGCCGAAGGTGACCGGCTGCGCGACCTGCAGGTGCGTGAAGCCGGGCATGATCGTCGCCGCGTGTTCGGCGGCGACGTCGAGCAGCGCGCGCCGCAGCCCGGCCAACTGCGCCGACAGCGAATCGATCTCGCCGCGGAGCCACAGGCGGATGTCGGTCGCCACCTGGTCGTTGCGCGACCGCGCCGTATGCAGGCGCTTGCCGGCGTCGCCGACGAGCGTGGTGAGCCGCCGCTCGATGTTGAGATGGACGTCCTCGAGGTCGAGCGACCATTCGAACTCGCCGCGCCCGATCTCGCCGCGGATCGTTTCCATTCCGCGCTCGATCGCCTCGAGGTCGGCGGGCGCGAGCACGCCGACCTCGGTCAGCATCCGCGCGTGCGCGATCGACCCGGCGATGTCGACCGCGGCCAGCCGCCGGTCGAAAGCGACCGACGCGGTGTAGCGCTTGACGAGATCCGACACGGGCTCGCTGAAGCGGCCGGACCAGCCGCCCTGCAGCGAGGGGTTCCGGGGCGGGACGGGGTCGGCCATGGCGTGTGGGCGTGGATCGCAAAGGGGGGTGGAACGGGCCGGCTTGCATCCGGCAACGCTTGCGTTGCCCCGGCGGCATGCCGACAATAGGCGGATGATGACCGCAGTGCCCGCGACCGGACGGCGGGAGCAAGACACCTCGCGCGAAGCGCGCACACGGCGATCGCGATGCAGCCGATTATAGGACAAAACCCGGAGCCCATCCCGTTCCCGGACCTGCGCAACCTGGGAACGACCGTGCGGATTCTGATGGGGGCGAACCTGCTGTTCGCGGTGGGAGCGCTCGCGCGCGCTTCACGCTGGGAGGCGTGGCCGGAGCAGCTGCTGGACACGGTCTCGATCGCGGAACCGCACCTGTTGATCGAACTTGCGCTGCTGGTGACGGCTGCGCCGTGGCTGGGCAGAATCTCGTATCGCGCGGCGGGCGGCGCCGTCGTGGGGCTGACGGGCGCCGTCGGCCGCGGCACCGAGCTGCTGCTGGGAGGGCTGCTGCCGCTCCCGCCCGGTTCGGCCCCGCGGCACGCGGTGCTCGGGCTCGCCGTCGCGGGCGCGCTGCTGTTCTACCTCCACCTGCGCGCGAAGGCGCTGTCGCCGTCGATCAACGAGGCGCGGCTGCAGGCGCTGCAGGCGCGGATCCGGCCGCATTTCCTGTTCAACAGCATCAACGCCGTGCTGTCGCTGATACGCGCCGACCCGCAGCGCGCCGAGACTGCGCTCGAGGACATGGCCGATCTGTTCCGCGTGCTGATGAGCGACAATCGCCATCTCGTGCCGCTCGCCGACGAGGTCGCGCTGTGCCGCCAGTATCTCGCGCTCGAGCACCTGCGCCTGGGCGACCGCCTGCGTGTCGAGTGGCACCTGAACAGCATGCCAGGCGACGCACTGGTGCCGCCGCTGCTGCTGCAGCCGCTGCTCGAGAACGCGGTCTACCACGGCATCGAGCCGATGACCGCTCCCGGCGCGGTGTCGATCAACATCTTTTCCAGGGACGGACAGGTGCACGCGATCCTGCGCAACCCCTATCGCGCCGAAGGCGGCAGACACCATGCCGGCAACAAGATGGCGCTGGGCAACGTCCGCGAGCGCCTCGCGCTGCACTTCGACGTCGAGGCCGACCTGCAGTCGCGGGTCAAGGGCGACACTTACGAGGTGCACATCCGGATTCCGTACCGCGCGGCCGGACGCGGCGGCCCGGCGGCCCCGGGCGGGGATGACGCCGCCGCGCCGGATCGCGGCCGTTCCCCGGCGGCGACCGGCGGCGGCGAACGCTCCGAGGCGCCGACGTGACCGGCGCCCCGCTGCGGATACTGATCGTCGACGACGAAGCGCCGGCCCGGCGGCGGCTGCACCAGCTGCTCGACGACTGCGGCGAGGTGCTGCCGCTGACCGTCGTCGGCGAGGCGGGCACCGGCCGCGAGGCGCTCGAGTTGCTGCACGCGGTGGACGCCGACCTGGTGCTGACCGACATCCACATGCCGGACATGGACGGCCTCGAGCTCGCGCGGCACCTGCTGAAGCTGCCCGAACCGCCGGTCGTGATCTTCACGACGGCGTACCAGCAGCACGCGGTCGACGCCTTCGAGGTCCGCGCCGTCGACTATCTCGTCAAGCCGGTGCGGCTGCCGCGGCTGCTGACCGCGCTGCACAAGCTGCCGCGGTTGAAGCCGCTGTCGGCGGCGGCGCTCGACGAGATGCCGGCGAACGCGCGCCGCTTCCTGTCGATCGTCGAACGCGCGCGGGTCATCCTGGTGCCGATCGAGGACGTCGTCTACCTGAAGGCGGAGCTCAAGTACATCACCATCCGCACCGTCGCGCGCGAGTACCTGCTCGAGGAATCGCTGACCCGGCTCGAGGAGGAGTTCGGGGCGCGGTTCGTGCGCGTGCATCGCAACTGCCTCGTCGCGCGCGATTTCATCCGCGGGTTCGAGCGCCGGGTCAGCGACGACGGCGACGGGCACTGGGAGGTGCTGCTGCGCGACGTTCCCGAGTCGCTGCCGGTGTCGCGCCGGCAGCAGTCGGTCGTGCGCGAGATCGGACGGGTCGCGTAGCCTTCCCCGGGACGCGAAACCGCCGAAACGCCGTGGCGATCGCCGCCACCTGCGATAATGCGTGTCTTCCGCGACCATAAACGCCACGACCAACCATGCCCTCTCCTCGTACGCTGATCTGCGGTTCGCTCGCCTTCGACACGATCATGGTGTTTCCCGACCGCTTCGGCCGGCACATCCTGCCCGACCAGGTGCACATGCTTTCGGTGTCGTTCCAGATCGGGCAGATGCGCCGCGAGTGGGGCGGTTGCGCCGGCAACATCGCCTACAACCTGAAGGCGATCGGCGGCGAGCCGGTCGTCATGGCGACCCTCGGAGACGACGGCGCGCCCTACCGCGATCGGCTGGCGAATCTCGGCGTCGCCGCCGACGGCGTGCGCACGGTGCCCGGCACCTACACCGCGCAGGCGTTCATCATCACCGACCTCGACGACAACCAGATCACCGCGTTCCACCCGGGCGCGATGAACTGTTCGCACGAGAATCGCGTCGACGACGTGTCCGACGTCGCGCTGGGCATCGTCGCGCCCGACGGCCGCGACGGGATGCGCGCGCACGTCGAGCAGTTCGCCAACGCGGCCATCCCGTTCATGTTCGATCCCGGCCAGGGACTCCCGCTGTTCTCCGGGCCGGAGCTGATCGAGATGATCGATGCGGCCACGTACCTCGCCGTCAACGACTACGAGGCGAGCCTGCTCGCCGAGCGCACCGGCCTTTCGCTCGACGCGATCGCGCGGCGCGTCGACGCGTTGGTCGTCACCCGGGGCGCCGACGGTTCGTCGATCTACGCCGACGGCGGCGTGCTGACCGTTCCCGCCGTCGCGCCCACCGCGCTGTCCGACCCGACCGGCTGCGGGGACGCGTACCGTGCGGGCCTCCTGCACGGGATCGCGCAGCAATGGGATTGGGAGCGCACCGGCCGGCTGGGGGCGATTCTCGGCGCGCTCAAGATCGCGTCGCAGGGCGGGCAGAACCACGCGGTCGAGCGCGCCGCGATGGCGGCGCTCTACGACGAGGCGTTTCACGGGAACCTCTGGTGAGGTCCGCCGGCGCGGCCTGATCTCCCGCCGGCCGCCGCCGCTTGCTTCCGGCGGCAGCGGCTAAGCGAGAGGCTTGGGCGCCACCGGCAGGCGTCCCGGAACCTGAAAGACGCGCCGGTCGTCCAGCCGGACGGCGGTCAGCGTGCCGCCCCACAGGCAGCCCGAGTCCAGCATCATCAGGTTCGGCGCCAGCAGCAGTTCGGTCGTCGACCAGTGGCCGCAGACGATCGTCCGCCCGGAAGACGCGCGCGTCTCGTGGCGGAACCACGGCCGGAAGCCTTCCGGCGCGTGCTCGGGGCCGCGCTTCTCGCCGAACTCCATCCTCCCGTCCGCCGCACAGAAGCGCATCCGCGTGCAGGCGTTGACGATGACGCGCAGGCGGTCGAAGCCTTCGAGGTCGTCGCGCCAGGTGTCGGGCCGGTCGCCGTAGAGCGTGCGCAGGAAGGCGTCGTGGTCGTCCGCCGCCAGCGCGGCCTGCACTTCGCGTCCGAGCGACAGCGCGGTCGCCGGCGTCCACTGCGGGAGCAGCCCGGCGTGGACGAGCAGCCGGTCGCCCTCGACGACGACCAGCGGCCACGAGCGCACCCAGGCGAGAAGCTCGTCGCGGTCGGGCGCCTCGAGGATCGGCGCGATGGTGTCGCGCCTGTGCTGCCGCGCGTGGCCCGCCGCGACCGTCAGCAGGTGGAAGTCGTGGTTGCCCAGCACCGTCACCGCGGCGTCGCCCAGCGCCTTCACCTCGCGCAGCACGGCGAGCGAGCCGGGGCCGCGGTTGACGAGGTCGCCGACCAGCCACAGGCGGTCCGACCGCGCAGAGAAGCCGATCATCTCCAGCAGCTGGCAGAACTCGGCGTGGCATCCCTGGATGTCGCCGATCGCGTACAGGCTCATCGACGGCCCCCACTCCCCCCGAGGGGGCGGAATTCGCGCGCGGGGCGGCCCGTAGCGCGTATGGGTGCACCCTTGGCGCTGCGCGCATTCCCTCCGGGAGGGAGCGATTCGCCGCGGAAGGGGAAGGGAAGGGGGAGGGGCATGCGGATGGTAAGATGCGACCCCGATTTTATCATCGCGCCGGCACCTCTCCCTCGCTCGATCACGATGGCGTTTCCGCTCAATCCCGCGCAGCGCGAGGCGGTCCGCTATGTCGACGGGCCGCTGCTGGTGCTCGCGGGCGCCGGCAGCGGCAAGACCCGCGTCATCACCGCCAAGATCGGACACCTGATCGAGCACGGGCACGACCCGGCGCGGATCGCGGCGATCACCTTCACCAACAAGGCGGCGCGCGAGATGAAGGAGCGCGTCGGCGAGCTGCTGCGCGCCGAGGGCAGGCGGGCCGATGCCGCCGCGGTCACCATCTCGACGTTTCACGCGCTGGGCCTCAGGATCATCCGCGGCGACGCCCGGGCGCTGGGCCTGAAGCCGGGCTTTTCGATCCTCGGTCCCGACGACACCGAGCCGATGGTGGCCGAGCTCGTCGCCACCGTCGACCGGGCCCGGGCGCGCGCCGCGCAGTGGCAGATCTCGCGCTGGAAAAACGCGCTGGTCTCGCCGGGCGCGGCGCTGTCGCTGGCGCAGAGCGACGAGGAGCTGGCCGCGGCGCGCGCCTACCAGCGCTACGACGACACGCTGCGCGCGTACCAGGCCGTGGATTTCGACGACCTCATCGCGCTGCCGGTGGCGCTGCTCGCCGACGACCCGGCGGCGGCAGCCCGGTGGCGCCATCGCTGCGCGCACGTCCTGGTCGACGAGTACCAGGACACCAACGCCGCGCAGTACCGGCTGCTGCGGCTGCTCGCCGGCGAGGCCGCCGCGTTCACCGCGGTCGGCGACGACGACCAGGCGATCTACGGCTGGCGCGGCGCGACGCTCGACAACCTGGCGCAGCTGCAGCGCGACTACCCGTCGCTGAAGGTCGTCAAGCTCGAGCAGAACTACCGGTCGACGGTGCGGATCCTGCGCTCGGCGAACGCGCTGATCGCCAACAATCCGAAGCTGTTCGACAAGCGGCTGTGGAGCGACCTCGGCCACGGCGAGCCGCTGCGCGTCGCGCCGGCCGTCGACGACGAGGCCGAGGCGGACGCGGTCGTGCGGCGCATCGTCGGGCACAAGTTCGGCGAGCGGGCGTGCTACGGCGACTACGCGATCCTCTACCGCGGCAACCACCAGGCCAAGGTCTTCGAGAAGGCGCTGCGTGAACAGGGCGTCCCGTACACGGTTTCGGGCGGGCAGTCGTGGTTCGATCGCGCCGAGATCAAGGACGTCATCGCCTACCTGCGGCTCATCGCCAACGACGACGACGACCCCGCGTTCATCCGCGCGATCACCACGCCGAAGCGCGGCGTCGGCGCGACGACGCTGGAAAAGCTCGGCGCGGTCGCGGGCGCCCGCCGCGAAAGCCTGTTCGCCGCCACCTTCGCGGCCGAGGCGGCGGCCGCGATCCCGGCGCGGCAGCTGGAGATCCTGGCGGCCTTCTGCCGGCTGATCAACGACCTGCGCCACCGGGCGCCGCGCGAGCCGGCCGGCCGCCTCATCGACGAACTGCTGGCCGCGACCGGCTACGAGGACTGGCTGCTGGCCAGCTGCGACCGTCCGCAGGCGGCGGCGCGCTGGCAGAGCGTGCGCGACTTCGCCGGCTGGCTCGCGAAGAAAGGCGAGGACGACGGCAGGGACCTCGTGGAACTGACGCAGATGATCGCGCTGATCACGACGCTCGAAGGGCAGGAGCGCGACGCTGTCGATGCGGTGCGGCTGTCCACGCTGCACGCGGCGAAAGGACTCGAATTTCCGCACGTTTTCCTGGTCGGGCTGGAGGAAGGCATCCTGCCGCACCGCGAGGCGGTCGCGGCCGGCAACGTCGACGAGGAGCGCCGGCTGATGTACGTCGGCCTCACGCGGGCGCAACGCAGCCTGTCGCTGTCGTACTGCAGCCGGCGCAAGCGGGCCGGCGAGTGGACCGCCGCGGTGCCGTCGCGCTTCCTCGCCGAGCTCGCGCAGGACGACCTGCGCTACGCCGGGGCGGCGCTGCCGGCGGCGGAGGCGGCGGCGGAGAGAGCGACCGGAAGTGAACGTTTGCGCCAGCTCAAGGCCGCGCTCGCCCGCTGATCTTGCGCGCCGGCGGGCGCCGGTCCGACGAGGGTCGACCGCGGCTCACGCCGCAGGATGACGCGCCGCCGCAACACTCTTGGGGGCACCCCGCTCCCGGTGCCGGCAATCCTTGGACAGATGGGAATTTGCCGTGCTAAGATCATTCGCACGCCCCGAAAAGGGGGGTTTTCGTCAATATGGAGCGACTTTCAACATGGAGCCGCTGCCGGCGGTTTCACCGATGGCGCGCATGAAACGGTAGCCCTTCGGAATGATCTAGGAGCATCGTCTTTGCACTTGCGGTTGTTGGTTAGATGCAGTGGCCGGACCGCGGCCAAGCCACGGAATCTCGGCGGAGCGACTTGAGTTTGCGATATTTGGTTGCCGAACCCTACCCCTGTCACTTAATGTCCGGAGTCATGAATATGAATATGAAAGTCAAGGTTCTCGTTATCGCTCTCGGTGCGGCCGGCCTCGCCTCCGGGATGCAGCCGGCTTTCGCCGACACGATCACCGGTCCGGTCGTCGTTCCGGCGCACGCCCAGGACGTGGTTCCCGGCACGTACGTCGTCACGTATCCGGTGACGTTCACGCTGACCGGCGGCACGCCGACGACGGTGAACTTCGTGTACGGCTCGGACGGCACGTGGCACGCTCCGGACGGCAGCGGCTGGAGCTATCAGGGCCCCCTGAACAACGACGCCAACACGGCCGTGTTCACGCACCCGGGCGCGGCGGGCGGCACCGCCTACGGCATCGCGCTGTCGTCGACGGGCACGCATCAGTTCGTCCCCGGCCAGACCGGGACGGTGGTGACGCCGCCGGCGGTGGGCCTGGCGGTGGTGAACCGTCCGGTCAGCGGAACGTCGATTGCAGGCTGGTCGACCGCCACTGCGACGGGCGCGGTCGAAGGCGCCGGCACGACGACGGCGACGCTGGTCGGTGCGACGGCGACGGTGCAGGTCATCGGCGTCAACCCCGGCGGCACGCCGGTCGGCACCGCGTCGGTCGCCGCGCCGGTCACGACGCCGTTGACCGCGTCGACGACTCCCGGCTTCGCCGTCGGCAGCGTCACGGTCAATTCGAACCAGCCCAACCAGTCGATCGGCTGGGGCCAGTACACGGTGACGGTCCCGCGCACTCCGACGCCTGCCGGCACTTCGACCATCGCGGCGACGGTCGCCGGCAGCAGCGGATCGGTCGGCGCCAACGGCATCTACCTCAACAACATCGCCGGATCGGCGACGTACAACCCGAACACCGGTGACATCGTCGCCACGCCGACCGAAACTGCGGTCTTCAGCGTCGACACCGCCGGCAACACCCGCGTCGGTGGCAACCTGGGCGTCGCGGGTCAGACCTCGACCAACGGCATCGCCAACACCGGCA
The DNA here is from genome assembly GCA_903912485.1 of uncultured beta proteobacterium. Classification (GTDB taxonomy): domain Bacteria; phylum Pseudomonadota; class Gammaproteobacteria; order Burkholderiales; family Casimicrobiaceae; genus CAIWHR01. Next base: position 219 of record CAIWHR010000374.1, on the reverse strand, counting down.
ACATCACCAACACCGGCAACATCACCAACAACGGCAACCTGAACAACGTCGGAACCGTCAACGCCGGCGCGTTGAACGTCGCCGGCGCATCGGCACTCGGCGGCACGCTGAGCGTCGCGGGTCAGTCGACGACCAACGGCATCGCCAACACCGGCGCGCTGTCGACGACGACACTGGCGGTGAGCGGCGCGTCGACGACGACGGGCATCACCAACACCG
>CAIWHR010000373.1 GCA_903912485.1 uncultured beta proteobacterium | reverse complement strand
GGCGGGCGACGGCGGCTCGCGGCGATCGCTCGGGGCGCGACCACCCCGGGCTGCGCGCGGCGGGCGACGGCGGCTCGCGGCGATCGCTCGGGGCGCGCAGCCCGGGCTACGGCGATTGCGCGGCTACGCCGCGTACCAGAGCACGGCGAAGAAGTGGCAGGTGGTGCCGGCGACCACGAACAGGTGCCAGACCAGGTGGCCGTAGCGCAGACGCGAATCGGTGGCGAAGAAGAAGACGCCGCCGGTGTACGCGAGGCCTCCCGCAGCCAGCAGGACGATGCCTGCCATCGGGACGCGCTCGACCAGGGGGCCGATCGCGATCACCACCAGCCAGCCCATGACGAGATAGAGTCCGGTGGACAGAAACGGCCGCGACAGGCGGTCGAAGACCTTCAGCGCCACGCCGATCGCCGCCAGGCTCCACACCAGACCGAACAGCAGCGAGCCCCAGGCACCGCTCAGCACGCCCAGCGTGAACGGCGTGTACGTCCCGGCGATCAGCAGGTAGATGGCGCCGTGGTCGAACTTGCGCAGGATCGCCTTGGCCCGCTTCCCGGGCAGCGCGTGGTAGAGCGTCGACGCGAAATACAGCAGCACCATCGCCGCCGAAAAGATGCTCGCGCCGACGACGTTGACGGCGCTGCCGTGCCGGGCGGTGGCCACGATGAGGATCGGCGTTGCGACCACCGCCGCCAGCAGGCCGAAGCCGTGGCTGACGCTGTTCGCGATTTCTTCGCCCAGGGATTGCGGACGTTCTTCCATAACCGGTCATTGTCTCACACCCGGGAGCCCGACGTCGGTGAACGCGCCGGTGCTGGGGACCGAGCGATGCGGGGCCGATCCAGGTCCGCTTTTCGTTCGCCGCAGCCGCGGCGGCGCAATCCCTTACAATCCGAAGCATGCGCCTCCTGCGTCTTGCCAAGATCGGCCTGGTCTCGCTCAAGTACGGTCTCGACGAGTTCCTGACCGGCCACGAGCGGTTTCGCGCCCTGCGGCCGCTCGTGCGCGCGGTCACGTTCTGGCGCGACACGTCGGCGCCGCGGGCGGTGCGGCTGCGCCTCGCGCTCGAGGACCTGGGGCCTCTGTTCGTCAAGTTCGGGCAGATGCTGTCGACGCGGCCCGACCTGATCCCGGCCGACATCGCCGACGAACTCGCGAAGCTGCAGGACCGGGTGCCGCCGTTCCCCTCGGAGACCGTCGTCGCGATCCTCGACCGCGTCTACGGCAAGCCCGTCGACGACGTGTTCCTGGCGTTCGACCGCACGCCCGTCGCCAGCGCCTCGGTGGCGCAGGTGCATTTCGCGACGCTGAAGGACGGCACGCCGGTCGCGGTCAAGGTGCTGCGGCCGCACATCGGCGCGGTGATCGAGAAGGACATCGGCCTGATGTACGCCGGCGCCACGCTGATGGAGAAGCTGTGGAAGGACGGGCGGCGGCTGCGGCCGCGCGCGGTGGTCGCCGAATTCGAGAAGACGCTCGGCGACGAGCTCGACCTGATGCGCGAGGCCGCCAACTGCTCGCTGCTGCGCCGCAACTTCCGCCACTCGCCGCTGCTGCTGGTGCCCTGCGTGCACTGGGACTACTGCACCAGCGAAGTGATGGTGATGGAGCGGATGAGCGGCATCCCGATTTCGCAGGTCGACCGGCTGGTCGAGGCGGGCGTCGACCTGAAGCGGCTGTCGCGCGCGGGGGTCGAGCTCTTTTTCACGCAGGTGTTCCGCGACGCCTACTTCCACGCCGACATGCACCCGGGCAACATCTTCGTCGCCGTCGACGGCCCGGACCACGGCAAGTACGTCGCCGTCGACTTCGGCATCATGGGCATGCTGTCCGAGAAGGACCAGAACTACCTGGCGCAGAATTTCCTGGCGTTCTTCCGCCGCGACTACCACCGGGTCGCGACCGCGCACATCGAGTCGGGCTGGGTGCCCGCCGACACCCGGATCGACGAACTGGAGAGCGAGATCCGCGTCGTCTGCGAGCCGATCTTCGACCGGCCGCTGAAGGAGATCTCGCTGGGCAAGGTGCTGGTGCAGCTGTTCACCGCCTCGCGCCGGTTCAACGTCGTGATCCAGCCGCAGCTCGTGCTGCTGCAGAAGACGCTGCTGTCGATCGAGTCGCTGGGCCGGATGCTCGACCCCGACCTCGACCTGTGGGTCACCGCCAAGCCCTACCTCGAGCGCTGGATGCAGAACCAGATCGGGCTCCCGGCGCTGCAGCGGCGGCTGCTGGCCGAGGCGCCGTACATCATCAACGCGCTGCCGGAACTGCCGCGGCTGCTGCATCAGCGGCTGCTCGCCCCGGCTTCGGCGACCGACGACACGCTGAAGGAATTGGCCGCGGCGCAGCGCCGGCGCAATGCGCTGCTCGGCGCCATCGCGATCCTGCTGGGGATCACCATCGCGCTGCTCGTCGTGCGGCTCCCGTGACCCGGCCCGCACCCGCGCGGCGGCCGGCACGGCCGGGCGCGGCGCATCCGCTTGAGGGGTACCCATGAGCAACGCATTCGAATTCGAAAAAGTCTCGGTGGAAGAGGCGTTCAAGGTCCTCGAACCGGGGTCCCGGCCGATCGGCGATGCGAGCCGGAGCTACGCGCGCCTGCCGGAGCCGGCCGAACCGCTGGCGGCGGAGACCGTGGCCTGGCTGGCGGGCCTCGCGCCGGAGTTCGCGCCGCGCGAACTCGCCAGCCACTTTCCCCGCGTCGCCAACGAACTGTGCGCGAACTGGAAGCGGCCGGCCCAGTGCGAGGTCTACCTCAACGAGCTGATGCTCGCCGACCGCAACGGGCGCGCCGGCTTTCCTTCCGCGGTGATCAGGGAACTGGGCACGCTGGCGGCGCACTACGCGGACCTGTTTCCCGCGCACGAGGCGACCTGGAGCAACCTGTCCAAGCGATGACGTCCGCACGGGCGACGGTTTCCACCGCGTGGCTGCCGTAACGACGCGGCCGGGTTTGTTACAATCGGCGAGCCGGCTTCTCCCGGCTTTCGCCTGGCCCCGACGCCCCGCCGATGGCGCTCCTCGACATCCAGAACGTCAGTCGCCGCTTCGGCGATTTCACCGCCGTCGACCAGGTCAGCCTCGCCATCGAGGCCGGTGAATTCTTCACGCTGCTCGGGCCTTCGGGCTGCGGCAAGACCACGCTGCTGCGGATGATCGCCGGATTCGACCTCCCGGACGGCGGGCGCATCCTGCTCAACGGCGGCGATCTGGCGGCGCTGCCGCCGGAATCGCGCCCGGTGCGCACGGTGTTCCAGAGCTACGCGCTGTTTCCGCACATGACGGTCGAGGGCAACATCGCGTTTCCGCTGAAGATGGCGAACACGCCCGCAGCCCGGATCCCCGGCAAGATCGAAGCGGCGCTGGAGGACGTCCGGCTGACCGGCTTCGGCCGCCGCTACCCGCACGAGCTCTCCGGCGGCCAGAAACAGCGAGTCGCCATCGCCCGCGCGCTGGTGACGCACCCGACGGTGCTGCTGCTCGACGAGCCGCTGGCGGCGCTCGACGCCAAGCTGCGCGAGGAAATGCAGATCGAGCTCATCAACCTGCAGAAGGAAGTGGGAATCACGTTCGTCTACGTGACGCACGACCAGACCGAGGCGCTGGCGCTGTCGCACCGGATCGCGGTGATGAACAGGGGCCGGGTCGAGCAGGTCGACGAACCCTCGAAAATCTACGGCTTCCCGGCGACGCGCTTCGTCGCCGACTTCATCGGCCACTGCAACCTGCTGTCGGGACCGGTGCGCGACCACGCCGGCGGCATCGTCACCGTCGACGTCGCGGGGCTGGGGCCGGTGCGCGTCGCCGCCGCCTCGACGCTGGCCGCGGGCCGGGCGGCGACGATCGCGCTGCGCCCGGAGAAGATCCGCATCGCGGCCGCCGCGCCGGCCGACACGCCCGACAACCACTGCGGCGGCACCGTCTCCGACCTCCTCTACATGGGCGACGTGACCGTGTACAAGGTCGACACGCCGGGCGGACAGAAGATCGAGGCGCTGCTCGCCAACTCGGCGTCCGGCCGCACCAAGTTTTTCGAGGTCGGCGACACGGTGGAGATGAGCTGGCCGGTCGCCGCCGGCCACTTCATCGAGGAATAGCGTGGCCGGCACCCGCATCCCCGAGCGGCTGGGCAAGTGGCTGGTGAGCGGGCCGCCGCTCGCCTACCTCGCCGTCTTCTTCGCGGTGCCGACGCTGATCATGGTGCTCGCGTCGTTCCGCACGCCGGGCGAGTTCGGCGGGCTGGCGCCGCTGGTCGGCGACGACGGCGCGCTCGATCTCAACGTCGAAAGCTACGCCCGGTTCTTCACCGATTCGATCTACGCCGCGATCTTCGTCAAGTCCTTCTGGTACGCGCTGACGACGACGCTGCTCTGCCTCACGGCGGCCTACCCGCTCGCGGCGCTGATCGCCAGCAGCCCGAAGAAGTACCGCGACCTGCTGCTGCTGCTGGTGATCCTGCCGTTCTGGAGCAACTTCCTGATCCGCGTCTACGCCTGGATGATCATCCTGGGTCCGCAGGCGGCGCTCGCCCGCGGCGTCAACGGCGTCCTCGCCGCGTTCGGGCACGAGCCGGTGCCTCTGCTGTTCAGCTCGTTCGCGGTGCTGGTCTGCCTCGTCTACGTCCACCTGCCGTTCATGGTGCTGCCGCTGTACGCGAACCTCGAGAAGCACGACCGGACGCTGCTCGACGCGGCGCAGGACCTCGGCGCATCGGCGTGGCAGCGGTTCTGGCGGATCACGTTCCCGCTGTCGCTGCCCGGGGTCTACGCCGGCGCGGCGCTGGTGTTCATCCCCGCGCTGGGCATCTTCGCGATCCCCGACATCCTCGGCGGTCCCGACGACAGCCTCATCGGCAACGTCATCAAGCAGCAGTTCCTCGAGACGCGCGACTGGCCGTTCGGCAGCGTGCTCTCGATCGTGCTGACCGTCGTGGCGCTGGCGCTGGCCGGGCTCGCGGCGTGGGTCGGCCGGCGCGGCAGCGGAGCGATCGCCGGTGCGTAGCCGGTCGACCTGGCTGTGGATCGCCGCGCTCGCGGGCTACGCGTTCCTCTACCTCCCGCTGGTGATCGTCGTCGTCTATTCGTTCAACGACTCGAAGCTCAACGCCGAGTGGGTGGGCTTCACGCTCGACTGGTACCGCAAGCTGTTCGCCGACGAGGAGATGCTGACCGCGGCGGGCAATTCGCTGCTGATCGGCGCGGTCGCGAGCCTGGTGTCGACGGTGCTGGGCACGATGGCGGGAGTCGCGATGCACCGCTACCGGCTGCGGCTGCTGCCGGTGCTGGTGCTGACGCCGATCGCGATCCCCGAGATCCTGATGGGCGTGTCGCTGCTGATCTTCTTCGTCATGCTCAATTTCACGCTGGGCCTGCTGTCGGTGACGCTCGCGCACATCGCGTTCTGCATCGGGTTCGTCGCGATCGTCGTGCGCTCGCGGCTGGCCGGCATGGACGAAAGCCTGACCGAGGCCGCCCGCGACTGCGGCGCCACGCCGTGGGAGGCGTTCCGCTACGTGACGCTGCCGCTGATCATGCCGGGCGTCGTCGCCGGCGCGCTGATGGCGTTCACGCTGTCGATCGACGACTTCGTCATCACCTTCTTCACCGCCGGCGCGGGGACGACGACGCTGCCGCTGCAGATCTACTCGATGATCAAGATCGCCGTCACCCCCGAGGTCAACGCCGTGTCGACGCTGCTGATGCTGCTGACGCTGGTGCTGATCGTCATCGCGTCGAAGCTGTCGCCGACGCTGCTGCGCTCCGGAGACTGAGCCGGGGTTGCGCCCCCGTGCCACGCCGCCGTCGCCGCCGGGGTACGATACCGCCTGGCTCCCGCCAGGAGGTTCCGATGAAACGCCTGCTCGTTCTGCTCTTCGCCCTGGCTGCGCTGCCCGCGCTCGCCAAGGACCAGCTGCACCTCTACAACTGGAACAACTACATTGCGCCGGAGACGGTCAAGCGCTTCGAGGCCGCGTGCAAGTGCGAGGTCGTGCAGACCTACTACTCCGACAACGAGGAGCTGCTGGCCAAGCTCGCCGCCGGCGCCCGGGGCTACGACGTGCTGGTGCCGACGTCCAACGCGGTCGAGGCGCTGATCAAGGGCGCGCAGCTGAAGCCGCTCGATCTCGCGCAGATCCCGGGCCTCAGGAACGTCGACCCGACGTACCTCGACACGCGGTTCGACCCGGGCAACAAGTACTCGGTGCCGTACGCGATGTCGACGACGATACTCGGCTACAACGACGAGAAGATGAAGGAGCTCGGGCTGCCGACCGACAGCTGGGCGGCGATCTTCGACCCGAAGCACCTGGAGAAGGTCAAGGGCCGGGTGACGGTCCTCGACAGCGCCAACGAGCTCTTCGCCGCGGCGCTCAAGTACCTCGGCTACTCGGCGAACGACGTCGATCCCAGGCACTGGGACGAGGCGGCGGCTTTGATCAGGAAGGCGAAGCCGTACTGGGCGGCGTTCAACGCGTCCTCGTACATCAAGGAGCTGACCGTCGGCAACATCTGGCTGGTCCACGGCTATTCGAACGACATCTTCCAGGCCAACCTCGACGCGCAGGCCGCCGGGCGGAAGTTCAGGATCCTGCAGGGCGTGCCGAAGGAGGGCGCGGTGCTCGCCGTCGACAACATGGTGATCCACAAGGGCGCGCCGCGGCCCGACCTCGCGCTGCTGTTCATCAATTTCATGCTCGAGGGCCAGAACTCGGCCGAACTCACCAACCTCATCGGATCCGGCAATCCCAACACGGCCGCCGCGCGGTACATCAAGCCGGAACTCCTCAGGTACCCGGCGATCTTCCCCGACAAGGCGGTCCAGGCGAAGCTCGAGCAGCTGAAGGACCTCACGCCCGCGCAGCGGCGGCTGCGCAGCAGGATGTGGACCGAGATCAAGGCCGGGCGCTGACGGCGCCGGTCCGGTGAGCCCGGCATGGCGGACACGCAATTCACGATCGAACGCCTGACGCCCGCGCGGCGCGACGACTTCCTGCGCCTTTTCGATCACGAGCGCGGGGAGGCCTTCGCCGACAACCCGGCGTGGGCGAAGTGCTACTGCCACTACTACGAAGTGCCCAAGGCGATCGCCTGGGATTCGCTCGACGGCCCCGCCAACCGGACGGCGATGACGGCGCGCATCGACGTCGGAGAGATGGAGGGTTTTCTCGCGTATGCCGGCGGCGAAGTCGTCGGCTGGCTCAACGGACAGCCGTACCCCAAGCTGTCGCAGGCCTGCGCTCGCCTCGGCGTGGCGCCGCCCGAACTCGACGTCCCGCCGCACGAGGCGGCGGCGCTGGTCTGCTTCGTCATCGCGCCGCGCTGGCGCCGCCGCGGCGTGGCCCGCGCGCTGCTCGAAGCGGCGCTGGCTTCGTTCGCCGCGCGCGGC
>CAIWHR010000372.1 GCA_903912485.1 uncultured beta proteobacterium | reverse complement strand
GGTTGCGCCGGCACCAACCCCGACCGCAAGCCGCCACCGCCGATCGGCACAACCCGGGTTGCGCCGGCACCAACCCCGACCGCCAGCCGCCACCGCCGATCGGCACAACCCGGGTTTACGACGGCCGTAGCCCGGGTTGCGCCGGCACCGACGCCGACCGCAAGCCGCCACCGCCGATCGGCACAACCCGGGTTGCGCCGGCACCGACGGCCAGGGCCCGTGCCGATGCAGGCGCCGCGACCTACAGCAGCGCGTCGCGATCGAGCCCGCGCCGCGCGAGGCGCACACGCAGCCGGTCGAGCGCCTCGGCCTGGATCTGCCGGACGCGCTCGCGGGTGACGCCGATCTGCGGCGCAAGCTCCTCGAGCGTCGCCGTATCGCAGCCGTTGAGGCCGTAGCGGCGCTCGATCACCGTTCGCTGCCGCGGCGTGAGCTCGGACAGCCACTGCCGCACCCACGCCTCGATCTCGGTGTTGTGCAGCAGGAGTTCCGGCGCCACCGCGCCGTCGTCGGCGACGCCGTCGCCGATCGACGCGCCCGACTCGCCGCCGAGCGGCGCGTCGAGCGACGCGACGTGCTCGTTGTAGCCGATCACCCGCCGCACCTGCTCGATCGGCTTGCCGAGCAGGTGCGCCACGTCGTCGAGTGACGCCTCGCGCCCCTGCGGACCGTCGTGCACCTCGAGGTGCCGCAGCGCGCGCAGCACGACGTTGAGTTCCTTCACCACGTGCACGGGCAGGCGGATCGTGCGCGACTGGCTCATGATCGCGCGCTCGACCGCCTGGCGGATCCACCACGTCGCGTAGGTCGTCAGGCGGAAGCCGCGCTCGGGGTCGTACTTCTCCAGCGCGTGAATGAGTCCGAGGTTGCCTTCCTCGATCAGGTCCGGCAGCGCGAGGCCGCGATTGGTGTAGTGCCTGGCGATGCTGACGACGAGGCGGAGGTTGCGCTCGATCAGCGTCTGGCGCGCGGCGAAATCGCCGGCCTTCATCGCCCGCGCCAGCGCGAGTTCCTCGTCGGCGTGCAGCAGCGAATGCCCGCCGATTTCGTTCAGGTAGATCTGGGTGACGTCGTTGACGAAGTCGGACGACAGCCCCGGCGCCGGCTCGGGCAGCGGCAGCTCCCGCGTCCACGGGTCGCGCTCGGGCGCCGGCTCGCCGCGCGGGAGCGGCCCGCTCTCGTCGTCACGCCCGCGCGAGCGCAGCGTCATCCCGGCGGCAGGTACTTGAGCGGGTCGACGGGCTTGCCCAGGCGCCGGATCTCGAAATGCAGCTTGACCTGGTCGCTGTCGGTGTTGCCCATCTCGGCGATCTTCTGGCCGCGCGTCACCTGCTGGCCCTCCTTCACCAGGATGTCGCTGTTGTGCGCGTACGCGGACAGGAAGGTGTTGTTGTGCTTGACGATGACCAGCTTGCCGTAGCCGCGCAGGCCGGTCCCGGCGTAGACGACCTTGCCGGCGGCGCTGGCGACGACCGGCTGCCCGCCCTTGCCCGCAATGTCGATGCCCTTGAGGTTCGCGGTGTCGGAAAACCCGGTGACGAGCTTGCCGGTCGCGGGCCACAGCCAGTCGACCTTTTCGCCGTCGCCGTCTTCGTCGCCGCCGGCAGGCGCCGGCGCCGGCGTCGGCTTCGCTTCGATGCGCGGCTCCGGCTTCGGGTCGGCGCGGGCGACCACGGTCGCGGCCGGCGTCGCCGGCGCGGGTCCCGCCGCCGGTGCGGCGGTCGCGGCTTCCGAGGCGGCGCGCTGGACGTCGCGCAAAGCCTGTTCCGAATAGGGCTCCTTCAGCGCCTTGGGCTGCGTCTTGTAGATGTCGGAATTGCGCGGCGCGGCGGCGCCCGG
>CAIWHR010000371.1 GCA_903912485.1 uncultured beta proteobacterium | reverse complement strand
GAAGGCGAGCCGGGCACCTTCAAGGACCGCTGGATCCTCGAGCACGCGCCGCACCTCCTGCTCGAGTCGATGCTGATCACCTGCCGCGCGCTGCAGGTGCGCAACTGCTTCGTCTACATCCGCGGCGAGTTCGACCTTCCGTACCGCCGCCTCGCCGCCGCGGTCGAAGAGGCGTACGCGGCCGGCTACTTCGGCGAGCGGATCCTGGACCAGGATTTCGCCTGCGACATCGTCGTCGTCCGCGGCGCCGGCTCGTACGTCTGCGGCGAAGCGTCGGGGCTGCTCTCGTCGGTCGAGGGCAAGCGCGGGTATCCGCGCAACCGCCCGCCGCGGCTGACCGTCAAGGGCCTCTTCCAGCGGCCGACGGTGGTCAACAACGTCGAGACGCTGTCCAACGTCGCCGGCATCATCACGATGGGCGCCGAGGAGTTCAAGAAGGTCGGCGTCGCCAAGTCGCCGGGCACGCAGCTCGTTTCGATCTCGGGCCACGTCAACAAGCCCGGCGTCTACGAGGTAGAGTACGGTTATCCGCTGAAGAAGTTCCTGTTCGACGACTGCGGCGGCATCCTCGGCGGCGCGAACCTGAAGTGCATCATCCCCGGCGGGATCTCGACCAAGGTGCTGACCGCCGCCGAGATCGAGTCGCTCACCTACGACAAGACGTCGCTCGAAGCCGCGGGCTCGCAGCTGGGCTCGGGCGGCATGATCGCGATCGCCGAAGGCACCTGCATGGTGCGGCTGCTGCAGGTGATGCTGCGCTTCTACCACCACGAGTCCTGCGGCCAGTGCACGCCGTGCCGCGAAGGCATGGGCTGGATGCACCGGATCATCGACCGCATCGTCGGCGGCACGGGCGTGCCCGAGGACATCGAGCGCCTGTACGCGATCTCGAAGCTCAACGACGGCACGACGATCTGCGGCATGGGCGACGCCGCGGGCTACGCGACGATCGGCATACTGAACAAGTACCGCGACGAGTTCGAGCATTTCATCCTGCACAAGCGCTCGAAGCTCGGCGGCAACCTCGAGGTGCCGGTTCATGCCTGAGATCTTCATCAACGGGCAGCCGGTGCAGGCGCAGGACGACGAGACCGTGCTGCAGGCGGCGCTGCGCAACGGCTTCTACATCCCGTACTTCTGCTGGCACAAGTCGCTGTCGATCCACGGCAACTGCCGGATCTGCGGCGTGCAGCCCGAAGGCAAGAACTGGGTCGAGATCGCGTGCAACATGCCGGTGTCCGAGGGCATGCGCGTGCTGACCGACTCCGACATCGTCCGCGAGCACCGCAAGTCCACGCTGCAGTTCATCACGCTCAACCACCCGGTCGACTGCGGCATCTGCGACAAGGCCGGCGAGTGCACGCTGCAGGACTACCACTACGAATACAACGGCGAGCGCTCGATCTCGATCGAGCCGAAGGTGACGTCGACCAAGTACGTCGAACTGTCCAGCCGCATCGTCCTCGACAACGAGCGCTGCATCCTGTGCACGCGCTGCGTGCGCTTCACCCGCGAGATCTCCGGGTCCAACGCGCTCGGCGTCAAGCAGCGCGGCGACGAGTCGCTGGTCCGCGCATCCGAGGACGGCGCGTTCGAGAGCGACATCTACTCCGACAACGTCGTCGACCTCTGCCCGGTCGGCGCGCTGCTGTCGCGCTCGTTCCTGCAGAAGGCGCGCGTTTGGTACCTGAAGCCGACGCCGTCGGTCTGCCCGGGCTGCTCGCGCGGCTGCTCGGTCGACCTCTGGCACCGCAAGGACGAATGGAAGCTCCGCGCGCTCGACGCCGCGCAGAACAGCAGCATCGCGCGCGTCACGCCGCGCGACAACCCCGCCGTCAACGGCCCCTGGATCTGCAACAAGGGGCGCGACATCGCGCAGGTCTTCGAGCGCGCGCGCGCCGAACTGCCGATGCTCAAGGGCAAGCCCGCCGACCTCGCCGCCGCAATCGCGGCCGCGAAGCAGCTCGTCGCCGCGGCGAAGAAGCCCGCGGCGCTGATCTCGTCGTGGGGTTCGAACGAGGAGCTCGCGGCGTTCGCCGCGGCGCTCGGCGGCCGCTTCGCGACCTTCGTCAAGGCTGACCACGCTGCGGCGCCGGGAGAGACGGTCGAGGACGCTCTTCTCGTCCGCGCCGACAAGAACCCGAACACCGGCGCTGCCCGCGCGCTGTTCGGCGACGCATCGATCGGGTTCGCCGAGGGCACCGACCTCGTGCTGGTGTGGGGCGAGGGCTTCAGCTTCGCCGGCCTGCCGCGCGGCGCGAAGCTGATCTTCCTGAACTCGTACCTGCAGCCCGAGAACGGCCACGCCGACGTGTTCGTGCCGGTGAGCGTGCAGACCGAGCGCTCGGGCCACTACACCAATTTCGCGGGCGTGGTCACCGCGTTCGAGGCGTGCTTCCCGAAAGCCGCCGCGGTCGCCGACGCCGAGGCGCTGTTCGCAATGATCGCACCAGCCACGGGACCGCGCGGATGATCCAGGACCTCGTCGTTTACGTCGCGTACATCGTCTACGCGATCGCCGTGCTGATGACGTTCGGCACCCTCCTCACCTGGGTCGAGCGCAAGCAGTCCGCGGTGATGCAGGACCGCATCGGCGCCAACCGCGCGTACGTCCGCCTGCCGTTCACGCAGATCAAGCTCATCTGGCTGGGGCTCTTCCACGGCATCGCCGACGGTCTCAAGCTGATGACCAAGGAGGACTGGCGTCCGAAGACCTACGACTGGTACGCGTACGCGGTCGCGCCATGGGTCTGCTTCGTGCCGGTGCTGCTGGTGTTCGCCGTGATTCCGTTCGGCGGGCTGATGGTCCCCGCCAAGCTGTTCCCCTCGCTCGCGGGCTTCTTCGGCGACCGCGCGTACCCGATGCAGATCGCGCGGCTCGACGCCGGCATCCTGATCGTTTTCGCGTTCGGCGGCATGACGATCATCGGCGCGATGCTCGCCGGCTGGTCGTCGTACAACAAGTTCTCGATGCTGGGCGCGCTGCGCGCCGGCTCGCAGATGATCTCGTACGAGCTCGTCATGGGACTCACCGTGCTGGGCCTCATCCTGATCTACGGCACCGTCGACCTCACGACCATCGTGCAGGAGCAGTCCGGCACGCTGCTGGGCTTCCTGCCGGCGTGGGGCGTCTTCCACCAGCCGTTCGCGGCGACGCTGTTCATGGCCGCCGCGATCGCCGAGAACAAGCGCATCCCGTTCGACCTGCCCGAAGCGGAGTCCGAGCTGATCTCGGGCTTCTACACCGAGTACTCGGCGATGAAGATGGGCCTGTTCATGTTCGCCGAGTTCATCGAGATCGCGATCATCGGTGCGCTGTTCACGACGCTGTTCCTCGGCGGCTGCAACCTCCCGTACATGAGCGACGCCGGCTTCGCGTTCCCGGGCGGCTCGGTGCTGCCGATGAGCCACGGCGCGGTGGTCGTGACGCAGCTCGTCGTGTTCCTCGCCAAGGTCATGCTGATCTGCAGCTTCCAGATCCTGATCCGCTGGTCGCTGCCGCGCTTCCGCTACGACCAGGTGCTGAAGTTCGCGTGGAAGTTCATGTTCCCGCTGGCGCTCATGAACCTTGTCGTCACCGCGGTTCTTGCCTGGATGGCCACGTCACCATGAAGCCGTATCCGCGCAAGGTCTACTGGAACGAACCCACGATGGGCTGGTGGGAGCGCGCGTACCTGTTCGAGATCCTCCGCGGCCTCGGCATCACGAGCGCCGTGTTCCTGCGCAACATGTGGAAGTGGGTCACGTTCCGCAAGGGCGCGCTGACGACCTACTACCCCGAAGAGACGCGCTGGGACTACGCGCCCGCCAACCGCGGCAAGCACGTCCTCACGCAGCGGCCCGACGGCCGGCCGCAATGCGTCGCGTGCAACATGTGCGCGACGGTCTGCCCGGCGAAGGTGATCGAGATCGACGCCGGCTTCGATCCCGCCGACGCGGCGCATCCCAAGTTCCCGATCCGGTTCGAGATCGACTACTCGCGCTGCGTTTTCTGCGGGCTGTGCGTCGAGGCCTGCCCCGAGGACGCGATCCGCATGGCCAAGGAAGTGCCGGGCCTGCCGCGCTACGACCGCGGGCAGATGTGGATAGGGATGGAAGAGCTGCTCACCTGGAATCCGCAGAAGGACGTCGCCAAGCCCTACCCGACCGGCGGGACCCGCGCCGAGAAGCGAGGATCGCATTGATGGAAGCTCTCCTCCAGAACCTGGACACGCTGCTGGTCTACGTCTTCGGCGTCGCCGCGCTCGTCGCGGGCGCGCTGATGATCGTGCTGCGCCATCCGATGCAGGTCGCGATGGCGCTGATCTCGGCGATGGTCTTCCTCGGCGGCGTCTACGGCCTGCTCGGCGTCCACTTCATCGCCGCGTTCCAGGTGCTGATCTACGTCGGCGCCGTGATGGTGTTCATGGTGTACGCGATCATGCTGCTCGACGTGCGCGACAAGTCGTACACGCAGCGCTTTTCGCGGTTCCTGGTGCTGGGCATCGCGGGAGCGGTGATCTTCGTCGGCGTGCTCGTCTACGGCTTCGCCCACGGCCAGCACGCTTCGGCCCGCGCCTCCGTCTCCTTCGGCCTGCAGCAGTTCGCAAGCGCCTTCCTCAACGAATACTGGCTGCACTTCGAGCTGACATCGGTGCTGCTGGTCGCCGCGGTCGTCGCAGCAATGGCCGTGATCCGGGGCAGCAAGCGCCATGGATAAGCTCCAGTTTCTCGTCTTCGTGTCGGTCGCGCTGTTCGCGCTCGGACTCCTCGGCGTCATCGTCCGGCGCAACCTGCTCGTCATGCTGATGTGCATGGAACTCATGCTCAACGGAGTGAACCTGTCCTTGGTCAGCTTCGCCCAGCAGACCGGCACCGCGTCCGGGGCGGTGCTCGTGTTCCTGATCTTCGTCGTCGCCGCGGCCGAGATCGCGGTCGCCATCCCCATCGTGCTCCTGCTCGTGCGCCGCAAGCGCACGCTGGAAACCGACGCCTACTCGGATCTCAAAGGATAGCCCGGTGCTGCACCCGCTCACGCTCATCGTCGTCCTGCCGCTTCTGGGCTTCGTCCTGAACGGCGGGTTCGGCAACCGCCTCGGCAACCGCTTCGTCACGGTCGTCGGCTGCGGGCTGCCGATCGTGTCGTTCCTGCTGACGATCAAGTGCTTCCTCGACCTGCAGGCGGGCGGCGCGCCGCTGATCGAAGCCGCGTACACCTGGGCGAGCATCGGCGGACGGACGTTCGACATATCGCTCTACTTCGACCGCCTGTCCGCGGTGATGGCGCTGATCGTGACCGGCGTGGGCTCGGTGATCCACGTCTACTCGACCGGCTACATGCACGACGACAAGAGCTACCCGCGGTTCTTCGCGTACCTCAACCTCTTCCTGTTCTTCATGCTGACGCTGGTCCTCGGCCGCTCGCTGCTGGTGCTGTTCGTCGGCTGGGAAGGCGTGGGCCTCGCGTCGTACCTGCTGATCGGCTTCTGGTTCGAGGACCCCGTCAACGCGCGCGCCGGCAAGAAGGCCTTCGTCACCAACCGCATCGGCGACGCCGGCTTCCTGCTCGGGATGTTCCTGCTGTACTGGGCGTTCGGCACGCTGGACATGGACAAGATCAACGCCGCGTTCGCCCACGGCCCGGTGACCATCGTCTCGGCGAGCCTCGCCGGCATCCTGCTGTTCATCGGCGCGACCGGCAAGTCGGCGCAGATCCCCCTGCACGTCTGGCTGCCCGACGCGATGGCCGGCCCGACGCCGGTGTCGGCGCTGATCCACGCGGCGACGATGGTCACCGCCGGCGTGTACCTCGTCGCGCGGATGTCCGGGCTCTACCTGCAGGCGCCGGAAGCCTCGGCGGTGATCACCGTGATCGGCGCCGCCACCGCGCTGTTCGCCGCCACCATCGCGCTGGTGCAGACCGACATCAAGAAAGTGCTGGCGTACTCGACGGTGTCGCAACTCGGATTCATGTTCGTCGCGCTGGGCGTCGGCGCGTACGGCGTCGGCATCTTCCACGTCTACACGCACGCGTTCTTCAAGGCCTGCCTGTTCCTCGGCGCCGGCAGCGTGATCCACGCGCTCTCGGGCGAGCAGGACATCCGCAAGATGGGCGGCCTCGCCAGGCGCATTCCGATCACGTTCTGGACGTTCGCGATCGCGACCGCCGCCATCGCCGGCATCCCGCCGCTGGCCGGGTTCTGGTCGAAGGACGAGATCCTCTGGAACGCATTCGCCAGCTCCTCGGGCGGCAGCACGGCGCTGTGGGCGGTGATGGCCGCCACCGCGCTGATGACCGCGTTCTACATGTTCCGGCTGCTGTGGCTGGTGTTCCTCACGCCGTCGCGGATGGAGCCCGAGGCCGAGCACCACGTGCACGAGTCGCCGCTGTCGATGACCGGAGTGCTGATGATCCTCGCGGTGCTGTCGGCGCTCGGCGGCTTCGTCTCGCTGCCGCACTTCCTCGAACCGCTGCTGCCGATGGCCAAGACGCCGGAGGCGCTGCACCATTACGAGATGCCGCTGCTGATCCTGTCGGTGGCGATCGCCGCCGCGGGCCTGATCGGCGCATGGCTGATCTTCGGCAAGGGCCTCGAGCGCGCCAACGGCCTCGCCGCGCGGTTCGCTTCGGTGCATCGCCTGCTGTTCAACAAGTACTTCGTCGACGAGATCTACGAGCGATTCCTCGGCGCTCCGCTGACCTGGATTTCCGACACTGTTTTCCTGCGCTTCGGCGACCGCTTCCTCCTCGACGGCACGCTGAACGGCATGGCGCGGCTCGCCCAACGGACCGCGGGGGCACTGTCCCGCGTCCAGGCCGGCAGCCTGCACCGGTACGCGTTCTTCGTGCTCGTGGGAAGCATCGCCTGCGTGGTGTGGAGCTTCCGCCATGGATGACGCATCCCTTCTGAACGTCGTCCTGTACCTCCCCGTCGCGGGGATGGCGCTGCTGCTGGCGGTCCCCGCCGGGCAGGACGGACGGGTCCGCTGGCTCACCTTCTGGGTGATGGTCGTGCAGCTCGCGCTGACCGCGGTCCTCTACGCGCACTTCAACCCGGCCGTGCCCGGACTGCAGTTCGAGACGCGCGTGCCGTGGATCCCCGACTGGGGCGTTCACTACCAGATCGGACTCGACGGCTACAACGTGCTGCTGGTGCTGCTGACGGCGTTCCTCGGGCCGCTGGTCGTCGCCGGCGCGTTCACCGCGATCACCAAAGACGTCAAGCTCTTCTACTCGATGGTGCTGCTGATCCAGTTCGCGATGCTGGGCACGTTCGTCGCGCAGGACCTGTTCGTGTTCTACATCTTCTGGGAGACGATGCTCATCCCGATGTTCCTGCTGATCGGCATCTGGGGCGGCGAGCGGCGGATCTACGCGACGATAAAGTTCTTCCTGTACACGGCGTTCGGCAGCATCCTGATGCTGGCCGCGGTGATCTACCTCGTGTACTCGCTGCAGACGACGACCGGCGTCACGTCGTTCGCGTTCGCCGACCTGTACGAGTCCCGATTGCCGCTGTCGACGCAGATCGTCCTGCTCGCCGCCTTCGGCCTGTCGTTCGCGATCAAGGTGCCGATGGTGCCGCTGCACACGTGGCTGCCCGACGCGCACGTCGAGGCGCCGACCGCGGGCTCGGTGATCCTCGCCGGCGTGCTGCTGAAGATGGGAACGTACGGCTTCATGAAGCTCGGCTTCCCGCTGTTCCCCGACGCCACGCACTACTTCACGCCGGCGATCATGACGCTGTCGGTGATCTCGATCGTCTACGGCGCCTGCCTCGCGCTGGTGCAGAACGACATCAAGAAGATCATCGCCTACTCGTCGATCAGCCACCTGGGCTACGTGATGCTGGGGCTGATCAGCCTCGACCTCATCGGCATCCAGGGCGCGATCGTCCAGATGGTGAGCCACGGCCTGACCGCCGCCGGCCTGTTCCTGATGGTCGGGATGATCTACGAGCGCTGCCACACCCGCGAACTCTCGGCCTACGGCGGGCTGGCCAAGCTGCTGCCCGTGTACTCGGTGTTCTTCATGATCCTCACGCTCGCGTCGATCGGGCTGCCGACGACCAGCGGGTTCACCGGCGAGTTCCTCGTGCTGCTGGGATCGTTCACCGCCTCGTGGCCGCTGCACGTCCAGGGCAACAGCTACCCGCTCGCGATGAGCGCGCTCGCGGTCACCGGCGTCGTCCTCGGCGCGCTGTACATGCTGAGGTTCGCGCAGAGCTTCCTGTTCGGCGTGTCCAAGGCGCCGCACCTGCCGCTTTCCGACCTCGACCTGCGCGAGAAGCTCATCCTCGTCGCCATCGTCGTCGCCGTGTTCGCGCTGGGCCTCTTCCCAGATGAGCCGCTGCAGAAGACCGAGCTCGCGGCCAAGCAGTATCAGCAGATCGTCCGCACCGCGCGGATGCCCGGGAGCGCGCAATGAGCGGTGAAGCCATCCTGAT
Organism: uncultured beta proteobacterium; assembly: GCA_903912485.1. GTDB lineage: Bacteria > Pseudomonadota > Gammaproteobacteria > Burkholderiales > Casimicrobiaceae > CAIWHR01. The sequence continues at coordinate 23,040 of CAIWHR010000371.1, read as the reverse complement.
TGCGATGATGCCCGAGCACCTGCTGCTCGCGGGCATCGTCTTCCTGATCGTGCTCGAGATCGCCGGCAGCACCCGCGGCAGCCAGCTGCTGTCGGTCGCCGTCGTCGCGGCCGCCGCCGCGATCGCCGCGATGCTGCACCTGCAGGGATACAGCGCAGCGCCGTTCGCCGGGCAGTTCTCGGTCGGCCCCGGGCCGTTCCTGGCCAAGGCAGTCGTGCTGGCGCTGGCGGTTCCCGTGCTGCTGATGGCGCGCGACGACTTCGCCGACGACGGGCCGTTCTATCCGCTGCTGCTGTCGTCGCTGTACGGCTTCTGCCTGATGATGTCGGCCGACAGCTTCCTCACGCTGTTCCTCGGGCTCGAGATCATGTCGGTCCCCGTCTACGTGATGGTGCTGCTGGCGTTCCGCCGGCCCGAGAGCGTCGAGGCGGCGCTCAAGTACCTGGTGCTGGGCGGCACGGCGACCGCGCTGTTCCTGATGGGCATCTCGCTGTTCTACGGCGGCAAGGGCACGCTGGCGCTGTCGGCGTTCACCTCGGCGCTGAGTTCGACCGACCCGATGGCGACCACCGCCGTCGTGCTGGTGCTCGTCGCCTTCTTCCTCAAGGCCGCGATCGTGCCTTTCCACGCCTGGGCGCCCGATGCGTACGAAGGCGCGAGCATCCCGGTCACCGCTTTCATGGCCACCGTGGTCAAGGCGGGCGTCGTGCTGGCCGCGCTGCGACTGTTCGGCACCGCGCCGGTGTCGCCGCTCACCATCGACCTGCTGGCGATCCTGCCGCTGGTCTCGATCGTCTGGGGCAACCTCACCGCGATGCGGCAGACGAGCTTCCGCCGCATGATCGCGTATTCGTCGATCGCGCACGCCGGCTACCTGTTCTACGCGTTTCTCGGCGCCGGTCCGGGCAGGTTCCAGGCGGTCGTCTTCTACCTGATCGCGTACGCGCTGATGAACCTGCTCGCTTTCGCGTCGATTCCTTCGGGCAAGGACGACACGGCGCGCGACAACCTCGATTCGATGAAGGGGCTGTTCCACCGCAGCCCGTACGCCGCGCTGATGATCGGCATGGCGATGCTGTCGCTGGCGGGCATCCCGCCTTTCCCCGGTTTCGTCGCCAAGTTCCTGATCTTCAAGAACGTGATGGCCGCCGGGTTCACTCTCTACGCGGTGCTCGGCCTCGTCGGCAGCTACCTCGGGATCTACTTCTACCTGCGCGTCATCCAGTTCATGTTCATGACGCCGGCCGCGCAGCCTGCGGCGGCCGCCGAGCGGGAGAGCGGACACCTCGCGCTGTCGGCAGGGGCGATCTGCCTCGTCGGGACGGTGCTGGTCGCGGTGTTCCCGGGCTGGGTGATGAGCCTGCTCTGAGAGCGGCCCGATCGGACTGCGCCGTCGGCGCAGCGCAGAGGCCCCCGCGGGGGCCTCTTTCTTTCGGGGGCTAGTGCAGCCGCTGGCGCGACTTGCGGGCGCCGTCGGCCAGAGCGCTGCGCCGCGTGGCCGCGCCGGTCGTCTGCGCCGCGCTGCGGCGATCCTGCCAGAAGCGATAGACCAGCACCGCAGCGACGGGAAGCTCCTCGATCAGCGCCTCGCGCTTTTCGTCGCTGTCGACCCACTCGGTGAAGTCGTCGTCGTGCTCGCCGAACGCCAGCGCCTCGATCGGGAAGATCCAGTCGCGCGCGTGCTCGGCGTCGTACAGCGGCTGCCACTCCTCGTCGCGCAGCTTCACCCCCGACATGTAGCCCTCGCACCACGCGGTGCCCTCGGGCGGCGTGCGCTCGGTCTGCTTGGTCGGCGCCTCGGGGACGTACAGCAGCGGCTTGAAGCGCGTCGGCGACTCCGCCAGCGTGCGCTCGATGCCTACCATGTGGCGCAGCATCAGCGCCATGATCCGCTGCGCCTGCTCGCTGCCGCTGAACGCCGGGGTCGACGACTTGCCGCCTTCGCTCCACACGTGCAGCAGCCACTCCGACGGCTGGATCTGCTCGGGGCCGGACGCGACGGCGGTCAGATAGCCGTCGAGCATCTCCAGATCCATGCAGTCCTGCGGCACCGCGTCGGATGCGAGGAACGCTTCGAGCTCGTCGAGTTCGGTGTCGGTGAGGGGTTCGTCAAGAGCGCGTGGAGCAGTCGCAGTCATGGGGGCTTTCGGTGGAAATGCATGATCGGAACCGCATATGATCGCCCGTCGCGCCTGGCAGCGCAACTCTCGCGTTCGCCTCGCGTTCGACGTGTGTCGCGGCCGCCGTCGTGGCGTTCTGCGCCGCGCTCCTGCGTCCGCACGAGGCCCGGCCAGCGCGGCGCGCCGCCGTGCTACCCTTGACGGCGCCAGGACAAGGAGCGCTTCTGCAATGCCGCCGCCGAAAATCAGGACCTCGGCATTCGTCGCCAGCCTGCCGCTGTTCAACGAGTTCTCCGCCGTCGAGGTCGAGCGCATCGCGGCCGGCACCACCGAACTCCACGTGCCGCGGGGCGAGATCCTGTTCAGCAAGGGCGCAGCCTGCACCGGCTTCCACGTCGTCGTCTACGGCCAGGTGAAGCTGTCGTTCGTGACGCCGATGGGCAGCGAAAAGGTCGTCGAAATCCTGGGCCCGGGCGCTTCCTTCGGCGAAGCGCTGATGTTCCTCGACAAGCCCTACATCGTGATGGCGCAGGCGCTGGCCGACTCGTTCCTGCTGCACGTGTCGAAGCAGGTGGTGTTCGACGAACTGGAGCGCGATCCGACCTTCGCGCGGAAGATGCTCGCCGGGCTGTCGCGGCGGCTGCATCGGCTGGTCGCCGACGTCGAGGCGTACTCGCTGCAGTCGGGAACGCAGCGCGTGATCGGCTATCTGCTGCGCGACGACGTGCCGGCCGCCGATGCGTCGGAGTCGCACAGCGTGACGCTGCCCGCGTCGAAGGCGGTCGTCGCCTCCCGCCTCAACCTCACGCCCGAGCACTTTTCCCGGATCCTGCACGAGCTTGCCGGCGCGGGCCTCGTACGCGTCGACGGGCGCGAGGTCGTGATCCGCGACGTCGCACGGCTGCGCGCCTACCCCGGTCAGCCCGCCACGCTGTAACGGACAACGTAACTTGGCATTGATGCAGGTCATGGCGCCCGGCGCACCGTTCCGGGATGCTCGAAGACCCGGCAATCGAGGAAGCGCATGTCGCGTCCGCAGCGCCTGAGCGCCAAGCTGGTCGGCATCCAGGTTTTCGCGCTGGTGGTGGCGCTCGCGTCGATCGGCTCGACGCTGCTGGTGTCGTGGCGGCTCGAGGGCAGCGCGGCGGCGATCAACGACGCCGGCAGCCTGCGGATGCGCACCTACCGGCTCGCTTACCTCACGCAGGAGATCGGGCGCGGCGAGCCGGAGTCCGACATCGGCCGGCTGATCGCGGCGGACATCGTCGACTTCGACCGCATCGTCGCGACGCTGCGCCACGGCGACCCGGTGCGCCCGCTGTTCGTCCCCGACACCGCCGCCATCGCCGCCGCTTTCGCCGAGTTCGATCGCGGCTGGGCCGCGTTGAAGCCCAAGCTGGAGCGCGTGGCAGGCGGCAACTCGGCCGTGCCGCGCCCGGAGTTCGAGCGCTTCGTCGGCGTCGTCGACCGCCTGGTCGTGACGCTGGAACGCGACATCGCGCAGACGACCTCGCTGCTGCGCAGCATCCAGCTGGCGCTGGTCGCGCTCGCGATCGCCGGCGCCGTCGCGCTGATCTATCTCGCATTCCTGTTCATCATCCGCCCCGTGCACCAACTGGAGGAGGGCCTGCAGCGGATGGCGAAGGGCGAATTCGCCGTGCGGCTGCCGGTCGAGTCGAAGGACGAATTCGGCGCGCTCGCGCGCGGCTTCAACGACATGGCCGAGCACCTGGAGGAGTCGTACCGGACGCTCGAAGGGCGCGTCGCCGACAAGACGCGATCGCTGGCCGAGCAGAACGCGCGGCTCGCCACGCTCTACGACATGACCGCCTTCCTCAACGCGCCCAATTCGCTCGAAAAGCTCTGCCGCGGCTTTCTCGCACGGCTGCTCGCCGCCACCGGCGCCCCCGCCGGCGCAGTGCGGCTCGCCGCCCGCGACAGCGACACGCTGCACCTCTTCGTGCACGAAGGCCTGACCCCCGCGTTCGCCGGGAAGGAGCATTGCCTGTCCCGCGGCGAGTGCGCCTGCGGCGAGGCGGTCACGCGCAGCGCGGCGACGATCCACGCGCTCGGCGGCAGGACGAAGCCGATCACGATCACGCTGCCGCACTGCGTCGACGCGGGGTTCGCCGTGGTCGCTGCGGTTCCGGTCGCGGCGCAGCGGCAGGTCCTCGGCGTCTTCAACCTGTTCTACAAGGATGCGCACGAGACGTCGAGCGCGGAACGGCACATGCTGGAGAGCCTCGGCCAGCACCTCGGCGTCGCGATCGAGAGCCTGCGACTGGCCTCGCGCGATCGCGAGCTCGCGATCGCCGAGGAGCGCAACCTGCTCGCGCAGGAACTGCACGACTCGATCGCGCAGGCGCTGGCGTTCCTCAACCTGCAGACGCAGATGCTGAGGAAGGCGCTCGCCGCCGCCGACTCCGCCGAGACGATGCGCGTCCTCGACGAGATCCAGGCCGGTGTGCAGGAATCCTACGCCGACGTGCGCGAGCTGCTCGTGCACTTCCGCACCCGGCTGGTCGAAGGCGACGTCGAGCACGGCATCCGCACGCTGCTCGCCCGGCTCGAGCACCAGACCGGCGTGCGCACCGAGTTCCGTGTCGGCGGCGCGGCGGTGCCTCTGGCGCCCGACGACCAGCTGCAGGTGATGCACATCCTGCAGGAGGCGATGTCCAACGTGCGCAAGCACGCGCGGGCCACGCACGTCGAGGTCGAACTGACGCGCGGCTCCGACTACGCGTTCAGCGTGCGCGACGACGGCTGCGGCTTCGAGCCGGCGCAGGCGTGCGATGATGCGGAAGCGCACGTGGGACTGCGAATCATGCGCGAGCGCGCGGCGCGCATCGGCGGCACCGTCACCGTCCGGTCGCAGCCCGGCCACGGCACCGAGGTCGCGCTCCGCGTTCCGTTCGCGCGCCCGGAGCCCCGCACCGACGCGCCGCTGGACGAAGCCGCTTAGCGCCATGACGCAACCCGTTGCCGCGCCGCGGCGCATCTGCATCGTCGTCGTCGACGACCACACGCTGTTCCGGCGCGGCGTCACCGCGCTGCTGTCGCGGGTTCCCGGGTTCGAAATCGTCGGCGAGGCCGCCGACGGCTTCGACGGCATCAAGGCCGTCGCGGCACTCCGGCCCGACGTCGTGCTGCTGGACCTGCACATGCCCGGCATCTCCGGCATCGAGGCGATGCAGGCGATCCTGAAGGAAGCGCCCGGCACGCACGTCGTGATGCTGACGGTGTCCGAAGCGGCCGACGACCTGATGCTGGCGCTGCGCGCCGGCGCGCAAGGCTACCTGCTCAAGAACATCGAAAGCGACTTCCTCGTCGAGTCGGTGCGCCGCGCCGCGGACGGCGAGTCGGTGATGTCGCCCGAGATGACCGCCAGGCTGATGCGCGAAGTGCGCACCGGCGGCACCGCCGCCGCGCAGCCCGCGCTGTCGCCGCGCGAGCGAGAGATCCTCGGCTACCTCGCCCGCGGCGCCAGCAACAAGGAGATCGCGCGCGACCTCGACGTCGCCGAGAGCACGGTCAAGATCCACGTTCAGCACATCCTGCGCAAGCTCGACCTCAGCAGCCGCGTGCAGGCAGCCGTGTGGGCCGTCGAGCACGGCGTCACCTCCCGCACCTGAACCGGGACCCGATCCCGCGCGGGGCTGCCCCGGCCTACGCCGTTGGGCGGTCCGGGGCAGCCCGCGAGCCCGCAGCGCATTCAACTCCCTCATAGTTCTCTCGAACTACCCCCGCATCCTCCGTCTGCCTCGGCGCCGACAACCCACCGGGGAATGCCCGCAAGACCCGCCGCCGCCCAGAATGGGCGGACGAAAACAGGTCGCGACCGCGGGGAGTGGGCATGGCGATGAGCAGCAGGGCAAAGGGGATCTCGGTTCTGATCGCGAGCACGCTCGCGTTCACCGTGTGCTTCATGGTCTGGATGATGTTCGGCGTCATCGGCATCCCGATCAAGAAGGCGCTCGACCTCAACGCGACGCAATTCGGCATCCTCACCGCGACGCCGGTGCTCACCGGCTCGCTCATCCGCGTCCCGCTGGGCATGTGGACCGACAAGTTCGGCGGCCGCATCGTGCTGTTCTGGGTGATGGCGGTCTGCGTCGTGCCGATCTGGCTGATCGGCTACGCCACCGCGTACTGGCAGTACCTGGTGCTCGGCCTCTTCGTCGGCGTCGCCGGCGGCTCGTTCTCGGTCGGCACGCCCTACGTCGCGCGCTGGTTCGACCGCAAGCACCAGGGCTTCGCGATGGGCGTGTACGGCGCCGGCAACTCGGGCGCCGCCGTCAACAAGTTCGTCGCACCCGCGCTGATCCTGGGCTTCGGCTGGACTGCCGTGCCGCAGGTCTACGCCGCGGTGATGCTCGGCACCGCGATCCTGTTCTGGACGATGAGCTACAGCGACCCCAAGCACCTGGTCGACTCCAAGACCACCTGGCGCGAGCAGCTGGTCGCGCTCAAGGATCCCAACGTCTGGAAGTACTGCCAGTACTACTCGATCGTCTTCGGCGGCTACGTCGCGCTGGCGCTGTGGATGACGCAGTTCTACGTCGCCGAATACGGCTTCTCGATCCAGTTCGCGGCGCTGCTCGCCGCGGCGTTCTCGCTGCCGGGCGGCGTGCTGCGCGCCTTCGGCGGCTGGATGTCGGACAAGTGGGGCGCGCACAGGATCACGTGGTGGGTGCTGTGGGTGTCGTGGATCTGCCTCTTCATCCTGTCGTACCCGCAGACCGACATGACCATCGCCACCGTCAACGGTCCGAAGACCTTCCACGTCGGGCTCAACCCCTGGGCGTTCACCGCGCTGATGTTCGTCATGGGCATGGCGTGGGCGTTCGGCAAGGCGTCGGTGTTCAAGTACATCGCCGACGAGTATCCGACCAACATCGGCGTGATCTCGGGCATCGTCGGCTTGGCCGGCGGGCTCGGCGGCTTCCTGCTGCCGATCATGTTCGGCATCCTGCTCGACCTCACCGGCATCCGCACCAGCTGCTTCATGCTGATGTACGCGGTGGTGTGGGTGTCGCTGATCTGGATGTACTGGACCGAGGTGCGCAAGTCCGAAGTGATGGGCCGGCAAGCCAAGGCCTTCAGCCTCAACGGCTGACGCCATCGCCACCAACAGGGAGACTTCGATGAGCAGCGCACAAGACACGGCACCGTCGCCGCGGCAGACCAGCAAGGCGGACATCGCCGACTGGCGCCCGGAAGACAACGCGTTCTGGGAATCCACCGGCAAGCGCGTCGCCAGCCGCAACCTGTGGATCTCGGTGCCGAGCCTGCTCAACGGGTTCGCGGTCTGGGTGATGTGGGGCATCCTCACCGTGCAGATGCTGAACCTCGGCTTTCCGTTCACGCAGGCCGAGATGTTCACGCTGACGGCGATCTCCGGGCTGTCGGGCGCCACGCTGCGCATCCCCGCCTCGTTCTTCATCCGCCTCGCGGGCGGACGCAACACGATCTTCCTCACCACCGCGCTGCTGATGATCCCGGCGATCGGCACCGGCATCGCGCTGCAGGACAAGACCACGCCGCTGTGGGTGTTCCAGGCGCTGGCGCTGCTGTCGGGCATCGGCGGCGGCAACTTCGCCTGCTCGATGAGCAACATCAACACCTTCTATCCCAAGCGCCTGCAGGGCACGGCGCTGGGAATCAACGCCGGGCTCGGCAACTTCGGCGTCACGACGATGCAGATCCTGATCCCGCTGGTGATGACCACCGCGGTGTTCGGCACCATCGGCGGCGACGCGATGACGCTGCTGAAGCCCTCGGGAACGCTGATCGGCAAGATCGCCGCGGGAACGCCGACGTACATCCAGAACGGCGGCTTCATCTGGCTGCTGCTGCTGGTGCCGCTGGCGTTCGCCGGCTGGTTCGGGCTGAACAACCTGACCGTCGTCTCGCCCAACATCGGCTCGACCGCAGCGGCCTTCGGCAAGATCCTGTTCCTCTACGCGATCAGCTTCGCGACCGCCGCGCTGGGCTTGTACCTTTACCTGCCGAAGCCGACGGGGCTGGGCCTGCTCAACATGTGGGTCGCGATGCCGCTGATCATCGTCGGGACGCTGCTGGCGATGAAGCTGCTCGCGTTCGGCGAGATGAAGCCGAACCTCGAGAAGCAGTTCGCGATCTTCCGCGACAAGCACACGTGGTCGCTGACGATCCTCTACGTGCTCACCTTCGGCTCGTTCATCGGCTTCTCCAATGCGCTGCCGCTGGCGATCACGGTGATCTTCGGCTCCAGCCACGTGGTCGGGCCGACCGGCGTGATGCAGCACCTGCCGAACCCCAACGCGCCGTCGGCGCTGACGTACGCGTGGATGGGGCCGTTCATCGGCGCGCTGATCCGGCCCGTCGGCGGCTGGATCTCCGACAAGGTGGGCGGCTCGATCGTGACGCAGATCATCTCGGTCGTGATGGTCGCCTGCTCGGCGGCGGTCGGCTACATGATGTTCCTCGCCTACAACTCGGCCACGCCCGAGCAGTACTTCTTCACCTTCCTGGTGCTGTTCATCGTTCTGTTCGCGGCCAGCGGCATCGGCAACGGCTCGACCTTCCGCACCATCGGCGTCATCTACAACCGCGAGCAGGCGGGCCCGGTGCTGGGCTGGACCTCGGCGGTCGCCGCGTACGGGTCGTTCATCGCGCCGGTGGTGATCGGCGAGCAGATCAAGGCCGGCACGCCGCAGTACGCGATGTACGGCTTCGCGGTCTTCTACGCGCTGTGCCTGATCCTGAACTGGTGGTTCTACCTGCGCAAGAACGCCTACGTGAAGAATCCGTGAGCACGTCGTCGCCGTTTCGTCCCCCCGCGCGCCCGCGGAGCGGGCAAGTCCGCGGATGCTGATGGCTCCGCAACTCGCCTGCTGGCAACCCGAGGACCGCCTGTTCTGGGCGCGCGAAGGCGCGCAGGTCGCGCGGCGCAACCTGCTGCTGTCGATCCCCGCGCTGGTGCTGTCCTTCGCGGTGTGGATGGTCTGGAGCGTCGTCGTCGTGCAGCTCCCGCACGTCGGCTTCCACTTCAGCGCCAACCAGCTGTTCTGGCTGGCGGCGCTGCCCGGCCTCGCTGGCGGAACGCTGCGGCTCTTCTTCTCGTTCATGGTGCCGGTGTTCGGCGGGCGCAGGTGGACCGCGCTGTCGACCGCCGCGCTGCTCGTCCCGACGATCGGGCTGGGGCTCGCGGTGCAGGATCCGGCGACCGGGTACCCGACCTTCCTCGCGCTGGCGCTCGCCGCGGGCATCGGCGGCGGCAACTTCGCGTCGAGCATGGCCAACATCAGCTTCTTCTATCCCGCCGCGCGCAAGGGGAGCGCGCTCGGCTGGAACGCCGGGCTCGGCAACCTCGGCGTCGGCCTCGCGCAGTTCGCGATCCCGCTGGTGACGCTGTTCGGGCTGTTCGGCGCGTTCGGCGGCGCGGCGCAGACCTGGACCGACGGCGCGGTCGCGCACGACGTCTGGCTGCAGAACGCCGGCTACGCCTGGGCGCCGCTGATCGTGCTGGCGGCGCTGGCCGCGTGGTTCGGCATGGACGACCTCGAGTCGGTGAAGGCGTCGTTCGAGGACCAGGCGGTGATCTTCATGCGCAAGCACAACTGGATCCTGTCCTGGCTCTACCTCGGCAGCTTCGGCTCGTTCATCGGCTTCGCCGCCGGCTTCCCGCTGCTGGCCGAGACCGACTTCGCCGGCGTCGACGCGACGACCTACGCCTTCGTCGGCCCGCTGCTCGGCGCGCTGGCCCGACCCGCCGGCGGCTGGCTCGCCGACCGCGTCGGCGGCGCTCGGGTGGCGCTCGCGTGTTTCGGCGCGATGGCCTTCGTCGTCGCTGCGCTGCTGTTCGCCCCGGGCGACGCCGGGCACCCCGGCTACCGCGCCTTCCTCGCGCTGTTCACGCTGCTGTTCATCGCCAGCGGCGCCGGCAACGGCGCGGTGTTCCAGATGATCCCCGCCGTGTTCGTCGCCGACCGGCGGCGGGCGCTTGCCGGTCAGGCGAACGCGTCCGCGCGGGCCGCCAGCGAGGGCGCGCTGGAAAGCGCGGCCTCGCTGGGCTTCGCGTCGGCGATCGCGGCCTTCGGCGGCTTCTTCATCCCCAAGGCCTACGGCACCGCGGTGTCGCTGACCGGCGGGACCGCGGCGGCGCTGTATCCCTTCCTCGTCTTCTACGTCTCTTGCGCGCTCGTGACGTGGTGGTTCTACGCGCGCAAGGGCGCCGAATCGCCATGCTGAGCCGCGGCACGACGATCCGGCGCATCGCGCAGCCAACGCAGTCCGGTCCCGGGTCGGCGAACCCGCCGGGCCACCCCATCGGCCATCGGCCAGCCAGGAGCATCGCATGAGCCACTTTCTCGACCGTCTGTCCTACTTCACGCGGGAGCAGCAAACGTTCTCCGACGGCCACGGCGTCGTGACCAGCGAAGACCGCACCTGGGAGCGCGCCTACCGCGACCGCTGGGCGCACGACAAGATCGTGCGCTCGACGCACGGCGTCAACTGCACCGGCTCGTGCAGCTGGAAGATCTACGTCAAGGGCGGCGTCGTGACCTGGGAGACGCAGCAGACCGACTACCCGCGCACGCGGCCCGACATGCCCAACCACGAGCCGCGCGGCTGCGCGCGCGGCGCGTCGTACTCGTGGTACATGTACAGCGCCAACCGGCTGAAGTACCCGATGGTGCGCGGCCGGCTCGTCCGCCTGTGGCGCGAAGCGCGCAAGACACTGGGGCCGGTCGAGGCCTGGGCTTCGATCGTCGAGGACCCGGTCAAGGCCAGGTCGTACAAGGCGATCCGCGGCCTCGGCGGCTTCGTCCGCTCGCAGTGGGACGAGGTCAACGAGATCGTCGCCGCGGCCAACGTCTACACGGTCAGGAAGCACGGCCCCGACCGCGTCGTCGGCTTTTCGCCGATCCCCGCGATGTCGATGGTGTCGTACGCCGCCGGCAGCCGCTACCTGTCGCTGATCGGCGGCGTGTGCATGAGCTTCTACGACTGGTACTGCGACCTGCCGCCGGCGTCGCCGCAGGTCTGGGGCGAGCAGACCGACGTGCCCGAGTCGGCCGACTGGTACAACTCGACGTTCATCATGGCCTGGGGCAGCAACGTGCCGCAGACGCGCACGCCCGACGCGCACTTCTTCACCGAGGTTCGCTACAAGGGCGCGAAGACCGTCGCGGTCACGCCCGACTACTCCGAAGTCGCCAAGCTGGCCGACCTCTGGCTGCACCCGACGCAGGGCACCGACGCCGCGCTGGCGATGGCGATGGGGCACGTGATCCTCAAGGAATTCCACCTGCAGCGGCCGTCGGCGTACTTCCAGGACTACTGCCGCCGCTACAGCGACATGCCGATGCTGGTGAAGCTCGTCAAGCGCGGCAACCAGCTCGTGGCCGACCGCACGCTGCGCGCGTCGGACTTCGCCGACGGGCTGAGGCAGGCGAACAACCCGGAATGGAAGTCGGTCGCGATCGACGAGACGACCGGCGCCGTGGTCGCGCCGCTGGGCTCGATCGGCTACCGCTGGGGGCAGAAGGCCGGCGGCGACCTCGGCAAGTGGAACCTCGAGTCGAAGGAAGGCGGGGCAGGCGCCGAGACGAAGCTCGCGCTGACGCTGATCGACGCCAACGACGGCGTCGAGGCGGTCGCGTTCCCGTACTTCGGCGGCATCGAGCACGAGTCGTTCCGCCACAACGACCAGGGTGCCGACATCCTGCTGCGCCACGTTCCCGTCCGCAGGCTGGCGCTCGCCGACGGCGAGGTGCTGGTCGCGACGGTGTTCGACCTCCTGTGCGCGAACTACGGCATCGACCGCGGCTTAGGGGGAGGCAACGTCGCCGCGTCGTACGACGACGACGTCCCCTACACGCCCGCGTGGCAGCAGAAGATCACCGGCGTGCCGGCCGACCAGGTGATCACCGTCGCGCGCCAGTTCGCCGACAACGCCGACAAGACGCACGGCAAGTCGATGGTGATCATCGGCGCCGCGATGAACCACTGGTTCCACTGCGACATGAACTACCGCGGCATCATCAACATGCTGGTGATGTGCGGCTGCGTCGGGCAGTCGGGCGGCGGCTGGGCGCACTACGTCGGCCAGGAAAAGCTGCGCCCGCAGACCGGCTGGACCGCGCTCGCGTTCGCGCTCGACTGGCACCGGCCACCGCGGCAGATGAACTCGACGTCGTTCTTCTACGCGCACACCGACCAGTGGCGCTACGAAAAAGTCGAGGTCAAGGAGATCCTGTCGCCGCTCGCCGATCCGAACGAGTACACCGGCAGCCTCATCGACTTCAACGTCCGCGCCGAGAGGATGGGATGGCTGCCGTCCGCGCCGCAGCTGCAGACCAATCCGCTGCAGGTCACGAAGGACGCGGCGGCCGCGGGCGCCGACCCGAAGGACTACACCGTCGGCATGCTGAAGTCCGGCGGCCTCAAGATGTCCTGCGACGACCCGGACAACCCCGCCAACTTCCCGCGCAACATGTTCGTGTGGCGCTCCAACCTGCTGGGGAGCTCGGGCAAGGGCCACGAGTACTTCCTCAAGCACCTGCTCGGCACCACGCACGGCGTGCAGGGCAAGGACCTCGGCAGCTCATCTGGCAACGGCAGCGGGCAGAAGCCCGAGGACGTCGTCTGGCACGACGAGGCGCCCGAAGGCAAGCTCGACCTCCTCGTCACGCTCGACTTCCGGATGTCGACGACCTGCATGTACTCGGACATCGTGCTGCCGACGGCGACCTGGTACGAGAAGAACGACCTCAACACCTCCGACATGCACCCGTTCATCCATCCGCTGTCGGCGGCGGTCGACCCGGCGTGGGAAGCGAAAAGCGACTGGGAGATCTACAAGGCGATCGCGAAGAAGTTCTCGGAAGTCTGCGTCGGCCACCTCGGCGTCGAAAAGGACCTGGTGCTCACGCCGACGATGCACGACACGCCGTCGGAACTGGCGCAGGCCCTCGACGTCAAGGACTGGAAGAAGGGCGAGTGCGAGCTTCAACCCGGCAGGACCGCGCCGCAGATGACCGTGGTCGAGCGCGACTATCCCAACACGTACAGGAAGTTCACTGCGCTGGGCCCGCTGATGGCCAAGGTCGGCAACGGCGGCAAGGGCATCGCGTGGAACACCGAGCGCGAAGTGAAGAACCTCGGCGAGCTCAACACCCGGGTCACCGCCGAGGGCATCACCAAGGGGCTGCCGCGGATCGAGTCGGACATCGACGCCGCCGAGGTCGTGCTGATGCTGGCGCCGGAGACCAACGGCGAGGTCGCGGTGAAGGCGTGGGAGGCGCTGTCGGTGATCACCGGCCGCGAGCACAAGCACCTCGCGCTGCCCAAGGAGGACGAGAAGATCCGCTTCCGCGACATCCAGGCGCAGCCGCGCAAGATCATCTCCAGCCCGACGTGGAGCGGCATCGAGTCCGAGCACGTCAGCTACAACGCCGGCTACACCAACGTCCACGAACTGATCCCCTGGCGCACGCTGACCGGCCGCCAGCAGTTCTACCAGGACCACAAGTGGATGCTCGCGTTCGGCGAGGGGCTGTGCGTCTACCGGCCGCCGGTGGACCTGAAGACGACGCACGCGATGCGCGGCGCGCGCTCCAACGGCAACCCGGAGATCGCGCTGAACTTCATCACGCCGCACCAGAAGTGGGGGATCCACTCGACGTACACCGACAACCTGATGATGCTGACGCTGTCGCGCGGCGGGCCGATCGTCTGGCTGTCCGAGATCGACGCCGCGCGCGCCGGCATCGTCGACAACGACTGGATCGAGCTGTTCAACGTCAACGGCGCGATCGCCGCCCGCGCGGTGGTCAGCCAGCGCGTCTCACTCGGCATGTGCCTGATGTACCACGCGCAGGAGAAGATCGTGAACACGCCCGGCTCCGAGATCACCGGCAACCGCGGCGGCATCCACAACTCGGTCACGCGCATCGTCGTCAAGCCGACGCACATGATCGGCGGCTACGCGCAGCTGTCGTACGGCTTCAACTACTACGGCACCATCGGGACCAACCGCGACGAGTTCGTCGTCGTGCGCAAGATGAACAAGGTGGACTGGCTCGACACGCCGGCCGCGCAACCGGCCTAAGGCCCTGGAGATCGACATGAAAATCCGCGCGCAAATCGGCATGGTGCTCAATCTCGACAAGTGCATCGGCTGCCACACCTGCTCGGTCACCTGCAAGAACGTCTGGACCAGCCGCGAAGGCATGGAATACGCCTGGTTCAACAACGTCGAGACCAAGCCCGGCATCGGCTACCCGAAGGAGTGGGAGAACCAGGACAAGTGGAACGGCGGCTGGACAAGGAAGGGCAGCGGAAAGATCCAGCCGCGCCAGGGCAGCAAGCTGTCGATCCTGATGAAGATCTTCGCCAATCCCAACCTGCCGCAGATCGACGACTATTACGAGCCGTTCACGTTCGACTACGAGCACCTGCAGAGCGCGCCCGAGATGAAGGCGATGCCGGTCGCGCGTCCGCGCAGCCTGATCACCGGGCAGCGGATGGAGAAGATCGAGTGGGGCCCGAACTGGGAGGAGATCCTCGGCGGCGAGTTCGCCAAGCGCGGCAAGGACAGCAACTTCCGCGACATCGAAAAGGCGATCTACGGCCAGTTCGAGAACACGTTCATGATGTACCTGCCGCGGCTGTGCGAGCACTGCCTCAACCCCACCTGCGTCGCGTCGTGCCCGTCGGGCTCGATCTACAAGCGCGAGGAGGACGGCATCGTCCTCATCGACCAGGACAAGTGCCGCGGCTGGCGGATGTGCGTCTCGGGCTGTCCGTACAAGAAGATCTACTACAACTGGTCGACCGGAAAGGCCGAGAAGTGCATCTTCTGCTACCCGCGGATCGAGGCGGGCCAGCCGACCGTGTGCTCGGAGACCTGCGTCGGCCGCATCCGCTACCTCGGCGTGCTGCTCTACGACGCCGACAGGATCGAGGCCGCAGCGTCGGTCGAGGATCCGAAGGCGCTGTACGAGGCGCAGCTCGGCGTGTTCCTCGACCCCAACGACCCCGCGGTGATCCGCCAGGCCAGGCAGGACGGCGTGCCGGAAGCGTGGCTAGAAGCCGCGACCCGGTCGCCCGTCTACAGGATGGCGATGGAGTGGAAGGTCGCGCTGCCGCTGCACCCCGAGTACCGGACGCTGCCGATGGTGTGGTACGTGCCGCCGCTGTCGCCGATCTCGGCCGCCGCCAACGCGGGGCAGATCGGCAGCTTCGGCGAACTGCCCGACGTGCGCTCGCTGCGCATCCCGGTCCAGTACCTGGCCAACCTGCTGACCGCGGGCGACGAGGCGCCGGTGATCAGTGCGCTGGAGCGGATGCTGGCGATGCGCGCGTACATGCGCGATCGCCACGTCGAGAAGCGCGAGAACGCGGCGGTGCTGGAGCAGGTCGGGCTGTCGGCGCTGCAGGTGGAGGAGATGTACCGAACCATGGCGATCGCCAACTACGAGGACCGCTTCGTGATCCCGAGCGCGCACCGCGAGTATGCAGAGAACGCGTTCGAGGTCCGCGGCGGCTGCGGCTTCTCGTTCGGCAACGGCTGTTCCGACGGCCAGAGCGAGGGCAGCCTCTTCGGCGGCAAGAAGAAGCGGACGATCCCGATCGCCGTGAAGCTCGCGGGGGCATGACCATGACCATCACCTACAAGGCGCTGTCCGCGCTGCTGGCGTACCCGTCCGCCGAGCTCAGCGCCGCGTTGCCGGAGATCGAAGCGATCGTCGCGCGCGAGCCGAAGCTGTCCCGCGCGCAGCGGGACGCGCTGCACGCGCTCGCCGCCGGCCTCGAACAGGCCGACCTGCTCGACGCGCAGGAAGCCTACGTGGCGCTGTTCGACCGCGGCCGCACGACGTCGCTGCACCTGTTCGAGCACGTTCACGGCGACTCGCGCGAGCGCGGCCAGGCGATGGTCGACCTGAAAGAGGTCTACGCCGGGCACGGCTACTCGCTGTCGGTCAACGAGCTTCCCGACTTCCTGCCGGCGGTGCTCGAATACCTGTCGCAGCGGCCGCAGGCCGAGGCGAAGGACATGCTCGGCGACTGCGCGCACATCCTGCGCGCCGTCGGCGAGGCGCTGCAGGACCGCGCCAGCGCCTACGCCGCGGTGCTCTCGGCAGCGCTGGCGATGGTCGGCGAGCCCGGGCTGGCGGCGCCCGCCAGGGACAGGCCGCCGGTCAAGGACAAGCCGATCGACGAGGAATGGGTCGACGAACCCGTGATCTTCGGTCCCGCGGGCGCGCCCGGATGCGGCGCCCCGCCGCCCCGGACTGCGGTGATGCAGTTCACGCCCCGCCCGAGCACGCCGCGATAAAGGAGCGACACCATGTCCACCCTCAACCAGTTCCTGTTCGGAATCTATCCCTACATCGCCCTCACCGTGTTCTTCGCGGGGAGCCTGCTGCGCTTCGACCGCGACCAGTACACGTGGAAGAGCGACTCGTCGCAGCTGCTGAAGGCCGGCCAGCTGCGCTGGGGATCGAACCTCTTCCACGTCGGCATCCTCGGCATCTTCTTCGGCCACGCGGTCGGCCTGCCGACGCCGCTCGTCGTCTGGCACGCGCTCGGGCTCACGCCGACCGCCAAGCAGCTGCTGGCGGTCATCGCCGGCGGCGCGGCGGGCGCGCTGTGCCTGGTCGGGCTCATCCTGCTCATCCATCGCCGCCTGACCGAGCCGCGCATCCGCGTCAACAGCCGGCCGATGGACATGGTCGTGCTGCTGCTGCTGCTCGCACAGCTGCTGCTGGGCCTGTTCAGCATCGTCGTCTCGCTGCAGCACCTCGACGGCGAGGAGATGGTCAAGCTGATGACCTGGGTCCAGCACATCCTCACGTTCCGCGGCGACGCCGCCGGATACGTCGCCGACGTCTCGCTGGTGTTCAGGCTGCACCTGCTGCTGGGCATGACCATCTTCCTCGTCTTCCCGTTCTCGCGGCTGGTCCACGTCTGGAGCGGGTTTGCCGCGGTCGGCTATCTCGTCCGCGCCTACCAGCTGGTGCGCTCGCGCTGATTCACGTCGGGAAAGAGGGAGACCCACGATGCAACTTGCCGTCAATGGCGCAACGATTCCCGCCGACGCGATCGCGCGCGAGACGACCCTGCACGCCGATGCCCCCGACCCCGAGGCCGCGGCGCGGCGCACGCTCGCGATCCGCGAGCTGATGCTGCAGCGCGCAGGCGAACTGGGGCTGCTCGAAGGCGGCCTTCCCCGCGAGCGGGTAAGCTTCGCCGCGCGCGACGAGGAGGACGACGTCATCGCGCAGCTGCTCGAAACGGAGGTCGCGACGCCCGAGCCTTCGACCGGCGAGTGCCGGCGCTACTACGACACGCATCCCGAGCGCTTCACCTCGGGCGACCTGGTCGAGGCCCGCCACATCCTGTTCGCGATCCTGCCCGGAACGCCGGTGATCGCGCTGCGCGAGCACGCCGAGCGGGTGCTGTCCGAACTGCGGGCGGCGCCCGGGACCTTCGCGGCGCGCGCGCAGGAGCTGTCGAACTGCCCTTCCGGCCAGCAGGGCGGCAGTCTCGGCCAGTTCGGCCGCGGCGAAATGGTGCCCGAGTTCGATCAGGCGGTGTTCGGCACGCCCGCCACCGGCGTGCTGCCCGCGCTGGCAGCCACGCGCTACGGCTTTCACGTCATCGCCGTGGAACGCCGGATCGCCGGCAATCTGGTGCCGTTTGACGCGGTCGCGGCGCAGGTCGCGGAATACCTGGCGAGCCTCGTCGAGGCGCGCGCGCTGAAGCAATACGTCGAGGTTCTCGCCGGTCGCGCCACCATCGCCGGCGCGGATCTGCCCGGCGCCGCGAGCCCGCTGGTCCAGTAGCGCCGGCCGCGCCAACCTTAAGCTGGATCAAGAAAACCCCGCGACATCCGCCGACCAGGGTCTTTCGGAGGAAGATACCCGGGCGGACTTCGCAGGCCCCGGCGTCGCAGGACGGCGCGCCCGCGCCGATGAACATCCTGCCGCTGCGGCACGTCCGCCACGATGCCGGCGGTCAGCGACAGGGAAAGGACGGGCACCCGCTCTGTCCGCCACCCACGACGAGGGTCCTGTCATGATCGCCTTGCTGCTTCGACTCGGAACGCTGGCCGTGGTCCTGGCGATGCTCGCCGCATCGCCGGTCCGGGCGCAAACCGGACCCAAGGCGCTGACGTTCGGCGTCGTGCCGCAGCAATCGGCCAGCCGGCTGGCGGAAGAATGGGGGCCGCTGCTCGCCGAAATCAGCCTGCGATCGGGGGTCCCGCTGGCGTTTCGAACGGCACCCAGCATACCCGTTTTCGAGGAGCGCCTCGGACGCGGCGACTATGATCTGGCGTACATGAATCCCTACCACTACGTGGTCTTCCACGCCGCCGCCGGCTACCGTGCCTTTGCCAAGGAACAGGACCGCAGGCTCAAGGGCATCCTGGTGGTGAGGAAGGGCAGTCCGTACCGGAAAATCGCCGACCTCGCCGGAAAGACCGTCGTGTTTCCCGCTCCGGCCGCGTTCGCCGCGAGCATCCTGCCGCAGGCGGAGTTCGGTCGCCTGAAGATTCCGATCGAGGCCCGGTTCGTCGCTTCCCACGATTCCGTCTATCGCGCGGTCGCCTCGGGGCTCCAGGAAGCCGGCGGCGGCATCCAGCGCACCTTCGAGGCAATGCCGGCGGAAATCCGCGACGCGCTGCGCGTGCTTTCCGAGACGCCGGCCTACACCCCCCACGCCTTTGCCGCGCACCCGCGCGTGCCGCCCGAAGTCCTGTCCAGGGTGCTGGCGGCCATGGCATCGCTGGGCGGCGACGAGGTGGGCCAGCGGCTGCTGGCGCCGCTGGCGTTCAAGGGCGTGGTGGGCGCGCAGGACCAGGAATGGAACGACATCCGGGCGCTGGACATCGATCTGCTCGAACGTTACGGTCAGCAGTGACGACGCCGGCATCGGCCATGCCGCCCTAGGCCATGCGCTTTCGCACCAAGACCATCCTCGGGGTGGCCCTGATCGAACTGGTGCTGCTGGCGATCCTGATCGGCAGCGCCCTGTCTCTCTTGCTCGACTCCAACGAGGCGGAACTGACGCGACGGTTGCAGCTGGGCGGGAAGCTGCTCGCCGTCGCCGCCAAGGACGCGGTGATCACGCAGGACCTGGCCACGCTGCACAGCCTGGTGACCGAAGCCATGGATTCGGGCCAGATCGACTACATCCGCATCCTCGACGCCGACGGTGTGGTGCTGGCGGAGCAGGGGAAGGCGACGGTACTCGCCCGCCCCTTCCATCAGGAAGCCCGCATCGACGAGGTTACCGACGGCATCTACGACTGGTCCGCGCCGGTGCTGGCGGGCGGCATCCGGTACGGAGAGGTGCAGCTCGGCGTATCGACCTTCCCGCTGAAACTGATGCTGGCCTCGGCCCGCCGCTGGGCAGCCGGCATTGCCGGGCTGGAAATGCTGCTCGTGGCGCTGTTCTCCTGGCTGCTGGGGAGCTACCTGACGCGCCAGCTGAACACGCTGCGCAAGGCCAGCGTCCGCTTCGCCGCGGGCGATTTCGGGCATCGGGTGCCGGTCGGCGGGGACGACGACCTGGCGCAGACGGCGCTGGCCTTCAACGGCATGGCGCAGCAGCTGGGCGAGAGCCGCGATCTCCTGAACGCCGAGAACGTCAAGCGTCTGGAGTCCCAGCGCCGAGCCGAAGACCGGACGGAGCAGCTCAACGCCATCTTCGCGCTGAGTCCCGACGGCTTCGTTTCCTTCGACGGCGGGCGAAGGGTGGCGCACGCCAATGAAGCGTTCACGCGCATGACCGGGATCGGCCTCGCGCAGCTCGGCGGCATCGACGAACAGGACTTTTCCGACCTGCTCGCGCAGCGCTGCGTGGCCGGCGCGCGATTCCCCGGCATCGAGGCGCTGCGCGGGAGCGCCCTCGGCGACGCGCCCGGCAAGCGCGTCCTCATCGAGCTTGCGGCGGCCGGCAAGCGCATTCTCGAGGTCTGCCTGCGGGCGAGCGACTCCAGCACGGTTTCACAGCTTGTCCACTTCCGCGACGTGACGCACGAGACCGAAGTGGACCGGATGAAAAGCGAGTTCCTTTCCACCGCGGCCCACGAGCTGCGCACGCCGATGGCGAGCATCCAGGGCTTTGCCGAACTGCTGCTCACGCAGGACTTCGACGAAGCCAGCCGTCGCGAATTTCTGTCCATCATCTTCAGTCGCTCCGAGCAGCTGGGCACCGTCGTCAATGAACTGCTCGACCTCGCCCGGATCGAAGCGCGCCGGGGCAAGGATTTCGCGTTCAAGCCGACGCAGGTGCAGACGCTGCTCGCGGAAGTGGTCAGCGGATACAAGCCGCCGCCGGGGCGCTCGGCCCCGACGCTCGCCCTGCCCGAAGCCCCGTCGTACATGATGGCGGATCGCAGGAAGGCGCAGCAGGCGATCCTCAACGTGCTCGCCAACGCCTACAAGTATTCGCCCGGCGGCGGCGAGGTCAGCATCACCGTCCTGGACCCTCTTGCCGGCACCGTCGCCGATGCGCCGGCCGGGCAGGCGCCGCCGATGGTCGCCATCCGCATCGTCGATCGCGGAATCGGGATGTCTCCCGAGCAGCTGCTGCGCGTCTGCGACCGCTTCTACCGCGCGGATGCGTCGGGAAGCGTTTCCGGGACCGGTCTCGGGATGAGCATCGTGAAGGAGATCGTCGACCTGCATCTGGGCAGCGTCGAGATCGAGAGCACGGAGGGACAGTCGACCTGCGTCACGCTGCGGTTCCCGGCGTGCCGCGCCGACCCGGGCAGCCCCGCCGACCCGACCGACGCCGCCGGCCGACGCCCTGGCGCGTGACCCGCGATTCACAGCCCGGCGTCGAGCGGGAGCGAGCCCCGGGGCCGCGAATCGCGGCGCGCGGACCGTTCACCTGCGCCAGATCGTGATCTCCCGCTGCGACACGGTGCCCGGCACCGTCTCGTGCGCGTAGCCGTTGCGGTCGAGGATCCGGTACAGCGGATGCGGCTCGCAGTCGATGATGAGCTTCAGCCGGTCGCCCGGCGCGAAGTCGCCGATGGTTTCGAGCACGCGCTCGAGCGGCTCCGGCGGCTCCATGCCGCGCACGTCGAGCGTGAGATCCTGCGCCATCGGGGCACTCCTCGCAACGGTCGCCGACGTGCCGGACACCGGCACGACGGCATTGTCGGGGGCCGCGCGCGGTCCTGCCTTGACCCGCATCAAGCCCGGCCGCGCGCGGTCACTGCCGCAGCGCGTGCGCGACGTTGAGCGCCGCCGCGAACACCAGCACGGCACCGGCCTGATGCGCGGCGGCGAGCGGCAGCGGAACCGCCAGCAGCAGCGTCGCGATGCCGAGCGCGATCTGCGCGGCGACCAGCGCGCAGAGCAGCAGCGCGCCCGTCCGCGCCCGCGGCGGCAGGCCCTCCGTCCTGCGCAGCCGCCACCACAGCGCGGGCACCAGCAACGCCAGCGCCCACGCGATCAGGCGGTGGTCGAACTGGACGGTCGCCATGTTCCAGAAGAAGTTCTTCCACCACGGCTCGATCATGAAGATCTCGGGCGGAACCAGCGCGCCGTTCATCAGCGGGAACGTGTTGTAGGCGAAGCCCGCGCGGATGCCGGCGACGAAGCCGCCGGTCAGCGCCATGACGAAGACCAGCGCGACGATCGCGCGCGCGAACCGGCGCGCCGCGAGCTGTGCCGGCGACGCGAGCGCCGGGCGCTGCGGAGCGAGCAGCGACATCCCGACCCACAGCATCGCCGCGAAGATGACCAGCGCCAGCGCCAGGTGCGCGGTGAGCCGGAATGGCGACACCCTCGGATCGTCGACCAGCCCGCTTTGCACCATGTACCAGCCCATCGCGCCCTGCAGTCCGCCCAGCGCGAAGATTCCGGCGAGCTTCCACGCGGTCGCGCGCGCGATCCTGCGCCGCAGCGCGAACCACAGCAGCGGCAGCAGGAACGCGGCGCCGATCACCCGGCCGAGCAGGCGGTGGCCGTACTCCCACCAGAAGATGCCCTTGAACCCGGCGAGCTGCATGCCCGGGTTGACCTGCCGGTACTCGGGCGTTTGCCGGTACCTGGCGAAGGCCTCCTGCCACTGCCCGTCGTTCAGCGGCGGCAGCGCGCCGACGATCGGCTGCCACTCGGTGATCGACAACCCGGAGTGGGACAGCCGCGTCACGCCGCCGACGACGACCATCGCGAACACCAGCGCGCAGCAGACGAACAGCCAGATCGCGACCGGCCGCGCCGCGGCAGCGCCCGCGAGCGCTGCCGCCCGCGGAATCACCGCCGCGGCGGGCGCTGTGGGCTGCGGATCCATGGACGGCATTCTGCCACAGCGCCGTCGACGCTCCCGCCACGCGCTCCCTTGATCCACGTCATGTTGCGCGCGCTGTCGTCCCCCTACTATCGACGCCAACGCGATTTTCAACCCCCGGCTTCGGCGTATGCCTCCGCTCGTCGCCGGGGCTTTTCTTGACGTCCGGGATCGCTTCAGCGCACGACGATTTCCGGCACGTAGGCCCTCAGCATCGCGACGGTGTCGACGTCGATCGGCGCCCCCTGCGGCGCGGCGGCGAGCAGCGCTGCGCTGGCGCAGCCGGTGGGCCGGAAGGGCTGCAGCACCCAGGAAACCACGCCCGCCTGCGCCAGTTCGCGCGCGAGCGCAACCAGCGTCGCCCGCGGCGTCAGCGCCGGATGCACGGTGGTCCGCAGCTCCAGCGCGACGCCCGCCTTGCGCAGCAGATCGAGGCTCGCGAACGCGGCGATGCCGCTGCGCGCCACGCCCGTGACGGACGCGTAGGCGTCGAGCGGCGCCTTGATGTCGAGGCCGATCCAGTCGACGTCGCGCGCGACCTCGATCAGCCGCCGCGGGTACGCGCCGCCGGTGTGCAGGCCGATGGCGAAACCCAGCGCGCGCACCGCGCGTATCGCCG
>CAIWHR010000370.1 GCA_903912485.1 uncultured beta proteobacterium | reverse complement strand
GTCGAACGCCGCCTTGTCGTCGGCCAGCCGCCGCGTCTCCTCCACCCGCCGCGTCAGCTCCGCGTTCAGCGTCGACACGTCAGCTTCCAGCTTCGCCACCCACGCCTGCGAGGCTCCGAAAGCATCTTCCAGCTGCTTGACGTTCCGCCCGGGAAGCGTGCTGACGGCTGCCCCGTCGTTCGCCCGCCGGCGCGGCTCCTCCACCGGGCGCGCAAGCTCCGCCTTGAGCATCGAAACGTCGGATTCCAGTTTCGCCGCCCACGCCCGCGACGCGTGCAACTCGTCTTCCCGCGGCCCGGCCCCGGAATCCAGAAGCCGCTCGATGGCGGCCTTGTCGCTCGCCAGCTGCTGGGTTTCCTTCACCTGGCGTGCCAGTTCCGTGTTGAGGGTGACGATGTCGACATCGAGCTTGCTGATCCAGGCCCGCGATGCGTCGATGTCGCCACCGAGCTTCATCGCCCAGCTCTGCGCTGCGGCGAGTTCCCTTTCCAGAACGACCACGCGGGCGACGGCTGCCGGTGGCAGCGCGCCGCCGCCGCCGCCGCTTCCCGCCGCGTCGGCCATTGGCACCGAGAGGCTGCGGATATGGGCCTCTGCCATGCGGGAGATGGCGGCGGGGGAGAGGGTGAGCTGGATGGATTCCTGGCGGGCGAGCGCGTCCTGATAGGCCTTGTCGAGCAGGATCTGGCGGCCGGCGGCCTCCTTGGCGCGGGCGGGGACGCGGTACTTGGAGGTGGTTTTGTCGACCGGGGTGAAGTCGTCCTCGAGGGTGTAGCGGGTCCACAGGTTCCAGTCTTCGAGCTGGTCCATGTCCTCGGCGAAACCGCCGTAGCGTTCGAACAGCGAGCGCTGGAACAGCACCGCCTGGATCGGCAGGTAGTTGTGATGCCACAGCGTCAGCCGGTCGAAGGGCTGGCGGTGGCGGGTGACGTGGACGATCTCCTCGTACTCGCCGCGGCCGTGGTCGAGCACCTCGGTGTGCGTCTCCCACGACAGCGCGTAGGCGCCCTTGGTGCCGGCGGCCTGCACGGTTTCCATCAGCACCTCGACGTGGTCGGCGAACAGCACGTCGTCGTCGTCGAGGAAGTTGAACCATTCGCCGCGCGCCTCGGCCAGCGCCAGGTTGCCGGCGCGGGCGCGGCCCACTTTCTCGCCGGTGCTGCGATAGCGCACGCTGAGGCGGTCGCGAAAGCGGTCGACCACCGCCTGCGACCGCGGCGGGCCGTCCTCGATCACCACCGCCTCGACGTTGGGCCAGGTCTGGTGCGCGACCGACGCCAGCGCCTGCTCCAGCCACGCCTCGCGGCCGACGGTGCGGATCAGGATCGACACCAGCGGCGTCGCCGCCCGCGGCGCTTCGCGCAGCGAGCGGAAGGCGAAGAAGGCGCCGTCGCGCCGCAGTTCGTAGCTCCAGCCGGTGAACAGCGGCTTGAAGCCGGCGCTGGCGGCGACGCGGGTCGCGGCGAAGTGCGGCCACTGCGCCAGGAAGGCGAAGAACACCTTGATCAGGCCCAGCCGGCGGCCGGGGAAATCCTGCGGCGGCAGCAGTTCGGCCCACAGCATCGACAGTCCCTGCACCACCCGCGCGAAACCGCCGAAGCGCGCGCGCAGGCACAGGTTGGACTGCACCCCGCCCAGCACCTGCAGCGGCTTGACCTCGGCGGCGACCGCGTAGGTGCGGTGGACCACCGCCAGCCGCGGCAGGTAGCGCAGGCGGAAGCCGCGCCCGCGCAGCCGCCACGACAGGTCGACGTCCTCGCCGTACATGAAGATCCGCGGCTCGAAGCCGCCGACGGCGTCGAACGCGCTGCGGCGAAACAGCGTCGCCGCCCCGCTCACCCACGGCACGTCGAGCGTCACCGGATCGTAGGCCTTGGGGTGCTCGTACGGGATCTGCCGCAGTTCCCACGCGGCGACGCGCGGGTCGTCGGCCGCGGCCAGCGGCAGCAGCGCGCCCAGCACCCCGGGCTCGAGCATGCAGTCCTGGTTGAGCACCAGCAGCCACGGCGCCGTCCCCCGCGCCGCGTTGGCGTTGTGGCCGCGGCCGAAGCCGACGTTGCCGCCGCTGCGCCGCACGTCCACCGTCGCGAACGCGCCGCCCGGCTGCAGCGCCGGCAGCGCCGCGATGCGCGCGGCGGTCTCCGGCTCGGGGCTGTTGTCGGCGATCAGCAGGTGCACGCGCAGCCCGCCGGCCTCCTCGGCGAGGATGGCGACGAACCGCGCCAGAACATCGAAATCCGGCCCGTAGGTGACGACGCTGACGTCAACGTCGGGCACGGAACACCTTCTTCAGCAGGAACTTGCGCAGCAGTTCCGGCAGCAGGTCGAACGCCGCCTTGTCGTCGGCCAGCCGCCGCGTCTCCTCCACCCGCCGCGTCAGCTCCGCGTTCAGCGTCGACACGTCAGCTTCCAGCTTCGCCACCCACGCCTGCGAGGCTCCGAGACCCTTCTCCAGACCTGCGACCGTGCCTTCCAGCTCGGCCACTTCTCCCTCGAGCCTTGCCGTCGACGCCTGCGACTCGGACACGACGCCTTGCAGCCGGGCAACATTGCGTTCGAGCGCCGCCGATCTGGCGTTGGACTCCTCCAACTCGTGCTGAAGGCCGTGGGCGGTGGCCTGCGCATCGGCGACGTCGCGTTCGAGCTTGGCCGCCCAATTCTGCGATTCGGCAAGGTGGCGCTCGAGCCTGGCCGTCGCCGCCTGCATGTCGGCGACGTCGCGCTCGAGCTTCGTCGCCCAGTTCCGCGAATCGATCAGCTGGGCCTCGAGCCTGGCGGTCGAGGCCAGCGTATCGGCGACGTCGCCCTCGAGCTTGGCTGCCCAGTCCTGCGCATCGGCGCGCTGGAGCTCGAGCCTGGCCGCCGCCGCCAACGCCTCGGTGACATCGCCCTCGAGCTTGGCTGCCCAGATCCGCGAGTCGGCAAGCTGACGATCGAGCGTGACCATCGCCGCCCGCATGTCGGCGATGTCGCGTTCGAGCTTGGCTGCCCAGTCCTGCGATTCGACGAGCTGCTGATCGAGCCTGGCCGTGGACGCCTGCATGTCGGCGACATCGAACTCGAGCTTGCACGCCCAGTCCTGCGATGCGACGAGCTCGCCCTCGAGCCTGGCCGTCGACGTCTGTGTGTCGGCGATGTCGCACTCGAGCTTGGCCGCCCACGCCTTGGCTTCGGCGATGTCGTTCTCGAGCTTGGCTGCCCACAGCGTCGAGTTCGCCAGCGCGCCGTTCGCGTTGGCGAGCTCCTCGGCCAGGCGCACCAGTTCCTGCCGGAACACGAATCCGTCGAGGTTGGCGGCGAGCAGCGGCGCCAGCGCGGCGGGCGGGGCGGGTTCCGCCGCGGCTGTATCCGGCGGCGCCAACGCATAACGTGCGTACAGGGCGTCGAGGTCTTGAACCATGGCGTCGAGGGGAGGAACCCGGGCAGGATCGAGCGGAGAAACCTGCGATTTTACACCCGCGTATTCGCCGGCCGCCGCGGTGGACAGGACCCGGGAGAGCAGGCGCGCGGCCTCCGACGCGCCGTACCCGGCGGCCAGTCGCCAGCCGCCGCCGTGCCGCGCGACGCGGTCGCCGAGCGCGCCTTCGTCGGGCACGATCACCGGCAGCCCCGCCGCCCAGACCTCGGACAGCGTGTAGCTGAAGCTCTCGGGAATGCGGTTCGGAAACAGCACGACGTCGGCGCCGTAGGCGGCGAGCCAGCCGGCCAGGCTGCCGTCGACGTAGGGGCCGTGGACGAAATAGCGGCCCCGCCGGACCCAGCCGCGCGCGAGCTGCGTGTCGGTGTAGCCGATGACGACGATGCCGATGTCGCTGCCCGTCAACGCCGCCGCCAGCGCGTCGAGGATGCCGCTGCCCTTGTGCGGACCGATGGCGCCGACGACGGCGACGATGCGCTTGGGCGCCAGCGCGGCGAAGTCCGCGGCCACCGCGTACGCCGCCCGATGCGCGATCGGCTGCACGCCCGGGGCGATGATCGCCGGCTGCAGGCCGGGGACGCACCGGATCGCGACGTCGCGGATGAACTCCGACGGCGCGACGACCGCTGCCGCGCGCTGCAGCGTGTCGGCGAGTCCCGCAATCCAGGCGGGATCGGGCGCCGGCATGCCCGGCGCTTCGAACGCCCCCGGGTTGACGAACATGACGTCGTGCAACGTGACGATGTAGGGCAGTCCGAGCGCGCGCTCGAGCAGCGCGAGGCGCGAGCGGCACTCGGCGCTCACGCCGTGCAGGTGCACCAGACCCGCGCCGGCTTCCCGCAGCCAGCGCGCGAGCGCGGCGCCGGACGCATCGTCGCCCGGCCTCGACAGCGGCAGGAAACGGCCGCGGGGGTGTTCGATGATGTCGACCTGCGAGCCGACGTGCCAGATCAGCTGGGGCCGCGCCGAGTGCGCCGCGACGTCGCGGATGTAGCGGTCGACGCCGCCCCCGGCGGCGGACGTGAGGTGCAGCACCGCCGACGCCCGGTCCCTGGGCGGCGTGGCAGCCGCGCGGAGGGGGCCCCCGCTCATCGCGCGGCCGGACGCCGCCGAAAGACCACGTCCCAGACGCCGTGCCCGAGCTTCAGACCGCGCGCTTCGAACTTGGTCAGCGGCCGGTAGTCCGGACGCGGCGCGAAACCGGGAGCGGTGTTCTCCAGCAGCGGTTCGGCGGCGAGCGTGGCGAGGATTGCCTGCGCGTACTCCTCCCAATCGGTGGCGACGTGCAGGTAGCCGCCCGCGGCCAGCCGCAGCGCCAGTTCGTGGACGAACGAAGGCGCCAGCAGGCGCCGCTTGTGGTGGCGCTTTTTGGGCCAGGGGTCGGGGAAGAAGACGTGGATGCCCGCCAGCGAATGCGACGGGATCATCGACGCGACGACCTCGACCGCGTCGTGGCGGATCACCCGCAGGTTGGCGAGCGCGTGTTCGTCGACCTGCTTCAGCAGGCTGCCCACACCGGGCGCGTGCACCTCGACGCCGACGTAGTCGACCCCGGGCGTCGCCTGCGCGATCCTGGCCGTGGTTTCGCCCATCCCGCAGCCGATCTCGAGCACGCGCGGCGCCGCGCGGGCGAAGACGCGGTCGAAATCGATCGCCCGCGGCTCGAACGGCAGGCCGAAACGCGGCAGCAGCGTGTCGAGGGCGCGCTGCTGCGCCGCCGACATCCGCCCCTGGCGCAGCACGAAGCTGCGGATCGGGCGCCGGGGCTGCGCACCGGGTTCGGCGGGCGCGACGGGTGCGGGGATCGGGGTCACGGGGTCGGAACCAGGCCGCTGCCCGCCTCGTCCGGCGTGGCTCACGGCGGCGCCAGGCGCTGCCAGCCGGGGTCGGTCAGCCGGCGCTCGAGGACTCCCGCCTTCGCTCCGGCGGCGGGCGCCGCGGGAACGGCCGGCGTGTACTCGACGACCAGCGTTTCCGCGGTCTTCCACCTGGCCCCGGCGTCGGCCCAGGCTTCCTTCGGCTTCCAGGAGAGCTCCTTGGACACGCCCTCGCGCGTGACCCGCCACACGGCGAGCTCGTTGACGCAGCGGGCGGGACAGAAGTCCGCCGTCACCAGGCGCTGCCGGTCGGGCGAGAGCTCAGGCTCGGCCGGCAGTTCGATCCTGCGGCCGCTGCTGCGCTGCAACAGCGTGAACGTCACGCTGTCGCCGTCGGTCGTGTACAGCAGCACCGCATTGATCGGGTCGAGATAGTCCCAGAGGCTGTACGAGCGGCCGCCGCTCTGCGCCTGGGTGTCGGCAAAGGTCGCGTTGCCGGCGGGGTAGAGCGTCACCTTCAGCGCCGGGCCGTCGCGCGTGGCGAGGCCGGGCAGGCGCTTCAACTGGGCCTGCTCGACCAGCCGGCCGCAGTGCGCGGGGCCTTCCGCTTCCGCGCACAGGCCGGCGAGCTCGTCGGGTCCGAGCGGGGCGGCCGCCACCGGCGCGAGCGCGGCCAGCACCGAAGCGGCGGCGGCGCAGGCGAAGCGCGTTGCGCGCAGCAGGGATCGGCGCACGTCGCGACAGACATGGGGGGCGCCGTTGACGACGATGGGGAGCACGGGGATTGCCGCAGAGTCGGAATCCGATCTTACCAAAGAAAAAAGCCGGCGGGCGCCGGCTTTTTTCCGGACGAAGACGCCGTTACTTCAGCGTCAGAATCCAGCCCGAAATGCCCTTCAGGTCGTCGTCCGACGTCTTGAGCTTCTCGTGCGGCTTGGCCGCCTTGATCGCCGCGACCACGTCGGTATCCTTCTTGCCCTTGAACTTGGCGCCGATGTCCTTGAACCCGGGGCCGATCTTCTTCGCGTCCACGCCGTGGCAATTGAGACAGCCCGCCTTCTTCGCGTCCGCCTCGTCCGCTGCGTTCGCCAACCCTGCCACCGCCAGCGCTGCCACCGCCACCGCCGTCATCACCATCGATTTCATGCTCGCTCCTTATTGGAAGATGCCCGGCACAGGGGTGCGGGCCAACACCGGCGCGCGCCGACGGACGGCGCGCCGCGTGGCATTTTAACGCGCGGTGCGGCGTTTCGTTGACCGCGACCCCGCCGGCGACCGGCGGGATGCGCGGCTAGTACCCGGCGGTCGGATCGACGTCTAGAGCGTCAGAATCCACTTGCTGACGGCCTTGAGGTCGTCGTCCGACGCCTTCGACGACGCGTGCGGCTTCGATGCCTTGATCGCGGCGACGACGTCGGCGTCCGTCTTGCCCTTGAACTTGGCTGCCGCGTCCTTGAACGAGGGACCCATCTTCTTGGCGTCCAGCGCGTGACAGGTCATGCAGCCGCTCTTTTGCGCCAGCGCGGCGCCGTCCTGCGCCTGCGCGATGCCTGCTGCGGCAAGTGCGACTGCGGTCACCACGGCGATCGAAATCAGCTTCATATCTGCTCCCAGTTGGTAAGGTTCAGGCGGGTCGGATGACGCTGCACCGCGATCCGCGACGAAATCACACCCGCGAATTCTTCCACGCGCTGACCCTGCGCCAATTGATTTAGCGCAACAGGCGCTCAAGCGGCGCTGCGGGCGGCGCGTTCCGGAATCGTCGCCCTGAGCTTCTCGAACTCCGATTCGAACAGTGCGCTGATGTTGCCCGGATCCGGGCACAGGCCGCGGTCGGTGACCAACCCGAACTGCACCTGCCCGTTGTACGAGATGATCGACACGCCCATGCCGATGTCGCCCGACTGGGGCACCCAGACCATGACGCTGCCGACCTCGGCGCCGGCCAGATAGAGCGGCTGCTGCGGGCCGGGCACGTTGGTCATCACCGCGGTCCCGTTGCGCGCCAGCGCCATCAGCAGCTGGTCCTGCAGGATCTTGGGGCCGGAGCCCATCGCCGCCAGCAGGCCGAGCGACAGCACCGGCTGGTAGGACGCCTTGAGCGCGTTCATGTTCGCGCGCACCGCGGCCAGCCGCCGCACGGGGCTCTCGATGCCGATCGGCAGGTCGAGAAAGACGAGCCCGAAGTGGTTGCCGAGCTCGTGCGCCTTCTCGAGCGGACGCAGGTTGACCGGCACCAGCGCGCGGATCACCACGCCGCGCACCCGGTCGCCCTTGTCGACGAGGTAGCTTCGCAGCGCGCCGGCGGCGCAGGACAGCAGCACGTCGTTCACCGACGCCTTCCGCGCCTTGCCGACGGCCTTGACGTCGGCGAGCGAGATGGGAGCGGCCCACGCGGCGCACTTGGCGACGCCCGGCTTGCCCTTGAATCGGGTCGGCGAATCCTGCGTCATCAGCGCGAGCTTGGCGATCTCGGCCGCGAACGCCGTGCCCTGCGTGGCGAGCGCGAGCGCCTCCTTCGGGTCCTGCCAGATCGCGACGCCCTTCTCGATCATCGCCTCGCCGATCTTCAGCGCCATCTGCATCACGCCGGGAAGCGACCGCTTCAGCTGCGCGAAACCGCCGCTTTCGTCCTCCGCGTGCGCCACCGCCTTCGCCGCCTTCGCCGCCTTCGGCGCCCTGCCCGGGCGCCCGCGCGCCGCGTCGGTCATCGACAGCAGGACCTGCGTCAGCGCGATGCCGTCGGCGTAGCAGTGATGGATGCGCATGATGAGCGCGCTGCCGCCGAGGTAGTTGTCGACGAGGTGGTATTGCCACAGCGGCCGCGCGCGATCCAGCGGCGTGGAGAGGAGCCGGCTCACCAGCGACTGCAACTGGCGCGTTCCGCCCTTGCCCGGCAGCTTGACGGTGGCGAGATGGCGGGAGAGATCGAACGCGCGGTCCGTTTCCCAGTAGGTGACGCCTTCCTTCTCGACCGGGCGCTTGCGGAAGCGCGCGTAGCGCAGGAAGCGCTTTTCGATCGTCGCGGCGAAGCGCTCGAGGTCGATGCGATCGCGCAGCGTCATCACGCCGCAGATCACCATCAGGTTGTCGGGCCGGTCCATCCGCAACCATGCGGTGTCGACCGCCGACATTTTCTCGCGTCGTGCTGTGGCCATGGGCGTGGTGGGAGTGAGGTCGGTGAAGGTTCGCGTATCGTGCCGTTCGGCGCAACGGCCCCGGGGGCCCGTGCCGCAAATGGACGCACATCGAGGTTCGCGCTAAAGTAGCACACGCCCCGCTTCCGAGGGTAGACCCCACCCGAGAGGCCCCCACCTCATGGCTGCAGCACCCAAGAAGGACGATCTCAAGGCCAGGTTCGAGGCGGCGACCGCCGCGGCCAAGAAGACGAAGAAGAAACCCGACAACGCGACGCTGCTCAAGCTCTACGCTTGCTACAAGCAGTCGACCGAAGGCGACGTCGCCGGAGACCGGCCGGGCGGCTTCGATTTCGTCGGCGGCGCGAAGTACGACGCCTGGGCCAAGCTCAAGGGAACGAGCCCGGACGAGGCGATGCAGAACTACATCAAGCAGGTGGAGAAGCTCAACCGCGACTGAACGCATGGCCCGGAACTCCGGGCTGCGGCGAGCGCGACGGGCGCGTGGCGGATGGCGCTATCCGGGCGCGGTCTTGCTCGCGGTCTTGCGTGCGCGCTTCACCGGCGGCTTGGCCGGCGGCTTGGCCCGCGGAACCGGCGACTTCGGCGGCGCGCCCTTGGCCGCCAGCAGGCGGTTGACCGCCTCGGCCAGCTGGTCGACGCGATCGGCCAGGCGCTGGACGTCGTTCTGCGTGTAGATCCCGAGCTTCGCGAGCGCGCGCGCGACGCGATCCTCGAACACCTGCTCGAGCTTGTCCCAGGTGCCGCCGGCCATCTGCTGCATCTCCCTGGCCTTGGCCGCCGCGGCGCCGCGCGCCGCAGCCGCGGTATCGGCAGCGGCTTCCCGCGTCTTCTGTTCGAGCCGCTGGCCCTGCTTCAACAGCGTTTCGAAGACGCTGACGCCTTCCTGCCGCGCCTTGGCGAGCACTTCGAACCCCGCCGGCCACACCGGGCTGCCGGCGGAGGCTTCCGGAGCGGCGACCGCCTTGCGTCGCCCGGCGGGCGGCGCCGCCCTCTTGGTTGTCGCCTTCTTCGGCATCGCGCACTCCTGAAGAATCCCGCCTGCGGCAGGCACTCTCTGGAATTTTAGGCCCACGAACTAGAGCAGTCATTCTAAACGCGCCGCCTCGGTCCCGCCGGCTGCGAAGCCCCGCCGGTATAATCCGCCGACCGCGTGCGCGAGAGGCGCGGCCGGGACGCTCCGGCCGCGACCCCTTGTCCATCCGGCGGTCGGCGCGACCCGATGCAGGTCAACCGCGCTCCAATAACTCGCAAGGAGGAAGGTCATGGCGTACTTTGTCACCGGCGCGACAGGCTTCATCGGGCAGTTCCTGGTCGCCAACCTGTTGAAGCGCGGCGAGCCCGTCTACGTGCTGGTGCGCAAGGCATCGCTGAAGAAGCTGGCGGCGCAGCGTGCCGCGTGGGGCGCCGACGACAAGCAGCTGATCGCGGTGACCGGCGATCTCGGCATGAAGAACCTGGGCGTGGCCGACGCCGACGTCAGGAAGCTCAAGGGCAAGATCACGCACTTCTTCCACCTCGCCGCGATCTACGACCTCGGTGCGACCGCCGAGGCGCAGCAGGCGGCCAACGTCGACGGCACGAGGCACGCGGTCGAGCTGGCCGCGGCGACGCAGGCGGGCTGCTTCCACCACGTCAGCTCGATCGCGGCGGCGGGCCTCTACGACGGCGTCTTCCGCGAGGACATGTTCGACGAGGCGGAGGACCTCGATCACCCTTACTTCAAGACCAAGCACGATTCCGAGGGCGTCGTCCGGAACGAGTGCAAGCGGCCGTTCCGCATCTACCGTCCGGGCTTCGTCGTCGGCCACTCGAAGACCGGCTACATCGACAAGATCGACGGGCCCTACTATTTCTTCAAGTTCCTGCAGAAGATGCGCAAGCTGCTCCCGCCGTGGATGCCGATGGTCGGCGTCGAGGGCGGGCGGCTCAACATCGTCCCGGTCGACTTCGTCGCCGACGCGCTCGACCACCTCGCGCACAAGCGGGGGCTCGACGGCAAGTGCTTCCACCTGACCGATCCGTCGCCGCTGCGGATAGGCGAAGTGCTCAACATCTTCGCCGCGGCCGGCCACGCGCCGCAGATGACGATGCGCCTGAACGCGCGGATGTTCGGGTTCATTCCGGCGCCCATCCTCTACGGCATCGGCTCGCTGTCGCCGATCAAGCGGATGGCCAAGGCGGTGCTCACCGACCTCGGCATCCCGCGCGACGTGTTCCAGTTCATCAACTGGCCGACGCGCTACGACAACCGCGAGGCGACGAAGGCGCTGAAGGGCTCGGGCATCGCGGTGCCGCCGCTCGAGACGTACGCGCCCACGCTGTGGGACTACTGGGAGCGCAACCTCGACCCGGACCTGTTCATCGACCGCAGCCTGTCCGGCCGCGTCAAGGGCAAGGTCGTGGTCGTGACCGGCGCCTCTTCGGGCATCGGCAAGGCCACCGCGATCAAGATGGCGGCGGCCGGCGCCAAGGTGATCCTGGTCGCGCGCGGCGAGGAGAAGCTGCTCGAGACGATGAAGGAGATCGAGACCGCCGGCGGCTTCTCGGCGATCTTCCCCTGCGACGTCTCCGACATGGCGTCGTGCGACGCGCTGGTCGCGCGCGTGCTGAAGGAGCACGGCGGCTGCGACTACCTCGTCAACAACGCCGGCCGCTCGATCCGGCGCGGCGTCATCAACTCGTTCGACCGCTTCCACGACTACGAGCGGACGATGCAGCTCAACTACTTCGGCGCGCTGCGGCTGATCATGGGCTTCCTGCCGAAGATGATCGAGCGAAAGCGCGGCCACATCATCAACATCTCGTCGATCGGCGTGCTGTCCAACGCGCCGCGGTTCTCGGCCTACGTCGCGTCGAAGTCGGCTCTCGACTCGTTCGCCGCCTGCGCGGCTTCCGAGTTCCTCGACAAGGGCATCAACTTCACGACCATCAACATGCCGCTGGTGCGCACGCCGATGATCGCGCCGACCAAGATGTACGAGAACGTGCCGACGCTGTCGCCCGAGCAGGCGGCCGACCTCGTCGTCGAGGCGATCGTCTACAAGCCGGTGCGCATCGCGACGCGGCTGGGGATCTTCGGCGCGGTCAGCCACGCCGCGGCGCCGCGCCTGACGCAGATCCTGCTCAACACCGCGTTCAACATGTTCCCGGACTCGGTCGCCGCGCAGGGCAGGAAGGAAGGCGCCCCGCCGCAGCAGCTCTCGCCCGAGCAGATGGCCTTCGCCGCGCTCACGCAGGGGATTCACTGGTAGCGGACGAAGCGAGAATCTCCGCCGCCACGCGCTGCTGCACGCCGGGATCGCGCAGCAGCGCGTTGTGCGCGATGCCGGCGAGCGCGACGTTTTCCGCGCCGTCGAGCACCGACGACGTCTGCGGCGCGACCATCGAGTCGTGCCACGACCAGATCGACACCACCGGCGGCAGCGCTTCGCCGCCGCCGGCGTTGAGTCCTTCGAGCCATGCATTGCCCGGCCGCAACTGCGACAGCGCGGCGCCGGGAAGCATGTACGCGTGCACGCTGCCGTGGTGCGGCGTGCCGACGGTGATCAGTCGCCGGATCTTGGCCCCGCCATACCTTCGCAGGTAGGCGCGCGCGACCAGTCCTCCCATGCTGTGGCCGACGACGACGACCTGCCGCGCTCCGGTGGCCGCGAGGATCGCATCGATGCGCAGGGCCACCTGATCGGCAAACAGCTCGATCGACGCCAGCGGCGGGCCGTACGACAGTGTGTAGACGGGGCCGATGCCTCGCGCGGCAAGGTATTTCTTCATCGACCGCCAGACGCCTGCGTTGCACAGCACGCCGTGCAGCAGCAGCACGGGCATCGTCGCAGGCGCGGACGCGGGCGCCGGATCGGGCACCAGCCAGCGGTAGAGGATCATGCGCGGAGCTGCCCCGGCGACCGCGAGCAGCTCGCGCCCGTAAAGCCCGGCCAGGCCCCGAAACCGGACTCGCGCCGCCGGCGGCCGCTCGGCGCGGAAAATCCACGCCAGCGCGAACCAGATCGTCGTCAGCAGCGCGGGGACGGCCAGCGCGAAAACCGGCGCAGCGGCGACGAACCACAGCGCGCTGGCGCCCGCCGCGATCTCGTGCAGCGCCCAGGCCACGTACGCCACCGTGCCGGCGAGCACGGCGAAGGCGAGGCTGAGTGCGGTGACCATGCCGGCAGCTTACACGCGGCGCCGCAGACCCGGCTACGTCGCGACTCCGGCTGCCGCCTGCTGCGCCCGCCAGCCGCCCAGCGCGGCCAGCGCGCCGGCAAGCTCGGGGATCAGCAGCACGCCGGGCAGCGTCCGCCGGACGCGGCGCGTCATCTCGCCGCCCGCCCACAACGCGACGGCGGGCGGCAGCTGACGGCGCAGCGTCGCCAGCCCCTCGCTCGCCTGGCGCACCGGAAAGGCGGCGGAAAACGACAGCGCCACGATCTCGGCCCGGTGCGCAAGCGCCGCGCGGCGGATGTCCTCGAGCGGCGTCTGCACGCCCAGCGAAATGCAATGGGCTCCCTCCGGCACCAGCAGCGCCTCGACCATCAGCAGGCCGAGGCCGTGCTGCTCACCGGGAAACGTCGTGGCCAGCACCCGCGGCGAGCCCGACTGCCGGGGGAACGCGTTGATCGCCGTCCGCAGCGCCACCTTCAGCTGCTCGGTATGGAGGTGCTCCTCGAAGATCTGCAGTTCGCCGCGCATCCACGCTTCGCCGATGGCGCGGTTGAGCGGCGGCACCGTCTCCAGAACGAACCGCTGCAGTCCCTGCCGCATCAGCCCGTTGGCGAGCGCGTTCTGCAGGCCCACCGCGTCGTGGCTGCGCAGCAGCGCGACGAGGTCGTGCTCGACCGTCGGGCCCGCCTCGTCGCCGTGGCGCTCGACGCGCCGGTCGCCCAGAGCGTTCAGTTCCTCGATCGTGCAGCGGACGAGCTTCCCGGGCCGCATCCCGACGTCCATCAGGCGTTTGATCGCCCGGAGCTTGGCGACTTCGGGCACGGCGTACTGGCGCTCGCCGTTGTCGTCGCGCCCCGGTTTCGGAAAGCCGTAGCGGCGTTCCCACATCCGCAGAACGTCCTTGGACAATCCGGTTTCGCGCTCCGCGCTGCTGATGTCGAGCAGCACGCCCGACGCGTCCGGCGATGCATTCATTGTTCAGGACACCCCATTGACATCCATGGATGGAAACATTATCGTCGCATCCGCTGACATAAATGTCCAGGACAATTAGCATGCGTGCCGAAAACTGTACAACCTGGTCGACCGCTCCCCGCGCGCCGCGGATCGCCTCGATGCTCGCCGTGCTGGGGCTCGCGATCGCGGCAGCGGGTGCCGGTGCAGCCGACGTCTCCGGGCGGCAGGCGCAGGCGGCCGTCGCGGCGCCGGCACCGGTCGCCGGGACCGCCGCGGCGCCGGCGCAGGCGGGTCCGCTTCCGGCCGCCGCGGCAGCGCCCGCCGATTGCCCGCCGCTGCTTCGGCACACGTTCAACCGTCTTCAGACCGGCGAGCCGCAGTCGCTATGCCAATACCGGGGCAAGGTGCTGCTGATCGTGAACACGGCAAGCTACTGCGCGTTCACCGGGCAGTACGAAGGCCTGGAGGCGCTCTACCGCAAGTACAGGGACAGCGGCCTCGTCGTGCTCGGCTTCCCGTCGAACGACTACGGTGGGCAGGAACCGGGCTCGAACAAGGAGATCGCCGAGTTCTGCCGCACGACCTACGGCGTCGAGTTTCCGATGTTCGAAAAGACCGCCGGCGTCCGCGTCGCGGCGACTCCGCTCTACACCGAACTGATCGCGAGGACGGGGCAGGCGCCGAAGTGGAACTTCCACAAGTACCTCGTCGACCGCAGCGGCCGGAGCATCGAGAGCTTCGGAAGCACCGTCGATCCCGGCCAGCGGGCTTTCGTCTCGGCGCTGGAGCGCATGCTCGCGGCCAAGCCGGCGCCGTAGTCGACGCCGGCCGGCCGCTGCGCCGCTTCGTCGCCCCCGGGCCGATGAACGGCGCGCGACCCGTCACGCGCTGGCGTTCATCCCGAGCCATGCGCGTGCGTCGTCGACGGCGGCAAAGACGCGCAGCGGCGGCTCGCGCAGCGCCGAGGCGCCGAATCTCGTGTCCTGGTACGTGGTCAGCATCTCGATCACGTCCTGCATGTCGGCGACGGCGGCAACCTTCATCCGCGGGTTGCTCAGCGCCGCCGCGGCGTCGGTGGCCGCGAGCATCTTGATGTTCCTGGGGGAAAACGTGGTTCCCGTGCACTCGCGAAAGTCGTGGAACAGCCAGCGCAGGTCGTCGTAGCGCGGGTCTCCCTGCACGCACCGTGCAAGCCGCGCGAGTTCGGTGTCGCTCGTCTCGCCGACGTAGTCGACGTACACCCCCCGCGTCTCCCAGGTTGCGTGATATGGCATGTGACATTTTCCTGTTGGACTCAGCCTGCTGCAGTGCCGTTCGGCCATTGCCGCGAAGTTCGCATCGGTTGCGAAAGCGAGTCGCTGGCGACAATTGCCGGGGATCGTCCCTCGCACTGCTCTAAGCTTTGCTAAGGAGTTGCTGCATTGTAACTACATGAAACAACCTAGTCCGTAGGGCAATAATCATATTCCATGTAAGGAAAGGCCTACAGCCGGTCCCGCCGAGCGGTCGGCGGCGCTGGGAGTGCAGCGGCTCGGCGGCTGCGCTTCCGTCCGCGAGCGGACCGGCACGGAGCCCGCGGACCCTTGCGCGAACCCTCGCTTACCGCGTTGCCGTGACAGCCGTGACACTCGCGGGACAGTCGCTTGACACTCGCTTTGACCGCGAGCCTCGCGTTCGCCTATAATTGTTGCCCTTGGCGAACTAGCTCAGCTGGTTAGAGCAGAGGAATCATAATCCTTTGGTCCGGGGTTCGAGTCCCTGGTTCGCCACCATATGAAACAAGCACTTGGCCCGGCCTAACCCGCCGGGCTTTTGCTTCGTGCGCCCGGCAGGTTACCCGCCCGCGCCTCCGGCCAGGATGTTGATGGCGCTGCCCGCGATGCCGGTCAGCGTGACCACCGCAATCGCCGCCTGCAGCAGCATCAGCATCTTCGCGGTGCGCGTCAGCGGCAAGGTGTCGGTCGGACTGAACGCGAAGCTGGTCGTGAACGCGACGTAGAGGTAGTCGGTGAAGCCAGGCACCCAGGTCTCGTAGCCAGGCAGGGCGCTCGCACGCTGGGGGAAGAGAAACGCCCACGGCTCACCCTCGTCCCGCCTCTCGTCGACTCCCGGCGGGTCGACGATCCAGTACCAGACGGCGAAGGTCAGGACGTTCGACACGCTTATCAGCACGACATCCAGCAGCAGTTCGTCGACCGCGCGGAACGACAGCCCGGCCAGCACTTTGGCCAGGAAGGCGGTGTGAACGAGCAGCGCCAGCGTGGCAATCGCGTTGGCGGCAACGACCAGCTTGAACAGCGCGCTCTTTCGCCCGAGAAGCCACAGCGCCGCCATCAGCGCCACGAGGCCCAGGCGTGTCAGCGGTCCGTCGGCTGCCAACACGGAGACGTCCACGCCCAGACGCTGGCCCAGGCCGCCCAGGGTAAAGCTGTAGGCGATGGCGCCCTGCGCCACGGCGATCGCCAACTCCACCAGCAGGACCAGCGCCAGTGAGGTTCCGCGTCGCCTGACGAAGTCGAACATGGTTGGCGTCCTCGCCCTGTCGGCAACTTCCGGTACCGGCTCGGTCCGTCGGCCTTCGCCTCATCCTGCGCTGCCGTCTACCGAGCCCTGAAATCCGCCGGCGGCCGCCGCTGGCGCTCGTCGAACGCAGCCGTCGCCGCACCGGGAACATCGTACTTGAAATCGAAATCCGGCGGATGGCGGCCGGCATGGTTCAACCGTGGGGGTCGAGCGAACGGGGCGCCGCGGCATCGTTGTGCTATGGTACGAATCGGCGATGCACGCCATCCGGCGGAGCTGGACCCGGAAACGGCTCCCGGGGTCGGGCGACCCGCAGAGGGAGCTCCGACCCGTCGTGCCGGAAGCGCCGAGTTCGCGGCAGCGTCCGTTTACCCCATTGATCCACCCGCACCATGCCTGCAACCCCGGAACAGCGTCTAGCGGAACTGAAGGGGTCGGCGCAGATGCCGTCGCCGGACGGTGTCGCGCTCGAGATCGCCCAGCTTGCGCTGGACGGGGACCTGCCGCTCGCCCGGATCGTCAAGCTGGCGCAGACCGACCCGGCGTTGACGGGGCGCCTCATCCAGCTTGCGAACTCGGCGGCGCTGGCGGGCGGACGGCCCGTGGTCTCCGTCCAGGAGGCGATTCGCCGCCTCGGCCTCGCGTCGGTCAGGAACGTCGCGCTGGCGCTTTCGCTCATGGGCGGCGAACACGGGAAGTCCTGCGTCGGCTTCGACTACCGCAGGTTCTGGTCGCATTCGCTGGCCTGCGGAATCGCCGCCAAGACGCTTCCCGCAGGCCTGGCGGCGATGGCATCGGACGAGATTTTCACGCT
The DNA here is from genome assembly GCA_903912485.1 of uncultured beta proteobacterium. Taxonomy (GTDB): domain Bacteria; phylum Pseudomonadota; class Gammaproteobacteria; order Burkholderiales; family Casimicrobiaceae; genus CAIWHR01. The sequence goes on along the minus strand of CAIWHR010000370.1, from coordinate 3,638 downwards.
GGGGCTGCTGTCGGGCATCGGCCGCCTGGCGCTGGCGTCCGTCTATCCCGTCGAGTACGCCGCCGTGCTGGCCGGATCTCATGGCGAGACGCCGCGGGAACTGCTGGCGCTGGAGCGCGAGGCGTTCGCGGTCGACCATGCGGAGGTCACCGCGGCCATGCTCGCTGACTGGCGCTTCCCGACGCTGTTCGTCCAGGTCGTCCTTCACCACGCCAATCCGGAGGCGATTGCCCTGGCCGAAGGATCGCGAGCGTTGCGCGGATCGCAGGCGCTCTCGCTGGCTTCGTGCATTGCCGACCTGTGCGTCGCGGACGATGAACAGCGGACCCGGATCGTCATCCGGTTGTTCGACCTCGGCGCGGGCATCGCGCTCGACGAGAGCGCACTCACTGCGCTGACGGATGCCGCGGTGGTCGAATGGCACGAGTGGGGCAGGCTCCTCGACGTCGATACCCGCCAGGTGCCGGCGATCTCGGCGATAGGCGCACGCGGCGAGCGATAGGCGCGGCCGGATGGATGTCGACGTGGGCGGCGGCGGCGGCGCCGTCGATGGCCCACGGAATCGAGTAATCGTCCTCGCCCCCGAAATGCGGGATTGCGGGGAGCGCGTCCGGATCGCCGGCCGCGTGCCAGAGAGCCGCGCGGTCTGGCGATGGCCTCGACGCGGGCGATCGTGCGAGCCTCAGAACGTCGTCTGGTCGATCGTCGTCAGCGTGACCGCGGCGCCGACGATCGGCGCGTTCGTCAGGTGCCATGCCGTGTACTGCTCCGCGTAGAGCAGGTCCGACGACATGCCGTCGACCGGCACGATCACTTTCATTCCGCGCAGTGCCGCGCCGCTCGCGGTGTAGAGGACGGCTCCGTGCGCCGCGGTGCCGACGACGATGACCGTCCTGATGCCTTTGTCCTTGAGGATCTTCTCGAGTTCGGTTCCAAGGAACTTGTCGACACCCGACGACACGACCGGCTCGTTGGCCGCGGGAGCGAGATCGCCGGCAATGTCGGCCGCCGTCGCAGCGCCGGCGAGGCTGTAGACCACGGGCACGCCTGCGGCGCGCGCCGCCGACAGCAGCGCCTTGACCTTCGGGATCGACGCGATGCAGCGCGGCCTGCGCTGCATGTTGCAGGTCTGCCCGTTGAAATCCAGCAGCAGCAGCGCAGTCGTCTTCCTGTCGATCGCGACGGCTTTCAGCGGCGGCGCCGGTGGCACGCTGATCGAACTCCACTGGTCGATGATCGTCTGCCCGCGCACCGACGGCGCGACAAGGCAGCTCGCAACCGCGACGATCGCCGCGAACGCAGGCAGTGCAGACCGCATTGGCATCAGCATGAAGTTCCCCCTCTTGGCCCGGGCGAAATTGCCCAACTGTCGGCGCGAATACTCACTTGCGCGTCGGTGCCATGTCAATTCCCGGCACCGGCCCGGCAACGGCCCGAAGGTCGGCGCCGAATGGCTCGTGGGATAATTCTCGTTTCACCCCTCGGGATTCCAATGGCGCCGACGGTGCTGCTGGTCGCAACGGCGACGAAATGGCTTGGGACCGCGCGCATCCCGCGCGACCTCGCCCATGCGGGCTGGAGCGTGTCGTTGCTGGCGCCGAAGGGATCGCTGGCCGAACGCAGCCGCTACCTGCGGCAGATCGGGCACCTGCCCGACGGCGCGACCCCGCTGCAGTGGGTGGACGCCTTCGCCGCTGCGGTGAAGGCGACGGCGCCGCGGCTGGTCCTGCCCTGCGACGACACGGCGTTCCGCCTGATGCAGCAGCTGGTGCTCGCACCGCCGCAGGCGATGGATCCCGTGCTGCGGCTGCGCCTCGCCGCGCTGATCACGGAGTCGCTCGGCGATCCCGCCCACTACCGTGCCAGCGTCGACAAGACGCTGATCTGCACCGCGGCGGAAGCGGCAGGCGTTCGCGTTCCGCCGTACCGGGTGGTCGCCCTCGTCGTCGAAGCGCAGGCCTTTGCCGCCGCGCAGGGGTGGCCGGTCGTGCTCAAGCGCAGCCATTCGAGCGCCGGCGACGGTGTCGCGATCTGCGCCGACGGCGACGCGCTGGCGCGGGAGTTTGCGCGGCTGGCGGGCGACAGATCGCCGGATCTGGGCGATGCGGACCGCCGTCGGCTGGTCGTGCAGGCCTACATACCGGGGCGCACCCGGTACTTCTCGGGCACCGCCTGGCGCGGCTCGCTGCTTTGCGGCTACGCCGTCGACAAGCTGGCGGGGGAGCCCAAGGGACCGGCCAGCGTCGTGCGCTACTTCCATTGCCCGGAGCTCCAGGATTCGGCGACCCGGCTTGCCCGCGCTTTCGGCATGTCGGGGATCTTCGCGCCGGAATACATCGTTCACGAGCGAACGGGCGCGGCGTATCTGGTGGAGATCAACCGCCGCGTGACGCCCGGCGCGCACCGGGGCGAATTCGTCGACGTCAGCACCGGCGCCGCGCTGCTCGCGGCCGTGGAAGGCAGGCCGTCGACCACGCGCACGCGTCTCGACGACGGAGAAGAGCGCGTATTCGTGAACTTTCCGCACGAATGGCTGCGCGATCCCGAGAGCAGTCGCCTGCGCGACGGTCCCGTCGACGTGCCCTGGGACGAACCCGAGCTCATCGAGGCCATGCTCGCGATGAGGCACGAACGGTGAACCGACTCCATCGACGCGCGCGCGCGCTGTGGCGCTGCGGCCTGCGCAGGCTTGCCGTTGCGTGCCTCGCCATCGTCGCCCCGGGATTGACCGCGCCCGCCGGCGCCGCGGAGCCGCCATCGTTTCCGGGCCGGCCGATCCAGCTGGTCGTGCCGTTCACCGCGGGCAACCAGCTCGATGTCTTCGCCAGGCTCATCGCCGACCGGATGACGGAGTCGATGGGGCAGCCGGTGGTGGTCGTGAACAAGCCGGGCGTGTCCGGCAATGCCGCCAGCGAAGTCGTCGCCAGAGCCGCTCCCGACGGTCACACGCTGCTCGTGTCCGGCGTGCTCATCACGCTGCTGCCGCTCACCTACGGGTCTCGCGCGGTCGATCCGGTCGCTGCGTTCGCTCCGGTGACGCGGCTCGCGCAGCAGCCGATCGTGATCGCCGTGCACCCGTCGCTGCACGTCAATTCGCTGTCCGAGCTGATCGCGCTGGCGCGGCGCAGGCCGGGCGAGATCGCCTACGCGACGTCGGGCGTCGGCACCGCCCAGCACATCGCGATGACCATGCTGTCGCAGCGCGCCGGCGTCGCGCTGCTGCACGTCCCGTACGCCAACTCCGCCCGGCTGATCGGCGACGTGCTCTCCGGCGAGGTGCCCGTCGCACTGTCCTTTCCCGGCACCGTCGAGCCGTACCTGAAGGCGGGCCGGCTCAAGGCGCTGGCGGTCACGGGCGCGCATCGTGCGCCGGCCTGGCCCGACATTCCGACCGTCGCCGAATCCGGGTTTCCCGGCTTCGACGTGTTGTCCTGGGTCGGCGTGCTGGCTCCGGCCGGAACGCCGCCGGAGGTCGTCGGCAGGCTGCATCGCGAGATCGTTCGGATCCTCAACCTCCCCGAGGTCCGCAACGCATTCCTCGCGCAGAACGCGGAGCCGGTGGGCAACGCGCCGGAGGAGTTCGCCGCCGAGATCAGCGCGTCGGTCGCGCGCTGGACGCCGGTGGTGAAGGCGGCGGG
>CAIWHR010000369.1 GCA_903912485.1 uncultured beta proteobacterium | reverse complement strand
TGCCACCTTCGCCTGGGCTCGACCCCTCCCGCGCCTCGCCCGCTCTCGCCTCCATCGCCGTTCTCCTTCACCGTCACGTCGGAGAACGAACATACCCAGTCGGGCGCGGCGATTTCAATACGGGTTGTGGGGACGCTTACGTCGAACCGAACGCGAAGAACTATACGACGCTGAACCGGTGCTCGCGGAAGACCTCGCACTGTTGAACCCCGGGAATCGGTGCGCTTCGCCCTGACGCGTCGTGTGCGGGCGAAGTCCAGGCACGGGGAGTACTGACGGCAACCTCCCGGCCCTCATCCCGTCAACCCGTCGCGCGTGAAGGCGATGACCCCGATGCAGTAGGCAGGCAAAGCCCGTCCTTCCGTGACTACGGGATGATCGGGGATGGAGCGGGCAGCGGGAAGCCGCTGAAAAAGTTGACGCGTGGAGCCGGCGCGGTGGTGCGGGCGCGGCCAGCGCGCGTACGCTGACCAGCATCGCGCCGGCGGTGACCGCCGTTACGGCGTCAGCGTCACCGGCAGCTCGGTAACGCCGGTGAGATACCGATCGAGCACGCATCGAAACCCTCCGGGCAGACGACCGAGTGGGTCACCACAGTGGAACACCGGGCTTCGAACCGTGCCTTTTTTTCGCCTTGCGAACCAAGGACTTTAGAAGGACTGGCGGAGAGGGCGTCTATCGAAGTCGCCAATGATTCAACAGGTTACGGTCGCAGTTTTCAGGGCACCCACATTGCTCCCACGCCTTTCCGCTTGATACCCGTTGCCGCCGGCCGGATCGGGCGTTCAACGCCGATGTGGATGTAGAACCGGGAGTCGAACCCGCGTTTGGTCGGCCTGCGCCTGGTCGTCGCCCGCCAGACGTGAAAACGCCCGCACGGGGCGGGCGTTCGGGGGAGCGGGGGGGGCTACTTCGTCATGCCATAGAACTGCACGTAGTCCATCCGCTCGCGGCATGCCTTCTGGCTCGCGGTCTCGTTCGATCCGGCCGCGATCCACTCATTGCGAAGGCGCATGTGCTCTTCCTGGATGAAGTCAAGTTCGGCCTCCGTGAGAACTGGAGCGGTTCGAACAAACCCATTCGGCACGAACGACGGCCGCGTGTCCTTCGAGTCGGCTGCCTGCACGTCGTCGGTTGGCTTGGTCGGGTCCATTCCGCGATGATACCGCGCCGCCGCTGCGCCTATCCCCACCGTGCCGGCAGCAAGCGGGCGTTGGGATCGCGGCCAGCGTGGACGAGTGAAACCTCCAGCAGTCGCGGCCGGCGCATGACAGCGTTGAGCGTTTGCACGCGGCCGTTCAACTCCACATCTGTGCCACGGTCGGACAGCCGTTCCATGCTGCCGCTCACGCCGACCGACAGCGCGAACGGTTGCCCCTCGGCGTAGAGCCCGGCCGCCTCACGCCCGGCCGGCGTAACGTCGGTGAAGCGGCCCCCGTCCAGGTACAGCATGCCGCCGCTGACTTGCGCGCTGGCCTGCCCGACGATCTGGTTCGGGTCGTGGTTTTTCAGCAGGGAGACGCGCCCGCCGCGTGGCATCTGGATTTCGGCCAGGTCAATGCCGAAGGGGCCGTCCGGGCCGGGAATCGCGCCGCCCGAGTACGCAACGCCTGCGAACGCGGTTGCGACCATGATCGCCGATGCGCTCAATTGCAACGTGGTACCCGTGGTCAGGTCGGCGCGATGCAGAACGACTGTTTCGGGCACCAGCGCCTCGGCCATCAGCGCGGCGGTGCGGTAGTCGCGCCCTGGTGACGAGTGCATGATGCTCATTGCGCGATGGTGCAGGTCAAGGCGCTCGGCGTCGAAGGTGTAGCCCCTCGGCAGCGTCAGGTATTCTTGCATGGTGTTCACTCCTTGGTTCGGTTGGATGGCGGGTCGCGCCCGTTGTCGGGAATGAATACGACGACCCCCAGAGCGCCCGGCGGGCGCTTCATCTCGTCGCCGGATCGGTACACGACAACGCGGCCCACCGTTGCATCCGAAGCATTCTCCAGCGCCTCCAGACGCTCAATCGTCCCTTGTCGCATGGTGTTCCTCCAGTAGGTCAATCCGCCGCTCAATCGCGGTTATCTCCAACACCTTGCCGATCTGTGCGAGTACGTACACCAACTTGGTCCCCTCGCTCATCTCGCGCTTGCCGGAATCCATCTCCCGGTAGACCCGCGCCATCTCCACTCGCACGCCTTCCAGCTTGTCCAACTGGGGCCGTTTGCGGCCGGGGGTAGGGACAATCGCCAACGTCGAGCCGTCAATGGTTCGCGGGGCGCGAGTGGTGCGGCTGCTAGGCATCCCCACAAGCCCCCCGGCGGGTCGTGGTGGTATGGCAGGCACAGGCGGCCAGCAGCGCCTCGCCAAGAGGCTGTAGCGGCGGCGGCGCTGGCTTTGGTCTTGGTATCGGCGTCGGCGGCGGCGGTGCCCCCCGTGCAGATCGCCGGGCAGCGCGCACCAGGCGTCGGGCGGCATCCTTGCGCCGGGCATCGAACAGTCTCACGACCCAGAAAACGCAGTCGGCGAAGGCCATGTTCGGGTGGTCCGCGTGCATGGCGCGCGCCTCGGCGTCGACCAGCGCCTGGTATGCGTCATCAGGCACCTGGTCAGCCATTGCGCGCGATCCTTGCCGAAAGCGATAGGGGTGAGCCGGCCATCCGTGGGCAACCCTTACCCCCGCACGCAGGAAGCGCGGCCGGCTCATTGATGAACGTCAGGCGCCGGTGCCTGCGGTGGTCAGAGATCGACGCCGGCCTTGGTCAGCGCAGCGACCTCGATGTCTAACACCGCCGCCATTGCCGGATGATCCTGCACATACAACTCGGACGGCGCGTTGTAGAAAAACAGGTCGTGAGCCCCGCAGCGCAGCGCATCGCCGGAAGGTGCATTGACGGCGGGCACGGCCATTTCGCGCGAATCGTGCGCGCTCGAGAATAGCGGGGCGCTTTTCACCCTGCATGGAGAGCAGGCGCTGAACTGCGTGGACGCGGCGCGCGGCTTCGATGAACGGGCGCGCAGCCTTTACGTACTCGGCGGCGACGGTCGCGCCATAGGTCCACAGCGCAGCGCGCACAGCATCGGCGCGTTGTACCCGAGCCGCAGCTGCAGCTGCAGCGCCGTCGCGCTCGGCGTCGCTGAATCCGCGCAGCGTCAACGCGATGGATGCCACGCGGGCCACCGCCGCGATGGAGTCCGCTTCCAGCTTGCGGGCGGCGGCTTCGTCACCTTCGCCGACAGCGGCCAGCGCGGCCGCGCGAGCGGCCTTCTCCTGGAGCGCTTCCGCCGCTTGTCCGGCAGCTTCGTGCGCGACGAGGTACTTCTCCCGCTCGGTGATGCAGCGCGCGACCTTGGCGTCGGCGGCGGTGATGGTTTCGTTAGCCTGTTTGATGTTGTCGACGTGGGCTTTCATGGCATCCCCTTAGGCGGCGTTCTGGAGCAATTGCACTTCGATGAAGTACCCGGCCCCGGTCGCGGCGGCCATGGCGATGGCGGCGCGCGCACCCGACGTCACCCAGGTGATGGCGCGTCCGCTGGCGTCGGACTTGAGCGTTGCCCCGGCGGCGATGGCAGCGCCGGCCTCGACGATGCAATGCCCGAGCGTGTCGACCGGGATCACTTCGCCGATGGTGGCCGCCGTGCGCGCGACGCCGAGAGCGTTGGCGTCGGCACCGGCCTGCGCGCCGGCAGGGGTGACGAAGCGGTTCGCGGCGATGACGCCGGTCGCGGTCAGCGAGACCGTGAGCAGCGGCGGAAGGTTTGCGGGCGTCTGGTTGGGCATGTTTTTCTCGCCGTGGCGACAGAGTTATGGGGGGCGGGGTTAGGGGCTCGTGGACCCACCACGGCCCATGCCATCGTTTCCTAGGGCAACCCATACCCGCTTGGCCGAATACTCGCCCGGCGCGCGCACCACTTACAGGGTGACGGGTGTCACTTCCGCGAGGATGCGGAAAACCGACCGGCGGCACAGGCCAACGCGGTCGGCTATCTCGTCGACGGAATAGTTCTCCGCGCGCAGCTCGTGCACTAGAGCGGAGCGCGCCGCCGCTACGGGTGGCAGGGGCAGTTCCAGCGTATCGCCGCCGAAGCGGTCCACCAGGCGCGCGACCTGCATGTCGCCGAGCAGCCGCACCAACCACGAGCCGGCCACCGGCGACGTTGGTACGTAGAGCCGGCCGCCACCGGCGACGGCGGCCAGCGCCAGCGCACCAGGGCGGCCGATCACGTCGGCCAGGTCGTTGAGCGGGTCAGCGGTGGTCATATGGGATCACAGGGTCAAGGCCGCCGCGCGAAATCCGTTGGGACTGGGCCCGATAACGGACGTTAGGCCCACCGTACCGCTCCCAGTAGCGTGCGCTCGTGGATAACCGGCGTCTCATCGATGTCATGTCGTGACATGGCTTGCAATGGCACCGAGATAACGGCAAGATGAAGTCACCCCCGGACACGTTTCGGACGTATCAGAGAGGCGCGCAAGCGCATACTTTTTCCGGGGCTCCTGCAGAGCGGCCTCGAACTCTTTCTCTGGCACCTCGGCGAGCTTCTGCGCCCGTGCGGAGCGGTCGCGGGGGATGCCGAGGTCGGAGAGCGAGGTAATATCATCGACGGTGATATTTGCTGCGTGCTGGTTCGATCCATTACCGCCCGGCGCACGCAACCTCCCCGCCTCTTGCTCCACCTGGATCAACTCGCCCATGCGGCGCAACGGTGTCGTCAATGTCGACACCGACGACATTGCGGCATGTCGACGCTGACGACATGCCTTCGGTGTGTAGATGGCGACGACACACTAGCGTGGCCGTGGAGATCAACGAGAGAGAGGAAATGTCGACACCGACGACATTTGCTGTACGCGGAGCGGGGGATGCCGAGACGATCGCGACGACGATCGCGGCCCCGCAGGAAGCCCCAGGCTGCACGCTACGGCGCACGGACGTGCCCAAGTACCCCGGCAGCGGCTGCGCGCGTCTGGCTCGGTTTGGCGGGCTGTAGCGTCGCGGCCACCAGCGCGTCGGCGTAGTGGACCGCCATTTTGGCCAAGTCGGCGCGGGGAATGCCGTCGCCGGCCCTTGCTGCCAGCAGCCCGGTCAGCGCCGCTGCCGCGAAGTAGTCGCGCGGGGTCATGATGTCAGGGGGCATGGTGACTCCTAGGTTTGGTCATATGCGATCCTTTGGCGCTGCGTCGATGTTGGGCCAGCGCTCCATGCCTGGTCGCTGGTCGGCGTCGCCAGGCTGCGGCAGGAAGCCTTCGCAGCGCCGGCCTTTCTCGGACGTGGGCGAGTAGTTCTTGCTGGCGACGTAGGGAAGCTCGCCACGGCCGGCAGCAAGGCAGCGGCCGTTTCTGGTTAGGTTCCCGCATTGCTGGCAGGTCGGCAGCGCGAACCGATCCGGCGGCGGCGGTGCGGCAGCGGCGGCCCGCGCCTGGAAGCAGATCAAAGCCGACTCGGGATCGGCGACGGCGATCCGGTGAACCTCGGGCCACTCGTCCGGCGAGCCGGCCAGGACTGACTGGATGAGCACCATAAGCTCGGTGGACTCGGCCGGTGTTGCGATGCGGCGAAGATGATCGTTTGCAGCCGCTTCCGGCCGTCCGTCCGGCCGCTTGGGGATCGCCGACCGGGCGAGCGCGAGTAGGTTCACGTTTCCGACTCCACTTGCGCGTTAAGCGTTTTAAGCGCGGAAAGTCCCGAGGACAGTTGCGCGTTAAGCGTTTTATGCGCGGAAAGGGTATCCGGATGGGTACTTAAAACGCTTAAAACGCTTAACGCGCACGTATGCTTATTCATTTCGTCGCCCTCCAGATTTCGGACGGACGCCCGCCGGTGGACACGGTTTCGCAGGTTGCCTTTCCCTTGCGCTGCAACATTTCCAGCGCTGCGCCTAGCTTGTCGGCCGTGATATGCCGATTGAACAAGTCGCGCAGTTCCGTCCGCGTCAGGCCGGCGTCGCCCGCCTTCGCCAGCCGGCGCATGATCTCGTCGGCGGTGCGGTCGCCGAGCGATGCGCCGAAGATGTATTTCGCCGTGGCATCGCAGTAGGTCCAGACCGACAGACCGGCGAGCAGGTGCGGCACGTCGATATGGTCGGCACCGTCCAGCAGCGCGTACACCAGCGCCAGGCGGATCACTTGCGCCTCGGCTCGCGCCGTGACGGCGCCGTGCAGCCCCTCGGCGCCGGCGGAAAGCTCGGGATAGACGGTCGCCCATGTCGTCCTTGCGTCCGCTGTCATGACGATTCTGGTACGCATCCGCGCCAGCTTGGCCCGCTCGGATACACGATCAGAGAGCGCCTTCGCCTCGCCCGCGTCGGCGCAGTCGCCACCGAATGGGAGCAGCTTGGACCGCTTGACCGCAACGAATAGATAACGGTTCGCGAAGCCGTTCGCCGAGTCGGTCGCCGTCAACTCGGAGCGTAGCTCGTCGTCGGTGACGTGGGCGATGATGCAGATGTGCGCGCCGGTCGCCGTTACCGGGTCGTTCTTCGTCAGCGTCCGCAGGTTGCCGGAATCCCAGGCTTCGCGGATCGTCGCGGACAACGTGTTCCCCGGCCTCGCCGCCGCACGCAATACCGATGCGAACTCGGGCTCGACGACTAGCAGGCGCTTGTCGGTAACGCCGTCGTCAACGATCTCGACAACAGGTTCGCCGTGTTTGCTTTTCTTCGTTTCCTCTTTGGCGTCGCGGACGTTGTACTTGAGACCTTCGCCGGATGACAGTCCGCTGACGTAGGGTTTCCACGCGGCGAGAGGGTCGTCGGACGTGACGGCCTCGAACGGCGCCCGCACGCGTCCCCAGGACGTTCCCTTGCGACCTTTCGCCGTGCCGCCAACGAGCAGCGCGAACAGGTTGCAATGATGCTGGTCTCCCTCGACGCGGTAGTGTGGCCCGCGTCCGACCAGCGCACCGAAGGCGACAAGGAATTGCACGAGGATGGCCGACGTGTCCGCCTCGGTGTCCGGCTCGATCATCCGCACGAACTCGCCGGCAATGCCGTGCAGCGCCTCGGGCGCCAGCGCGTCAGGCCACGGTTCACCGTCAGGTTCGGGTGCTGCCGACTTCTTTGGCCCTGATTGGTCCTTCCCCGCACCGAAGTCGTCTGCGTTGCGCTGGCGGCTCCTGGCGTCGCCTATGATGCGGTCCAGATAGTCGGTTCCTTGGTCGATACTCATCAGACGGGCGTCAGACATGGCGGGTTTCCGTAACAGCAGCGGTTATCCTCGCTGCGGCGGTCAGGAGTCGTTCACGATCCTCGTCGGTGAGCGATCCACCATTGCCAAGGAAGCTTGCGGCGGTGGCCGCGATAAGCGCCTCGCGCTCGATGGCGCGCAGAACATCGGTCGCCGGAAACGGGCGGCGCTCGCCGCGTCGGCGGTGATCCTGTTCGACCTTGTTCGGGAACAGGTCGGCGAACTCCAGACCAACAGCGGCCAGGATGTCTCTGACGCTGCATCCCGCGAAATCGTGAACCAGCACCGTGCCGTCGTCTAACTCGCGAACGGACATGGACGCCGACTTGTCGCCGTGCGCCGGGCAGCGGGCGACCCAGCGGCCGGACCCGGTCGGACGCACGCCGTCCAGGCGGTCGAGCAGGGTTGCGGCACTCAATGCCGCCTCCCTTCGCCGTTGGCATACTTTTCCGATTGCTCGAGTATGTCGGCGAACATGTCGGCAGGTTCTTCGCCTGCGTTAACGCTGAGCTCGATCATTTCGTTCATGAGCGTGGCGGCCCATCTGCCCTTGGCTGCGATGTATTCTTCCGCCGACAACCCCAACATGGCGCCGTGCTTTACTCGCGAGTAGTCGAGAAACGCGTTTAACAGGCCGGCGGCGCTGACGTGCGAAATTACGGCATCGACCAATCGTTGACCGGCCGGCGTCAGCAGATGGTCGCAATGCTCAATCGTGTTCATCGCCCAGGCGATGATCTCGATAAGGCGGCTGCCGTGAAACGGGGCGGCACTCATGCCCGCCCCCAAGCGCGAGCCAAGTCGGCCGCAGCCTCGGTGCCGGGTGCCGGCGGGTAGACTGGACCCGGCTGGCAGGCGTGGCGGCGGCAGGCGTTGAAGCCTTGCGCGCGGGCGGCGGCAGGCGTAGGCTTCTGGCTGTCAGTTGTTTTCCCTGAACCGCCCGGTGCCTGCCGGGCGTTTCTTTTTGTGGGCGGCGCTCCTCGCGCGCGGGGGGTCACTTCGTCGCCTCTATCGCAGCCACGACGCGGGCCACGCGGCGATCGCGCACCAGGCGGGCGCTAAGGACGTTGCGCTGGTCCGGGGTGCGGGGCTGTTGGGCGTTGATCCACGCCTGCACGACGCTGGCGCGCCAGGCGTTGCGCGTACCGAACGCGAGCGGCGCCGGGAAGCGGCCCTCTTTGACCATCTTCGAGAGCCCTTGGCGCGTAATGCCGCCGATGGCTTGCTGCACGGACGCCGTGAACAGCAGCGGGTCCATTCCTTCGGGTAGCGGGTGCGTCATCATGTCTCCTGTTGGCACGCATGGTGTAAACGACGGACTCACAATAGCGACGCGCAACAGTGTCTGGAATACAGGCTGCGTGCAGCGGCTGTGCGCTGCACGCAGCGCTCAGGTGTTCTTGAGCCACCCCCGGATAGTGGAAAACTCGTACGTGAGGATTTTGGTAAGTGCGATGGCAGCGGCATCCTTGCCACCCTTCCCCTTGCCTGTGAACATGGCGCGATGCTCGACGTACCATGCAATCGCTTCCGCTCGCGCAGCGGTATGGGGTTCATGGCCGCGCCGCGCCGCCTCGGATCGCGCCTTCGCCGCAGCATCCCGTTCCCGCTTGCGCGCGTCATCAATGGCGGCGGCCAATGCCGCGCCCGACGGTTTGACCGCCATGCGCAACCCCAGCGAGAGAGCCGACAGAACGGCCTCGGACAATAGACGCTGCGCGTCGTCGTCCGGGTCCATAGCGCGCGAAGCTGCAACAAGATCGTGGAGCGCCAGGCGCGCGCCTTCCGGCGGGCCATCCGGCCATCCGACAGCAGCGCCGCGCGCCAGCCCGGTGAGCAAGACGCAGGCGCGCGAGTGACGCTCGCCGTTCTTTGCGGTGAGGAAATACGGCAGTTTGAAAACATCAATATCGCTCATGCGTTCACCCTCGCAACACCCGGAAAAGGTGCCGCACCAGGCCGGCGGGTGAACCGGCTTTTCGGGGATCAGCCTAGGTGCGGCGTGAAGTGGTTAGGGCTTGGCGGTGTCCGTCTCGTACAGCGGTTGGAGCAGCGCCGATGCCTCCCCGATCAGGTCGGTGATCACGACGGAGACGGTCTGGTAGTCGGCGTTCACCAGGCCGTCGTCGGGATGCTCGACAGCGAACGCCAGCGCACGCGTTACCGCCGCAGCCTTCGCCAGGAGGATGTTGATGTCGTCCACCGGGTGGAGAACCGTCGGGGCCGTCATGCTGCCGCCTTGGCGGCGAGCAGCGCCGCAGCAGCAGCGAGGCAGTCCTTTAGCTCGGCGGCGTCGCCGCCCGCCCCGGCGCGTTCCTGCAGCATCTCGCAGAGACGCCGGGCACCGCGCTCGGGTGAATCCTCGCCTTCGGACGGCGGCTGCAGGCGGTTGACGGCTACGGCAGCGATGACGTAATCCCGATCTCGGTCGGCGAGGATGGTGTCGATCAGGCATTGCGCGATGACGATGATCTCGCGCAGCGAGAAGCCGGCATACGGTGCGGCGACGGTGCGCGCGCTCACGCTGCCGCCCGGCAAGGTGCCTGTAGCGCCTCGATGGCGATGCGGTGGCCCTCTCGGGTGCCGGCGTACCAGGCGTCGAACTGGACGCTGCCCACGGCCCACGGCGGGGTGATGCGCTCGCCCACCAGGCGGAAGGCCAGCGCGTCGACAACGCCCCGCCGGTATTCGATGCTCGTGGGATCGCGCGGAACGTCGAACGCCCGGCGGAAAAGGACTTGAACGGGCTCGGACTGCGCCCGTGAGGTAGACTTCGATCCAGCCATTGCGACCTCCTGTTCAGGTTGCTTGGTTAGGGCGGCGCGAGCGTTTCCGCGCTCGCGCCGCCCGCTCTCTGCCGTGCTACTTCATCGCACGCGCTTTCGGCAGTTGATGCACGGTGGCGGGCGCCTGTTCCACGAAGCGCGCCCAGTCGGCGGCCAGCTTCGCCCGCTCGACCTCGTAAGTCGTCCGGCTGTAGGCAGCCGCGACGCGATCCGCTTCCTTGTGTGCCATCGCCGCCTCGATCACGTCGACGCGGAACTTGGTACACGTCATCGCCCACGTCTTGAACGCGCTGCGGAAGCCGTGCAGCGTGGTCCGGTCGGCCCACATCTCGGGTGCGCCATCGTCACGGTCGCCGCCGGTCGGCATCCGGCGCACCAGCTGCAGCAGCGTCATGTCCGACATGCCAGCGCCAGCAGCACGGCCGGGGAACACCAGGGCGTCGGGCTTGCCGGTCGAGTGGGGGCGCGCTTCCTGCAGGATGGTCAGCGCCCGCTTGGTGAGCGGCACTCGATGCTCGGCGTCGCGCTTCATCCGGCCGGCGGGGATCGCCCAGGTAGTGCCGTCGACCTCGGACCAGCGCATCCCACGGACCTCGCCGCTGCGCGCTGCCGTCAGGATGAGGAACTCGATAGCCAGCCGGATCGCGGGATGCGACCGGTCGAAGGCGCGCAGCGCGACGACGAACGCCGGCACGTCGGCGTAAGGCAACGCCCGGAAGTGTTTCGCCTTGCCGGCGGTGCGCCGCAGCTTCGCCTTGATCATCTGCGCCGGATTCTTGTCGGCCAGGTCGTTCAGGATCGCGTCGGCGTAGATCACGTCGATCCTCTGGCGCACGCGGCGGGCGGTCTCGGGCACCTGGTCGGCGAGCGGCGCCAGGACGGCCAGCAAGTCATCGGCGGTGATCTCGGCCAACGGTCGGTTGCCGAGTGTGGGGAAAACGCTCGTTTCGAGGGAACTGATCCATTGCGCCGCGTGTTTCGCGTTGCGCAGCCCGGCCCGATGGTGCCGGTGGAACTCACGGGCGGCGGTCTCCAGCGTCGCGGCGGCGCGCTTGCTGCGCTGCGTCAACGCGACGGTGGCGGTCTTGGCCTTGTCGGTGACGCGGCGCCGATCCTCGAGCGGGTCGATACCGGCGCGGACGATGGCGCGGAACTCGGCGGCACGCTCGCGCGCTTCGCTCAGGGTCGTCGCAGGATAGGCGCCAAGCCCGGCGTCGCGGCGCTTGTTGGTCTCGGGAGACGTGAATCGCAGGCGCCAGTACGCGCCGGCGGCCTTGCCGATTAGGGCCAGACCTTCGCGGTCGTACAGCGTCTTTCCCGGCGCGATCGCCCGGCACTCGGCTGCGGTCAACGGCTGCGAAGGCTTTCCCACACCTCCCCCTTACTCCCACGCGAATCGCGTTGATGGGACGATACGCTCGGCGACGCCTGTTTACAAGCGGCGGGGTGGCATCAGGGGTGAATCAGGGGGAATAACCCGGCTTTGGTACCGGCTGACGACGTGGGTTTACAGGACTTTGGCGGAGAGGGCGGGATTCGAACTCTCCTCCGCCTTACCCTATGAAACTACTGGCTTTTCTCGCCGAAACCGCATTACGAAGGTAGCACTATGGTGGAGCAAATCGGCCTCCAAAGTCAACGACTGCAGCATCACGTGTTGCACTGCATTTCGCCCCAAGCCGGAAGCATAGCGCCCAACACGGCGGCAGCCGGTCAGCGTCAGTGCCGCCGCGGTCTTGACCGAACTGCCAGGGGCCCCGGCACCGGTCGTCGCACTGGCTCCTCCCGCCGCGTTTGGTGTCCACACGGGTCGCGTATTGCGGACCCTGGCGAGCATCAACCGACGTTGGCATGGTGCACTCACGATGGCCCTCCGACACTCGACCGGTGGCGGCGTTCCGGGATCGTGACCAACGCCAGGCTGCACGGCGGAAGGCGGGCACAATCTGCGCAAATGCCCCCCCACCTTCCGCGTTCACCGCGCGCGATTCTGCTGGCGCCTTGGAGCATCCCAGGAGTCGCCAACGCACCAGAGGAAGCCGCCACCTGCCAACGCAATTCCACGGTGCCTATACGTTGCATCCTGCGGCCGCCGCGAGCCTAACCAGATGAGGAAGAATGAGCCCTGCACAGTCCTGCCAAGTACTCTCCCTTTCGGACGCCGATTGCGCTCGGCTGCGGCGCTTCGGGTCCATGTTCGACGTCACCGTCAGCGGGTCACCTGAAACCGGGATGGCCCTCTCGAGCCCCGCGATATCGACACCTGTGCATTTTTCGGATTGGCAACGTGGCCACCTGCGGCTGCTTGCCGAGGTCTGCGCGCGGTGCCTGCATTGGGTCCGCTTCAGCACGCAAGAATCCTGCGCCGAGACCCTATTCCAGCTGCCCGATGCCCAGCTGGCGCGAATCGGCGAACTCTACCGCCTGCGACACGATACTCAGCGCGACGCCAAGGTTCGAGCCGCCGAAACAGGTTAAGGCGTGCGACCATCGCGCCATGTCGATGTGCCCTCACAATTGCCACCACGGGCCGAACCTGTGCCCGCCGAATGCTCCCCACAAGCCGGGCCTTCCACAAATGCCTACCTTTGCCAGTCTCGCCACAACGATTCTACGACGACGAGTGGCCTGTCGTTCCACGTCGATGAAGGGAGGACTGTTTCGGTCTGTCCGGCAACCGCGGCAAGTTCCTCCTCGGGCCAGATGCGGTACGGCTTGTAATTGCGGCCGGCGCAGCTGTTGCAGCCTTGAAAGTCACTTATGACTGCATCATCGACCTTGACCTTAGAAAGAAGCACTCGGTCTGCGCAGCGGTACAGGACAAGTAATGCGCCTACACCGAACGCTTTGTTTAGCGCGTCCACAAACGGGGCTTCACGAAATGTCAGCGTACCCGGGTCGCAATTCAGGTTTCCGTACGTCTCGTTGTTAAGCAGGTCGTCCGACGACAAGTTGCACGCCGTCAATGTTGCGCTGGAAAGCTGCGCGAGCATGGACTGCAGCCCGGCGTGCAGCCTGAAGTAGGCGACAGGAAAGTGAGCGAACGTGGAGGGAATCAGCCCGTTGAGTTCTGTCGTCTTGACCACAAAAGCAGTAGGCGGTGGATGGGTGCCCAGCGAGTCCTCAAACTCCCCGAGTATTGGGGCCTGTTTCAACGCCTGGCCCCAGTTGAGGTCGAGCAGCAGCTTACGATGTGAATTCTTGGCTTTCATCAGCATTGTTGCCTCCTTGGCAGATGTTTTGGCGGCGGTTACAGGTGGCGTCTACCGCTGGCTCCGCTGCCTGTTGCTTTGTCGAATTCGTGCTTTCAGTACGCACGCGTTCCCCGATGTAGATGCTGACGCGCCGAGTGGATCGGCGCGCGTAGTTCATCAATGCACGGCGGTTTCCGCACTGCTGGAGGCGCACGGCGATGCTGCGTCGCGCTCTTCGCAGTTCCGCAGAAACAGGTCGAAGCCGGCGTCGACCTTGTGTGAGGTCAGAAGCGCCACATCAACGCTCTTCAGTTTGCGAATGCCGCGAATGTCGCTGGTTGCCTGTTGAACCAGCAACTTTGAAGCGATGATGGAGAAGGCCGCCGTGAGATAACTCAGAGGGGAAGCCTCCGGGAGCCGGGAAAGCTCCGCTTTAGCCAATGTTCCAACATCTCCAGGAAGCGGCAATCGGATGAGGACTCGCTCGCTCCGCGAGTTGTATAGCGCAATGATGGCGGTCTTGGCTGCCGACCAATTGCCGAGCATCGCCCAGACCCGCGTGTCCGCGGGGTCGACCAGCCAGTACTGCTGGCGTTGGCCGAATTGGAAGCGAATTGTGAGCACACACACGTTTTCGCCAGCGACTTGCCAACGGATTTGACCCGTGCCGAGGGTTCCTCGGCACTTGCTCCCGAGAGCCCAGTCGTTGTTGGTGGTTGACCCCGCGAGGATGGGCAGGTGGCGAAGGTGAGCCGGCAGCGCGGGTGCGTCCGGCAGGTCCGAGAGCTGCAGAATATCTCCGGCCGGGAGGAGTGGTATCCCGCAGAACGTTCTCGGGTAGGTTGTGTCGTGCTGCATGTTGAGTTGCATGAATTTCTCCTTGAGTAGCCTGGTGAGCGCGATCACTTTGTTTGATGTCGTGATTTGCACATTCGGTGAGGGTCGGCGGGCGATAGATGGGTGGTTCACCCGTGGTGGCTTTGGGACACGCTGATTTGCAAATTGCTTGAGGGGCGCCGGGGATCAGAACG
>CAIWHR010000368.1 GCA_903912485.1 uncultured beta proteobacterium | reverse complement strand
AAATGTACGAATTCCGCGATGCCACGGCGAAGGAACTCGGGCTCGAGCTCATCGTCCACGTCAATCCCGAAGCGCTGCAGCGCGGGATCAATCCGTTCACCCACGGCTCGGCGGTGCACACCGACGTCTGGAAGACCGAGGGGCTCAAGCAGGCACTGGAACGCGGCGGCTTCGACCTGGCTTTCGGCGGCGCGCGCCGCGACGAGGAAAAGTCGCGCGCCAAGGAGCGGATCTTCTCCTTCCGCTCGACGCAGCACCGCTGGGACCCGAAAATGCAGCGCCCGGAACTGTGGCGCCTCTACAACGCGCGCAAGAACAGGGGCGAGAGCATCCGCGTGTTCCCGCTGTCGAACTGGACCGAGCTCGACATATGGCAGTACATCCAGCGCGAGGCGATTCCGGTGGTTCCGCTGTACTTTGCCAGGCTGCTCCCGGTGGTCGAGCGCGACGGAGCCCTGATCGTCGTCGACGACGCCAGGATGCCTCTCGCTCCGGGCGAGCGCGCGGTGATGAAGCGGGTCCGCTTCCGCACGCTCGGCTGCTACCCGCTGACCGGCGCGATCGAAAGCGACGCCGACACGCTGCCCGCGATCATCGAGGAGATGCTGGCGGCGACCACCTCCGAGCGCCAGGGCCGGGCCATCGATCACGACTCGACCGGCTCGATGGAGAAGAAGAAGCAGGAGGGGTACTTCTGATGAGCGGCGCCGGCAGCACCAGCGTCGACGCCGTCGCGCGTCACTTCGAAGCGCAGGAGCGCAAGACGCTGCTGCGCTTCATCACCTGCGGCAGCGTCGACGACGGCAAGAGCACGCTGATCGGCCGGCTGCTGTACGAGTCGAAGCTGCTCTACGACGACCAGCTGGCCACGCTGCGGGCGGAGTCGAAGGGCGCCGGCAGCGACGACGACCTGGAGTTCGCGCTGCTGCTCGACGGGCTCGCGGCCGAGCGCGAGCAGCAGATCACCATCGACGTCGCCTACCGCTTTTTCTCCACCGACCGGCGCAAGTTCATCGTCGCCGACACCCCCGGCCACGAGCAGTACACGCGCAACATGGTGACCGGCGCGTCGACCGCGGACGCGGCGATCATCCTCGTCGACGCGCGCAAGGGGCTGCTGACGCAGACGCGGCGGCACAGCTATCTCACGTCGCTGCTGGGCATCCGCCACGTCGCGCTGGCGGTCAACAAGATGGACCTGGTCGCCTACTCGAAGGAGGCCTTCGAGCGCATCGAGCGCGAGTATCGCGGCATCGCCGCGCAGATGGGGCTCGACGACGTCGTCTGCATTCCGCTGTCGGCCAGTCGCGGCGACAACGTGACGCAGGCCAGCGCCGCCACCCGCTGGTACGGCGGACCGACGCTGCTCGAGTACCTGGAGACCGTGCGCATCGACGACGACGCGCAGGCGGGGCCTTTCCGCATGCCGGTGCAGTGGGTCAACCGCCCCGGCGCGCATTTCAGGGGATACGCCGGGCGCATCGTCGGCGGCGTCGTGCGTCCGGGCGACCGGCTGCGCGTGCTGCCGTCGGGAAGGCAGAGCACGGTCGCGCGCATCGTCACCCGCGACGGCGACCTCGACCTCGCGGTCGCCGGCCAGTCGGTCACCATCACGCTCGGCGACGAGATCGACGTCAGCCGCGGCGACATGCTCGCCGCCGCCGACTCGCCGCCGGGCGTGGCCGACCAGTTCGAGGCGGGCATCGTGTGGATGGGCGAGGAGCCGATGCTGCCCGGGCGCTCGTACCTGCTGAAAATCGGCGCGAAGACCGTCGGCGCGAGCCTGGTCACGCCCAAGTACAAGCTGAACGTCGACACGCTCGAGCGCCTCCCGGCGCGGACGCTGGAGCTGAACGGGATCGGCGTGTGCAACATCAACCTGCATGCGCCGGTGGCGTTCGATCCCTACGCGGAGAACCGCGACACCGGCGGCTTCATCCTGATCGACCGCCTGACCAACGCCACCGTCGGCGCCGGACTCATCCACTTCGCGCTGCGGCGTTCGCAGAACGTCCACTGGCAGGCGGTCGACGTCGACAAGGCGGCGCACGCCGCGCTCAAGGGGCAGCGTCCGGCCGTCGTGTGGTTCACCGGCCTGTCCGGCGCCGGCAAGTCGACGATCGCCAACCTGGTCGAGAAGAAGCTGCACGCGCTGGGCCGCCACACGTACCTGCTCGACGGCGACAACGTGCGGCACGGACTCAACAAGGACCTGGGCTTCACCGAGGCCGATCGCGTGGAGAACATCCGCCGCGTCGCCGAGGTCGCGCGGCTGATGGTCGACGCCGGCCTGATCGTCCTGGTGTCGTTCATCTCGCCGTTTCGCGCCGAGAGGAGGATGGCGCGCGCGCTGGTCGAGCAGTGCGAGTTCTGCGAAGTGTTCGTCGACGCGCCGCTCGGCGTCGCCGAGCAGCGGGACACCAAGGGGCTCTACGCGAAGGCGCGGCGCGGCGAACTCAGGAACTTCACCGGCATCGATTCGCCGTACGAACCCCCGGAGCACGCGGAAATCGTCGTCGACACGACGCGCACGGCGCCGGAGAGCGCGGCCGAGGCGATCGTCGCCCACCTGCGCGACGCCGGCGTCCTCGATCCGCCGCGCTGACGCGCCGCGCCGCGACGGGAATCCGTTGCGGCGGGTCGAAGGCCGCCGCCTGAACGCGGCCGGCGGCGGCGGATGGCGACGTCGCGTTGCTGTTAGAATGGCGCAGTTT
>CAIWHR010000367.1 GCA_903912485.1 uncultured beta proteobacterium | reverse complement strand
TGTCAGGATGCCGCCGCCGCAGCCGACGTCGAGCACGCTGCGGCCGGAAAGACCGCCGACGACGCCGTCGATCCACTCGAGCCGCAGCGGGTTCAGCGTGTGCAGCGGCCCGAACATCTCGCTTTCGGGGTCCCACCAGCGATGCGCCAGCGCTCCGAATTTTGCGAGCTCGGCCGGGTCGGCGTTGGCCGGCGCGGCCGGCGCGGCCGGCGCGGCCGGCGCGGCCGGCGGGTTGCGAACATCGGTCGTCATTTCAAACGCTCCTGCCAGGAATGCGCGCGCGCGGTGAGCGCGGCTGCGTCGATGCGCGTGAGCACGCGATCCGCCACGACGCGCTCGCCGCCGACCCAGACGTCGGTCACGTGCTCGCGCCCCGCCACGTGAACGAGATGCGAGACCGGATCGTAGCAGGGGAGCAACTCGCCGGCCGACAGATCGACGGCGACGATGTCGGCGGCCTTGCCGGGAACGAGCGAACCCACGATCCGCTCCAGGCCGAGCGCCCGTGCGCCGCCGAGGGTGGCCATCTCCAGCGCCTGCTGCGCGGGCAGCACCGCCGGGTCGCCGCTGCCGACCTTCGCCAGCAGCGACGCCATCCGCATCTCGCCCAGGATGTCGAGCCGGTTGTTGGAGGCGGCGCCGTCGGTGCCGAGCGCCACGTTGACGCCGCGCGCCTGCAGCGCGGCGACCGGGGCGATCCCGCTGCCGAGCTTCATGTTCGAGATCGGACAATGGACGACGTGCCCGCCGTGCCTCGCCAGCAGGTCCATGTCGGCGGCGTCGAGGTGCACCGCGTGAACGCCGATGAAGCCGGGACCCGTCGCGCCCAGCGCGTGGAGCCGGGCGAGCGGCGTGCCGCCGTGCTGCTCGCGGCTTTGCGCCACCTCGAACGCCGTCTCGGCGAGGTGCGTGTGGATGGGCAGGTCGAGCTGGCGCGCGTACATCACGACCTTTTCCCAGGCGGCGTTGCCGACGGTGTAGGGCGCGTGCGGGGCCAGCGCGAAGCAGAGGGTCGGTGCGTGCTTGTGCGCGTCGCGGACCGCCAGCCCCGATTGCAGGTAGGCGTCGGCGTCCGATGCGTACGGTGTCGGAAAATCGAGCAAGACGATGCCCAGCATCGCCCGGATTCCGACTTCGAGGCTCGCCCGTGCCGCGGCGTCGGGGTAGAAATACATGTCGTTGAAGCAGGTGACGCCGCCCTTCAGCATCTCGGCCGCGGCGAGGCGCGTGCCGTCGTAGACGAATTCCGGCCCCATGAACTGCGCTTCGCGCGGCCAGATGTGGTCGTCGAGCCACGCCTGAAGCGGGATGTCGTCGGCGATGCCGCGAAACAGCGTCATCGCCGCGTGCGTGTGCGCGTTGACGAGGCCGGGGACCAGCGCATGCCCCGGCAGCGCGACGCGCGTGCGCGCGACGTAGGCCAGGTCGGCGGCGCGCGTCGGGACGACGGCCAGGATGCGACCGCCGTCGACGATGATCGCGTGCCCCGGGAGCGTTCCGTGAGGCTCGACCGGCACGATCCAGCCGGCATCAATGCGCAGGTCGATGGTCTGCATGGACGAGAGGATAGCAGGAGCGGCGGGCACGGGAACGTCGCCCGATGCGCGGAATCCGGTCGGACCCATGAAAAAAGCCCCGCGCAAGGCGGGGCTTTCTTGTGAGGCTCGAGGTGCTCAGCGCTTGATCGCTTCGCCCTTGACTTCGACTTCCACGCGCCGGTCGGGCGCGAAGCAGGCGATCTTTTCCTTCATGTTTTTCTGGGTGCAGACGACGCCCGGAACCGGCTGCGTCTTGCCCATGCCGAGGGTTTCGATCTTGTCCTTGGCGACACCCTTGCTGACAAGGTAGTTGCGGACGGCGTCGGCGCGACGCTCCGACAGCTTCTGGTTGTAGGCCTGCGTGCCGATCGGATCGGTGTGGCCGGTGACCAGAACCAGTTCCAGCTTCTGCACGTCCTTCAGCTTCGAGATCACGTCGCGATCGATCGCGGCCATGCCTTCGGGCTTGAGAACGGCCTTGTCGAAGTCGAACAGCGCCTTCGAGGCCAGCGTGATCTTCTGCACGGCCGCCGGCGGGGGCGGGGGCGGGGGCGGCGTGACGGGCTTCGGCGGCTCGACCTTCGGCGGCTCGACCTTCGGCGGCTCGACCTTCTTCGGCACGAGATCGGGATCGCACTGCTCGATCGCCATGCTCGGCGCCCAGTAGCCGGTGCGATAGCACAGGCCGCCGGCAAGACCCTTGGTCCCGTTGTACACACCGCTCTTGACGATGCCGTCCTTGTCGGTCGGATAGGCATTCAGAACGTAGCCGATCGCTTCGGCATTTGGCTTCCCGGCGGTTCCGGCCATGTAACCTTTCGGATCGGCGGTCTGCGCCGTAACGCTGCCCGCGAACACCGTCGCAAGCGCGCCGACGAGACAACCGGAGACGAGACGTCGAGTCATTGTTTCACCCCTTTGGCATTGGTTTTGAACACGTTTTTGCGAACTCTGCAAATTCCCACACCAGTCAGCCCATCAGATTGGGCACTGGCGCGTCGAATCCTTTCTTTCCGATGGAAATATAGCATAGGCCCCAGGGCGGTGCAAAAAAAACTGCGATTTTCGCCGCCGTGAAAGCGCAACTGTCGCGGCGCTACAACGGCATGATAAAATTGCGCGTTTTCAAGGCCCTCCGATGCCTTCGGGCAGCGGTTTCCGGACTCCGGCGACCGCTTCGCGCGCGGCAAAATGGCGTTCCCGGCGTTTCGCGGTCGACTCCTGCGGTCCGGGTCTTCCCAGCAGGGTTTTGCGCGCCGTTGAAGCGCCCCCCACGAACAACTCACCGTGCCTATGCCGCCCATCGAGCAGTTTGCGAAAGAAACGCTTCCGGTAAGCCTGGAAGCGGAAATGCGCCATTCGTACCTCGATTACGCGATGAGCGTGATCGTGGGCCGGGCGCTGCCCGACGTCCGCGACGGGCTGAAGCCGGTCCACCGGCGGGTGCTGTTCGCGATGCACGAGGCGAACACCGTCTGGAATCGCCCGTATGTAAAGTGCGCGCGCGTCGTCGGCGAGGTGATGGGCAAGTACCATCCGCACGGCGACATGGCGATCTACGACACGCTGGTGCGGATGGCGCAGGACTTTTCGCTGCGCTACCCGCTGATCGACGGCCAGGGCAATTTCGGATCGGTCGACGGCGACAACGCGGCGGCGATGCGCTACACCGAGTGCCGGCTGCAGAAGATCGCCAACGAGCTGACCGCCGACATCGACCGGGAGACGGTCGACTTCGCCCCCAACTACGACGGCAAGGAGCAGGAGCCGACGGTGCTGCCGTCGCGGCTGCCCAACCTGCTGGTCAACGGTTCGTCGGGCATCGCCGTCGGGATGGCGACCAACATCCCGCCGCACAACCTGACCGAGGTCGTCAACGCCTGCCTCGCGCTGCTGACGAACCCCGCGCTGACGATCGACGAGCTGATCGA
>CAIWHR010000366.1 GCA_903912485.1 uncultured beta proteobacterium | reverse complement strand
GCGGGCGCCTTCGCCGGCGCCGGCTTCAGCGAAAAGTCGACGCTGCCCAGCGCGGCGCCGCAAGCGCAGCGCGCGCGCTCGGGCGCGTTCTCCCGCTCGCAGACGGGGCAGACGCGGACGTGGTCGCCGGGCGCCGGAGGAGTCAAGCTACCGCCGCCACGACACCTGCTGCAGCGAAAGCCCGCGCTCGGCGCAGAGCGTCTCGACCCGCGCCATGTCGCCGCGTGCGGGAATGCCGATCATCCAGATGCGTCCGCCCTCGACGGCGACCTGCATCCGCTTGCCGGCGGCCTCGGCCGCGGCGTCGACGTGCGCGGCGTAGCGCGCGCGCCCCCGCTGCGACAGCGGAACCAGCGGCTGGTTGCCCGAACCGCGCCACAGGTGCGTGATGGGCATCGCCTCGACGTAGGGCTCGGGGATGACCGCGTCGAGCAGCGCCAGCAGGTCGCCATGCCGGCGCCGAAGCGCCGCCAGCGGGTAGCCGCTGTAGCAGAGGATGTCGAAGTCGAGACCGGCTTCGCTGCGCCAGCGAGCGAGCCCCTCGAGCAGCGCCCGCAAGCCTTCCGGCTGCCCGAAAGGCTCGCCGCCGCTGATGGTGACGCCGTCGGGGCCCGGCTGCGCCACCCGCCGGCACCAGGCGAGGAGATCCGCGACGGCAATCGCCCGCGCCGGGTCGGCGGCCCACGTGTCCTGCGACACGCAGCCGCGGCAGCCGATCGCGCAGCCCTGCACCCACAGCCCGATGCGCCGCCCGGGGCCCAGCACGGTGACCGGCCAGTGCGCCTTGTTGAGCTCGAGCGTCGCGGCGGCGGTCATTCCAGCGTGACCGTGACGATGCGGTTCTCGTCCTCGGCGAGCGCGGTGACGGTGACGCCGACGCGGCCTTCGAGCGCAAGCCCGAACAGCGCGCGCGACAGCGGATTGACGAACAGCGATTCCAGCTGGTTGCCGATGCCGCGCCCGCCGTTGGCGAGATCGCGGATGCACATCTCGCGCAGCGAGCTGCGTACGGCGTCGGCGATCGCCAGGTCGATCTTGTGCTCGTCGCGCACGCGATCGACGACGTTGGCGAGCATGCCGTCGAAGATCTGCGCGCCGATCTCGGGCGTGATGAAGCCGAACACGACGATGTTGTCGCCGATCCGGTTGAGGATCTCCGGGCGCGACAGGTGATACTTGAAGTAGTCCTCGATGGCGCCGCGCACGCGCGACTCGACGACGTCCTGCGCATCGCCCGGCTGCACGCTCTGCACGCGCCTGCCGTGCTCGTCCTCGACGTAGATGCCGAGGTTCGACGTGAAGACGAGGATCGCCTCGGAGAAGTACGCGGTCTCGCCGCGGCCGTCGGTCAGGCGCCCGTCCTCGAGGATCTGCAGGAACTTGTCGAGGATGCGCGGGTGCGCCTTTTCGATCTCGTCGAACAGCACGACCGCGAACGGCTTCTCGCGCACCGCGTTGGTGAGCTCGCCGCCCGCGTCGTAGCCGATGTAGCCGGGCGGCGCGCCGAGCAGCCTCGCGCCGGTGTGCTCCTCGGCGAATTCGCTCATGTCGAAGCGGATGTACGCGCGGTCGTCGCCGAAGATGAGCTGCGTCAGCGTCTTCGCGAGCTCGGTCTTGCCGACGCCGGTGGGCCCGGCGAAGAACAGCACGCCGCGCGGCCGGTTGCCCGACGAGCGCGCCTGCGCGCCGGTGAGCCCCATCACCGAGCGCATCAGGATGTCGATGGTCTTGGTGACCGCCGGGCGCTGGCCGCGCACGCGCGTCTCGATGAACGGCAGCGCGCCCGCGATGCGGCTGCGCAGGTAGCCTTTCTTCCACGGGTTCTCGACGACGCCGACCTTGTAGCACTGGACCGCGTCGTCGACGTCGCGAAAGCCGATGCCCTGGCGGTCGGCGAGCTGCGCGATGTCGCCGAGCGCGGCCAGCGGCAGGCCGTCGGTCAGCCGCGCCAACGCATCGGCGAACTTCCGCTGCTCGGCCTCGGTCCCGCTCTCGTAGTCGGCGAACAGGCCGCCGAGCAGCGGCGCCGCGGCCAGGCGCGTCTCGAAGTCGGGGAGCCCGATCGCGATCACGGCCACGCGCGTCGAGTCGAAGGTCAGCCACGGCGGCAGGTCCTGCGAACGGTTGGCGAGCCAGAGCACCGGGTTGTAGCGGGCCTTGCCGACCGCGCTGGCGACGTCGGCGCCGCGCGGGACGATCGGGTTGGCGGCGAGCGACAGGCGTTCGGCCGCGACGAAGAAACGGTGCTCGGCGGCGTCGAGGTGGTCGGGCGCGCGCGTCAGCCGCGACGCGTAGTCGACGACCAGCGCGCAGCGCGCCTCGCGCTGCGCCGCCACCTTCTTCATCACGCCGATCAGGCCTTCGAGGCTGGTCGGCGTCGCGCCGTCGACCAGTTTCAGGTCGAACAGCCTGACCGCCAGCTCGACCGCGGCGGGCTCGTTCGGGTACGGCCGCAGGCCCTCGACCGGGTCGTAGACCAGAATGAAGCGGTAGTCGAGCGGCGCGAGGTGCGCCCACAGGCAGCGCAGCAGCGGCGCCAGCGTCGCGCCGCCCGGCAGCGGCGTCAGGAAGTTGTCGCGGATGTTGCCGGCGACGACGAACTGCGAGCGGATCGGCAGCAGCCGCGTGAGGTCGCGAATCCAGCGGGGGGCGTTGTCCATGGCGGGCGGTCTCAGCGTTGCGGCCGCGCGAGCGGCGCCGGATGCGACGGGGTCGCCGCCTCGTCGACGGGGACGGCGGGCAGCGCGGCGGCGTCGACGACCTGCACCGGGAGCTCGCCGGCGGCCAGCCGGCGAGTCACCTCCAGCCGCAGGCCGCGGGACTCGAGCGTGCGCAGGAGGCGCGGGAACTCGCTGCACCAGCGGTCCTCGGCCAGCGCGTCCTGGCGCCTTCGCTCCGCCGTCTCCTCGGCACCCTTCGCCCGCACGACGTTGAAGTTGACCGTCTGCTCCCGCGCGTCGACGCGCAGGCGCACGAAATAGCTCTCCCAGCCGGGGCGGCGGAAGTGGACGGCGCCGCCGCCGGCGAACAGCGTCGCCTCGATGCCCTCGACCTCGTAGCCGAGATCGCGCAGCGTCTCCTCCAGGACCAGAGCCGCCGCCTCGCGTTCGCTTTCCGCCTGATCGGCGGCCTGCGCGGCGAGGACCTGCTGCGCCGCAGCGCGCAGCGCGTCGTCGAGGCGATCGACTTCGGCGGCGACGCGCTCCAGCGCAGCGACCAGCGGCGCCGGGGCGTCGTCGGACAGCGCTTCCAGGAGCCGCCGCGCTTCCTCGCCTTCCGCGCGCCGGGCGCCCAGGGCCTCGCGCCAACGCTGCACCGCGCGGCGCAGCTCGGAGCCGATCGCCTCGGCGCGCTCGGGCGTCGGTGCGAGCACGATGTCGCGGGCGAGCGCCTCGATCCCGGCGGGCAGCGCGGCGCCCTCGGGCAGTCCGAGCCGGCCGATGATCCGCGCCGCGGTCTGCCGAAAGCCTTCGGCCTGCGCCGCGTCCAGGCCCGGTCGCGCCTGCCGCTGCCGGGCGTACGCGGACAGGACTTCGTCGATCGACGGGCCGCGGCTTTGCGCCGTCTTCGCCGCGCGCAGGCTGTCGGCGGCGCCGGTGCCGGCGACCGGCGCCTCGACGTTGCGCGCCGCGGCCAGGCGTTCCAGCCGCGCCGCCTGCTGTCCGCGCCGTGCCTGCGCGAGCTGCTCGGTGCGGGCGCGCAGCGCGTCGCGCACCTCGCCGAATTCGCGCTTCATCGCCCGCGCTTCCTTCAGCGCGCGTGCCGACAGCAACAGCGCGCCGTGGATCAGCAGGTATCCGGCGGTGATCGGGCCGCTCATGACGGAAGGGTAGCAAAGATGGCGCCGGTTTGGGTCCCGCCGGCGGCGGCATCGAAAACCGGCGCTGCCGGCAGGGAAGGCGCAAATCGGGCTAAAGTTTTCCGGCAGGCGTCCGATATCGGAGGTGGTGGGGCAGTGCGTGACGCCGGGAAATGCGTCGCGCGCGTCGACCCGGAGACCTCCCCGTAAAGGCCCATGCGACACGAGGAAGCACCGTTCGGGACGATCCTGATCGTCGACGACTCGCCCGAGAACCTGATGGTTCTCGGCGGGATGCTGCGACCCCATTACCGCGTGCTCGCCGCCAACAACGGCGAGAAGGCGCTGCGCATTGCCGGGATGCGGCCCCGCCCCGACCTGATCCTGCTCGACGTCATGATGCCGGGATTCGACGGCTACCAGGTGTTCCAGCGGCTGCGCGGCGACGCGTCCACGCACGACATTCCGGTCATCTTCGTCACCGCGATGGACAGCACCGCGGCCGTCATGCGCGGCTTCGAGGCCGGCGCCGTCGACTACATCACCAAGCCCGTCGTGCCGGCGATCGTGCTCGCCCGCGTCCGCAACCAGCTGGAACAGAAGCGGACCCGCGACCTGCTGGCCGACCAGAACACGTTCCTCGAGGCCGAGGTCGCCCGGCGCATGGCCGAGAACGACCTGATCCGCAACGTCAGCACGCGCGCGCTGGCGCACCTCGCCGAGACGCGCGACATCGAGACCGGCAACCACATCCAGCGCACGCAGGCCTACGTGCACGAGCTGGCGATCTGCCTGCGCGACCACCCGCGGTTCGCTTCGCTGCTGACCGACAGCTACATCCAGACGCTCGTCCGCTCCGCGCCGCTGCACGACATCGGCAAGGTCGGCATTCCCGACGCGATCCTGTGCAAGCCGGGGCCGCTCACCCCCGACGAGCGGGCGATCATGGAGACGCACGCGCGTCTGGGCAGCGACGCGATCGAGCGCGCCGAGCGGGATGCGGTCGAGCGCGTCGAGTTCCTGACGGTGGCCAAGGAGATCGCCCGCTGGCACCACGAGAAGTGGGACGGAACCGGCTACCCCGACGGGCTCGCCGGCGAGGCGATTCCGGTGCCGGCACGGCTGATGGCGCTGGCCGACGTTTTCGACGCGCTGGTCTCGCCCCGCGTCTACAAGCCGGCGATGGATTTCGCCTCGGCGCGGAGTGTGATGGTCGCGGGCCGCGGCACCCACTTCGACCCCGACATGACCGACGCTTTCCTCGCCAATTTCGTGCGCTTCGAGGCCATCGCCGTCGGCCACCGCGATCCCGCGCGCGAAGGCATGCCCGCGGTGACGCGGAGCGCTCCCGTGCCGGTGACGCGGAGCGCCCCCGTGCCGGTGACGCGGGGCGTGCCGGAAGTGCATGCGGCGGCGGACACCCGCCGGCCGGTCGGGCGCGACGGCCGGAGGCGCGCCCCCGCCGGGCGCGTCACCGCGTGGAGTCGCGGCCAGTCGTAGAGGGCGCACGGCGATGAGCGGTCCGGCGCGCGCGATGCCGATACGGGCGCAGATGCTGGCGCTGACGCTTGCGTTTGCGCTGCCTGCCGCGGGGCTTCTCGCCTGGTATCTCGTGAACGAGGAGCAGGAAGCCACCCGCGAGGCCTACGCCACGGTCGACCGCCTGGCGGAACGCACCACGGCGAACGTTGCGCAGGCGTTGCGCGAGCGCGGCGAGATCCTGCGCCGGATCGCCGAGCTGCCGCAGGTCAGCGCGCTCGACGCCGCCGGCTGCGATCACCTGCGCGGCGACTACGGCAGCCTGCTGCCCGAGGATGCCGGATTCGACCTGCGCGACGCGAACGGCCGCAGCGTCTGCGCCTTCGGGGCGCACGCGTCGGCGACCGGTGCGGTCGTCGATCTACCGTGGTTCCGCGAAGGCCTGCGCAGCGACGGTATCGCGGTCGGCGGCGCCTCCCCCGGCAACGCGCCCGGAGGATGGTTCGCGACGCTCACGCACCCGGTGCGCGATGGCGCCGGCAAGGTTTCGGGGCTCGCCAGCCTGAGGCTCGACCTGCCGCAGCTGGGCCGCGTCCTTCTGGCGGCGGTTCCGCAGCGCGCCAGCGTCGCGGTCGTCGACGGCGATTCCCGGTTCCTGATCCGCTCGGCCGACGCCGCGGAGTGGATCGGAAAGCCGCTCCCGGAACGCCTCGCCGAGGCCATCCGCGGTCGCGACCGGGGCCTCCTCCGCATGCCGAGCGTCGCCGGCATCCCGCACCTGTGGGCGTTCGTCAGCGTGCCGGGCACCGTCTGGACGGTGAGCGTCGGCTTGCCCGAGGCGGACGTGTTCGCCGACCACCGCGCGCTGCTCGTCCGCAGCGTCGTCATCGGCGTCGCGGTGCTGCTGCTTGCCCTGGGGCTCGTCCTGCACGCGAGCGGCAGGATCAGCGGTCCGATCCGCGAACTTGCCCGGACGTCGGCCCGAATCGCCGCCGGCGACCGGAACGTGCGCGCCCGGATCGCCGGTCCCGCGGAAATCGCCGACGTCGCGCAACAGATGAATCGGATGCTCGACACGGTGGCGCGCCAGCAGGAGGAGCGCACCGCGCTGACCAGCCACTACCAGACGCTGGTGAGCAAGGCGCGCGACGTGATCCTGCTGATGAACGAGGACGGGGCGATCGTCGACGCCAACGAGGCGGCGGTCGCCGCCTATGGCTGGACCGCCGCCGAGCTGCGGTCGATGAACGTCCGCGAACTGCGCACCGAGGCGGAGCGGGGGGGCTTCGATGCGGACTGGCGGGCGGCCGCCACCGCCGACAGCGTGCTGTTCGAGACGGTGCACCGCCGCAAGGACGGCAGCGCCATGCCGGTCGAAGTGAGTTCCAGCGCGATCGAAGTCGGCGGCACGTCGTACCGTCAGAGCTTCATCCGCGACATCGGCGCCAGGAAGTGCGCCGAGGCGCTGCTGCAGCGTTCCCACCGCGCGCTGCGCACGATCAGCCACTGCAACGAAGTGCTGGTGCGGGCCACCGACGAAGCGATGCTGCTCGACGAGGTGTGCCGGCTCATCGTCGACCTCGGAGGTTATCGGATGGCCTGGGTCGGCTACGCGGAGACGGACGAGCGGCACAGCGTGCGCCCGGTCGCGCAGGCGGGGTTCGACGCCGGCTATCTCGAATCGGTCGCCGTGACCTGGTCCGGCGACGAGCGCGGACAGGGCCCCACCGGCAGTGCGATCCGCTCGCGCCGCCCCGTCGTCGCCCGCAATCTGCAGTCGGAGCCGGGCTTCGAGCCCTGGCGCGCCGCCGCCGCCCTGCACGGCTACGGGGCGTCGATCGCTCTGCCGCTGCTTCCGGGGGGCGACACCTGCCTCGGCGCGCTTTCCATCTACGCCGCCGAAGCCGACGCCTTCGAACCCGACGAGACGCGACTGCTGGTCGATCTTGCCGACGACCTGGCTTTCGGCATCCGCGCGCTGCGCGACCGCGCCGCGCTGGCCGCCGCCGAGCGCGAGCTGCGGCTCACGGCGACGCGGCAGCGGCACCTGCTCGAAAACAGTCCGACCGTCCTGTTTTCGATGGGGGAAGCCGGCGCATCGCTGTACGCGACCGACGTCAGCGAGAACATCGAGCGGATCGTCGGTTACACGCCGGCCGAGGCGCTGGCGCCGCGATGGTGGGTCACCCACCTCCATCCCGACGATCGCGAAGCGGCGATCGCCGCGTTCCGCCGCTTCGAAGCGACCGGACATCTCGCCCACGAGTACCGCTTTGCCCGGAAGGACGGGAGCTACCTGTGGGTCCACGAGTTCCTGCAGCTGCGCCGCGATGCTGCCGGCCGGACGATGGAGGCGGTCGGCGCCTGGACCGACGTCACCGGGCTCAAGGAGGCCGAGGAGCGCGTGCACAGGCAACTCGACGAGCTGCGCCGCTGGCAGCGGATCATGCTCGGGCGCGAGGGCCGGTCGCTGGCGCTGAAAGCCGAGATCAACGCGCTGCTTGCCCAGTCGGGGCAACCGCCGCGCTACGCCGCAGCGACGGAACCGCCGGTGGACGCGCATGGCTGACCGGGCGCGCCGGTGGCTGCTCTCGCTGCTCGGCCTGGCGCTGGCGCTGCCGGCCGCGGCTGCGGCGGAGCTTGCGCCGGTGACGATGCAGCTCAAGTGGACGCACGCGTTCCAGCTCGCCGGATACTACGCGGCGCAGGAACAGGGCTACTACCGCGACGCCGGGCTCGACGTCCGCATCCAGGAAGCGCTGCCGGGGGTCGACCCGATCGCCAGCGTCCTGGACGGCCGTGCGCAGTACGGCGTGGGCACCAGCGCGCTGCTGCTGCAGCGCCAGCTCGGCAAGCCGGTGGTCGTGCTGGCGGTGATCTTCCAGCACTCTCCCTACGTGCTGATCGCGCGGCAGCGCCAGGCGACGCAGGGCCTTCACGATCTGGCGGGCAAGCGCGTGATGCTGGAGCCGCAATCCGACGAGCTGCTGGCCTACCTCGCGCGCGAGGGCCTGCCGCTGGATCGCATCGTCCGGGTCGAGCACAGCTACGACCCGCAGGACCTGATCGACGGCAAGGTCGACGCGATCGCCGCATACGTGACCAACCAGCCGTACCACCTCGATCGTGCCGGGCTCGCCTACCAGATCTACACGCCGCGCGCCGCGGGAATCGACTTCTACGGCGACAACCTCTTCACCTCCGAGGCCGAGCTGCAGGCGAACCCGGAGCGGGTGCGCGCGTTTCGCGATGCCAGCCTGCGCGGCTGGAAGTACGCGATGGAGCACCCGGAGGAGACCGTCGACCTGATCCTGGCCAAGCACTCGTCCAGGCATTCCCGGGACTATCACCTGTTCGAGGCGAAGCAGATGATTCCGCTGCTGCGTCCCGACCTGGTCGAGGCCGGGTACATGCACGCCGGACGCTGGCGGCACATCGCCGACACCTACGCCGACATGGGCATGCTGCCGCGGGATTTCCCGCTGGCGGGCTTCCTCTACGACGCGGCCCCCCCGCCCGACCCGAAGTGGCTGTATCGCAGCCTCTGGGCCGCGCTGGCCGCGATCGCCTTCGCCAGCGCGCTCGCCTTCTACGCCCGGCGCGAGAGCCGCGGGCTGACGCGCCATTTGACGGAACGCGACCGGATGCAGGCGCTGCTCAACGAACAGGTCGAGTTCGTCGAGGGCGTGCTGGAGAGCGCGCCCATCGGCTTTGCCGTGAAGTGGATCGACACCGGCACCGTCAAGTACGTCAGCGCGCACTTCGAGGAGATCTACGGCATCGCGCCGGGGTCGCTGCGCTCCGGCGGCGACTATTTCGACCTGGTGTTCGCCGATCCCGGCGCGCGGGACGCGATGCGCGCACGGATGCGCGCGGACATCGCCAGCGGCGACGCGGCACGCATGCGCTGGGAGGACATCCCGATCGTCACCGCGGCGGGAGAGACCCGGTTCGTCACCGCCGTCGACATCCCGCTGCCGGCGCAGAACCTGATCGTGTCGACGGTGCAGGACGTGACCGCGCGCAAGCTCGCGCAGGACGAGACCGCGCGGCTGCTCGACGACGCCGACGCGTCGCGGCTGGCGCTGCTGAGCGTGATCGAGGACCAGCAGGCGACGGAGAGCGTGTCGCGCGATCGCGAGTCGATGCTGAGGGCGCAGTTCGACCTCGGCAACATCGGGATCGCCATCACGTCGCCGGACAAGGGCTGGCTGCGGGTGAACCGCTACTTCTGCGACATGCTGGGCTACACCGAAGCCGAGATGAGGGCGATGACCTGGTCCGAGCTGACCCATCCCGACGACCTCGCCGCCGACATCGCGCAGTTCGAGCGCATCGTCAGCGGAGCGATCGACGACTACGAACTCGACAAGCGCTTCGTCACCAAAGACGGCGCGGTCGTCGATACGCATCTGTCGGTGGCGTGCCACCGCGAGAACGGCGCGGTGAAGTTCATGTTCGCGTCGGCGCTGGACATCACCGACCGCAAGCGCGCCGAGGACGAGCTGCGCAAGCTCTCGCTGGCCGTCGAGCAGAGCCCGGAGAGCATCGTCATCACCAACCTCGACGGCGACATCGAGTACGTCAACGACGCGTTCACCCGGGTCAGCGGCTACAGCCGGGAGGAGCTGATCGGCGCGAACCCCAGGATCCTCAACTCGGGCGCCACGCCTCCCGAGACCTTCGTGTCGCTGTGGAACGCGCTGAGCAACGGCGAGACGTGGCAGGGGCGGCTCCACAACCGCCGCAAGGACGGCAGCGACTACGCCGAGTGGGCGATCCTCACGCCCATCCGCCAGCCCGACGGCAGCATCACCCACTACGTCGGCGTCAAGGAAGACATCAGCGACCGCATGCGCCTCGGGGAGGAACTCGACCGCCACCGCCACCGGCTGGCGGAACTGGTCGTCGAGCGCACCGCGCAGCTGGTCGAGGCGAGGATCCAGGCCGAGGCCGCGAACATGGCCAAGAGCGCGTTCCTCGCCAACATGAGCCACGAGATCCGCACCCCGATGAATGCGATCGTCGGCCTGACGTACCTGCTCCAGCGCGACCACCTCACGCCGAGCCAGTCGAGGAGGCTGGAGAGGATCGACGGCGCGGCGCGGGACCTGCTGTCCATCATCAACGACATCCTGGATCTCTCGAAGATCGAGGCCGGCAAGCTGGAGCTCGAGCGCGCGGACTTCCATCTCAGCGCGGTCATCGACCACGTCCGCTCGCTGATCGCCGACCAGGCCAGGGCCAAGGGTCTCGCGATCGTCGTCGACACCGGCGACGTGCCGCACTGGCTGCACGGCGACCCGACGCGGCTGCGTCAGGCGCTGCTCAACTACGCGGGCAACGCGGTCAAGTTCACCGAACACGGCGCCATCGCGCTGCGCGCGCGGCTGGTCGAGACCGACGGCGACGCGATGCTCGTGCGCTTCGAAGTGCAGGACACCGGCATCGGCATCGCGCCGCACGAACTGCCGCGGCTGTTCGAGCCCTTCGAGCAGGCCGACGCCTCGACCACGCGCCGGTTCGGAGGCTCGGGGCTGGGACTGGCCATCGCGCAGCGGCTGGCGCAGCTGCTGGGCGGCGACGCCGGCGCGCAGAGCGTGCCCGGACAGGGCAGCACGTTCTGGTTCACCGCCCGGCTGCGCCTCGGTCACGGCGTTCCGTCCGAGACGCCGGCGGCGGTGAACGAGGATACCGAGGCCGAGCGCTGCCGCGCGTACGCCGGCTCGCGCGTGCTGCTGGTCGAGGACAACGCGGTCAACCAGGAAGTGGTGATGGACCTGCTGCACGCGGCGGGACTGTACGTCGACACCGCGAACGACGGCCGCGAAGCCGTCGCCAAGGTATCGTCGGGCGCATACGACCTCGTGCTCATGGACGTGCAGATGCCGCGGATGGACGGACTCGAGGCCACGCGCGCGATCCGCGCGCTGCCCGGGTTCGGCGCGCTGCCGATACTGGCGCTGACCGCGAACGCATTCGACGAAGACCGGAAGGGCTGCCTGGCCGCGGGGATGAACGACTTCGTCACCAAGCCCGTGGACCCGCGCGCTCTCTACCGCGCCATGCTCGACTGGCTGCCGAAGATCAGCCGTTGGCCCGATGCGGCGGTCAACGCGCCGGGACGGGTCGAGGAGGCGGACGCCGCGCTGTGCGAGCGCCTGGCCAACGTCGTGGTCCTCGACGCCGCCCGCGCGCACAGCATCATGCGCGGCAAGCCCACCAAGTACCTGCGATTCCTCCGCATGTTCGTCGATTCGCACGCGGGCGACCTCGCGGAGGCGGACCGCCTGCTGGCGACAGGCGACGTCGTCGCCGTCCGCCACGTGATCCATGCGCTCAAGGGCGTTGCCGCGAACCTGGGAATTCCGCGCGTGGCCGAGATTGCGGGCAAGATCGACGCCGACCTGCGCCAGCAGCGCGTGCCGGCGATCGACGGCGCGCTCGCCGCGGAGATCGAGAGCGAGATTTCCAAGCTGGCCGCCGCGCTCGGGGAGTTCGCGCACGTCGACGCGGCGGCGCCCGAGGACGTCGACGAAAATCCCGCGCGCATTCGCGCGCTGCTGGTCGACCTGGGCACGCTGCTTTCGGAGAACGACACCCGCGCGGTGGTCCTGGCGCAGGAGTCCGGAGCGCTGCTGCGACTGGTGCTGGGCGAGGGCTACGAGCTCATGCTTCAACAGATCGAGCAGTTCGAGTTCGAAGACGCGCTGGCGACCCTGCGCGCCGCCGGCGCCGCGGCGCGCAGCCAGGAAGCCGAGGTCTGACGTCGATCGCGCCGCGTCGTCCCGCGCGATGCGGTAAAATGCGCCGCTACGGAGAGGTGGATGAGCGGTTTAAGTCGCACGCCTGGAAAGCGTGTTTAGGTTAACAGCCTAACGCGGGTTCGAATCCCGCCCTCTCCGCCAGGACGCTGTAAGTCATTGAATAAATGACCTAAATAGCGCAATCTGAGGCATGCTGGCCTCGTTTGCTACACCGCAGTGCTCCACCGACGGTTCGTCTTGAACGGTCTGGTTGGCATGGTGCGACCGCGGAATAAACTGCGGAGCCCATACGAAGCTCGTTCGTCAACTTCGTATAGGAGCGCCGCAGCATGTCGAAACAGCATTACGGTTCTAGCCGCCGTTCGGAATATTTTCGCCGTAAGATTCCCGTTGCCCTCGTGTCCGTGCTTGGTCGCGACGAGGTAACCAAGTCGCTGCGCCGGTGCCCAGGCGAAAACGTTGATGCGAAGCGCCGGGCGCTGGCGTCCGCTACGGATGACCTCTTCGCCCGCGCGATGCAGGAGGCTGTGCCTGGGGAGTTGTCTCCCCAATTTGCCGGCGAACTGGATTGCCTTCTTCGTCACGGACGGGCACCCAACTACATACGCGAAACGCTCGCGGCGCATCATGTGCCGCCCTTGGTGGCAAGGTATCGAGCTGTGGTTCTAGCCACCGAAGGCGAGGAACTTGCCGAGATGGACGTCGCCGCGGTAGCAGCGCGCAATGTCGACCTCGGCGACGTCGAGGCGCAGTTGCGACGCGCCACAACCATCGGTGACGTGGCTGTCGTTGACGCCACCGCACGAACATTGCTCGCGGCGGAGGGACTGAATGCCGTGCGCGCTGCGCCCGAGTATCAAGCCCTCCTGGCACAGCTTCTCGCCGCTGACCTGCGGGTGGTGATTGAGCAGCGCGCTCGTCTGAGCGGTGAACCCGGGGTCGCTCCCGCCATTCCGCTCCCCGTGCGCGATGCGCCGAGGTTGGCCGACCTCATCGACGACTGGGTTGACGGAAACGCGCCGCACGTCAATACCGTCAAGGCGGTTCGCAGCATCATCCGCGAATTCGAGAAGCGATTTGGAACGCTCCCGGTAATTGCAATCAATCGCATTGAGGCCGTGAACTTCGGCAAGTACCTGCTCGCTGCGACGCCTAAGCAGGCGAAAAAGACTGTACAGAAGAAGATTCACTTGTTGGGCGCTCTCTTTGGGCCTGCCATCGAGGCAGGAAAGTATGGGCTGACCGCGAACCCTTTCAGCAGACTCCCGGTCGCGAAGAAGAACAGCAAGAAGAGCGGGGGACTAAGGTCCCGGCGGGCGTTCGGGACCGACGAGTTGCAGGCGCTATTCGACTCGCCGGTCTATCGCCAAGGTAAGCGCCTCATTGGCGGCGACGGGGAGGCAATGTTCTGGCTACCCCTGATTGCAACCTTTACGGGCGCGCGCGAAGAGGAAATCGCGCAGTTGCGCATAGTTGATATCGAGCGCTACAACGGCGCCTACGTGTTTCGCTTCGTTGATGAAGGTCAGCTCCAGCTAAAGAATCCGAGCTCGTACCGCTGGGTCCCGGTGCATCGCGAACTGATCCGGTGTGGCCTTCTGCAATACGTACGGGAAGTCAAGGCAGCAGGACACGAACGCCTCTTTCCGGAAATGGAAAGGGGGGCCAACGGCAAGTTCTCGGACAATTTCTCAAAGTGCTTCAACCGCTACCTGAACAACGTGGTTCGTCTGCCCGACCCCAGCCTTGTGTTTCATTCCACGCGCAACACGTTCAAACAGAGAACCCTGGTTTGTGGCATTGAAATGGATGTGCGAGATGCCCTTACGGGCCACAGCGTGGCCGGTAAGTCCGCGGCCAGAGGTTACGAGGTAAATCAGGATAATTTGTATCCACTCCCTAAGCTCGTCGAAGCAATGAGGATGTTTCGCTACGACGAGCTCAATCTGTCCCACCTCTATGTCTGCGACGATGGTGGGAGACCCTTGCCGCCGGGCCAAGCGCATGGGGAAGCCAATCGTGAGCACGGCACCCTCATGCAGGCCGACTCGGTCGCCGGGTCGGCATCGGTGGAATGGGCGTCGTGAGCAGCTTTCCATAGGGCGCGTGCGCCAAGGGAAAGTGGCGAAGGATTCGTCACCGATGGCGCGTCAGAAGCAACGGCAGGCCGAACTGTTGAGCCGCCTGAATGGCAAGGACTTGGATTGAGGCCGACGCCGAAACGGGGAGGTCGGTGACATCCTATTTCACGTCATCGGCTCGCCGCTCGAGGTCCGGCCAGTCCTTCGCCAAGGCCTCCCAATTCACGTCGTCCGGCTTCGGATGTCCGGGCTCCGTCCGTCGCTTCCAGAACTTGCGGGTCTCGCGGATGCAGGACCACAGGTATCGCTGGCGGTCGCTCATCAGCTCCGGAACGTAGATGCCCAGCCGGACGACGCGTTCGCATTCCTGGGGACTCCACACGCGATCGAGAATTGGAGCGCCACCGTCCTCACCAGGGGGTTTTCGAAGCAGGCCAATTGCCTCGGTCCCAAACAGGTTGTCGACCGCCAGTATCACGATATCCGTCAGGGTCGCACCTCGTTCCTGAGCGAGTAGCTCCAGGCCGAAGCGCATTTTCGGCGTCACGCGGACGGCGATGACATTGGTGCGGGGATTGATGGCGCGTCGTCTTGGCATCCGGGATTCCTGCAGCAGGGGCGAAATGGGTTGA
Organism: uncultured beta proteobacterium; assembly: GCA_903912485.1. Lineage (GTDB taxonomy): Bacteria > Pseudomonadota > Gammaproteobacteria > Burkholderiales > Casimicrobiaceae > CAIWHR01. The sequence continues at coordinate 1,499 of CAIWHR010000366.1, read as the reverse complement.
CTGCAAACAGAAGGTATTATACAATATATAACAGTCGGGTTAGCCCGTCCGGCGAACGCGAAACGAGGGGTAGTGCGGCGTACTGAACGCGGCGGGAAGCGGGCTTGACGATACGGAGGATTCTGAAGGCGTAAGCGGTCGGCACTGTGGTTCCAATGACGACCGTGGGAACAGCTGCCCGCGCGTGCGGGGATGAACCACGCAAAGTGCCACCGCATCGGTGGCTGTAGACCAGGCCTGGCGCCTCATAACCGCCGGGCCATTTTCATTTGTGGACACGATTGATGGAGGCGGCAATGGGACTTTTCGACTGGCTCTTCGGCGAAACGAATGAAGGAGCGACTTCGTTCGAAGCGTCGGAACCAATTCATATGGTCAATCCGGCGAACGGCTTGCCGATGCAGAACGACGCAATTGACATCGCTGGCAATCTGTTCGGGACGGATGCGTACGACCACTCGCACCACGACATGCAATACGACGGCAGCAGCGACTGGATGACTACCGACAGCAGCTGCTTTGAAGACGGCGGCGGCTCGACCAGTTTCGGATGGTCAAGCGATTCGCCGTTTGACTAACCCGATAGCAATCGGCGGCGATCGCTCGCCCCATGGTGTGCGAAAACGTTTGCCGTACCGGGCGCGTGTCGCGAGGCCCCGTCCTCGCTGCCAAGGCCGTTCGCTATACCTATTGCCGGTGACGTACTGGCATATAGGGCATAGAAAATGGAAAGAGGAATCGACGTAGCCTTGGTCCTGTCGCCTCGAACCGACAAATACCATCGTGTCGGGCGACTGGTCGCAATGACGTGTGGGGATGACGCCACCAAGCGTTGGTCAGGGGAGGCCATGCTGCACCGGGAAAGCCGTACCGGAAACATCGTTCTCGGCGCCGTGGTACTTGCCAGTGGCATGCCGCCTGAAATCTGTTCGGCATTGAGGGGCGCCCTGCAACGAACTTGGCACCACGGTGGCGAAGTCCGAATTGTCGGCCCCGACTGCCGGCCGCTGACCGGACCCAAAGCCTTGGCCGCGCTGCGGGCAATATGCAGGCCGGGCGAGCGAAAGGCCAGCACAAAAGCAATCGAGCACTGATTCGCGCGTGGGGCGGGTGATCTGCCCCTCCCACGCGATTTTCGCAATGATCGTCGATAGGGCTGAGCGCCCGCCTCGAAGCAGGCGGTGGCCAATCCGACGTGATAGCAAGACATCTTGAAAGGTCAATCATGAAGATACTGAAGATACAACGGCTCGCTCTGGTCGGCCTCGTCGCTGCCACCATGACGGCATATGCCGGCAACAACCCGGCACCGCTCGGGTTTGAACTCGGGGTGACCACCCGCACTACGGTGCAAACCAGCTGAGCGCGATCACTTTGTTTGATGTCGTGATTTGCACATTCGGTGAGGGTCGGCGGGCGATAGATGGGTGGTTCACCCGTGGTGGCTTTGGGACACGCTGATTTGCAAATTGCTTGAGGGGCGCCGGGGATCAGAACGG
>CAIWHR010000365.1 GCA_903912485.1 uncultured beta proteobacterium | reverse complement strand
TGACGTCGAGCACGAGCGAGTGCGAGACGCAGTTCAGAATCTGGCCCCGCCCGAACTGCAGGCGCAACGATGTCGGTTTCCGCAAGCGCGGCGCTCGCGGCATTGGGATGGCTCGCCCGATGTTTCGTCTGGCGACCGCGCGTCGGCCTCGGTGATTGGTTCGCGCGCCTCACGCGAGAACCTGTGCCACTACTGCTCGCTTTGAAGAAGATCCCGGACGCGCTTCAGCACCAGTCCCAGTTCAGAGTCCGCCCCGGCCTTCACCGCAACGGCGGTGGCTTTCGCTTCGTCAAGTGCGGCAGTCGCAGCGCTGGCGTCTCCCGCAAGGTGTTCGGCCTCGGCGCGGTTGCAAAGCAGGATGCCAAGGCTCATCTCGTCGGACACCGCATGCAGAGCCGCCTCGCCTGAGTCGAGGCAACGGTGGGCCTCGTCGAACCGAGCCTGGTGAGCGAACAGCAAGCCGAGATAACCCAGGACCTGTCCTTCGATGCGGCGGTACCCGAGATCGCTGGCCAGGGTTAGCGACGCCTCGAAGCACTCCTGCGCTTCCTCCCAACGGGAGAGACTGTCGTGGACCATGCCGAGGTTGCATAGCACGACGCACTCCGCGTAGGCGTAACCGAGATCACGGACCGCCACCAGCGCGGCCTCGAGATGATCAAGAGCTTCGTCGAATCGTCCCTGTACCTGATGCAGCAGACCGAGGTTGCCCAACGTGGATCCCTCCAGCTTCCGGTTGCCGGCCCCCCGGGCATTGGCGAGTGCTGCCTCGTCATTCGAGCGCGCCTGGTCCAGGAGGCCGAGTGCGAAATATGTGTTGGCCATGGCACCGAGCATATTCCCCGCGAGTTGCAGTTCATCGTCCTTGCCAAGCAAGGCAAGTGCCGTCTCGTACTGCTTTTGAGCTTCTCTCAGCCGACCCGTCGATTCCTCGGCAGAGCCAAGCGCAAAGTGGGCCTGGCTCTGGAAAGTGGAATCGCCCATTTCACGCGCGATGACCAGCGCAGCCGTTGCGTGGGCACACGCAGATTCCAGTCGATCTTCGATAATATCGTCGAATGTCAAGCCAACAAGCGCGCGGCCCTCGCACCGCCAATCGCCGACCTCCCGGGCCTGTGCCAGCGACGCCTCGAACTGGACGCGCCCTTCGGCACTCTTGCCGCAGGCACTTAGCGCGCTGCCGGCAACATAACCTATCCGCGCGACCGTGGCCGCGTCGAGCCCGGGAATGGCCTGCACCACCGATGCGAGTTCGACCCCGACCCTGAAGGGCCCGCGCCGACTCAGCCCCACCCAAGCACCCTCCAACGCGCGCGCGGCCACATCGGCATCGCCGCGCACGGCGGCCCTGCGACAAGCCGTGACGAGATTGTCGAGTTCGACACAGCCGTCGGCGATGGCGGTCCTTTCGTCCAGGCCCGCAAAGTACGCGCCGTGTCGCACTTCGGCCGCGAGCAACGCCGCCGGACCGCTCCCCCAGTAGCGTGCCGCGGTGCGCAGGTGCTCCGCCACATATTCCTGCACGCTCACGAGGAGATCAAATCGATCGTCGGTCACCTGTCTGACTAGCGACTTCTGCACCAGCAATTGCAACGCGTCCATGGGCCAGGGCGCGTTCTCATACGCGGACAGGTCGAGGATGGCCTCCACCGACTCGAGCGTGAACCCGCCCTCGAACACTGACAGTTGAGCCAGCGCGGCTTTCTCGGGCAACGATAACAAGTCCCACGACCAATCGAATACCGCGCGCAGCGTCGCCTGCCGGTCGACGCGCCCGCCGCTCGACGCGAGCAGCCTGAACCGCTCGCTCATGCGCAAGAGCAGTGTCCTTGGAGGCATCACCCGCACCCGCGCCGCAGCCAGCTCGATCGCCAGCGGCAAGCCCTCCAGCAGCTTCACGAGTGGGGCGATCGCCGCCCGATCGTCGCCGCTCGGTTCGAATCCTGGCTTCGCCGCCTCTGCCCTGCGCAAAAACAGCGCTGCTGCCTCGGACGGTGCCAGCGGCGCCAGCGCGAGGACCTGTTCGCCAGGCAGCCCAAGCACCTCGCGCGTAGTCACCAGGAAGCGGGCAGCGCTCGCGCGGTTCAGCCATCGGCCCAGCGTATCTTCTGCGTGACGCGCGACTTGTTCGAAGTTATCGAGGATAACCAGACACTTTCCACGCCCGGCGATCGCGTGCCCGAGCTGGGTCACGGGGTCATCCTTGCCCAAGGGTACGTCAAGCCCTTGGGCAACGCCGCGAACGATTCCCTCCAGGCTTCGCGCCTCCGATAGATCGCAGAACCAGACGCCACCTGAGAACTCGCCGAGCGAACGCCACCCGAACCGGACAACAAGCCGCGTTTTTCCCGTGCCACCGAGGCCCAGAACTGAGACGACACGGGCCCCAGTGTCCAGATGCCGCGCCAGATCGGCGAGGGGTTCACGACGCCCCACGAAGGGATCACGCTCGGCCGGCAGGCTGTGCCGGGTGAGCGATGCCAACGGCGGAAAATCACCGCGCAAGTCCGCCGCAACGACCTGCAGCAGGCGTTCGGGACCCAGCAAACCCTTGAGTCGGTGCTCGCCCATCTCGCGCAGCGTGACACCTTCCGGCAACTGCCCGCGTACCAGCTCCGCCGTGGCGGTGGAGAGCAGGACCTGGCCGCCGTGCGCGACGGACATGATCCGCGCGGCGCGGTTCAGCGACCCGCCGAAATAATCGCCATTCCGAAGTTCCGCCGCGCCGGTGTGCAAGCCCATGCGCACCCTTAGCGCAATCGACGGTCGAGATTCAGACGCCGCGGCCCCAGGGCTAGAGAAGACGCCAGCCGGTGGAGCTTGCAAGCCGCGTTGTGCCGCGAGGCACGCCGCGAGTGCATCCGCAGCAGCGGCGAAGACTGCATGCACCCCGTCGCCTGTGCTCTTGACGATGCATCCGCCGGACGCCTCGATCGCGTGACGCAATAGCGCGTCGTGGCGGGCAAGCGCGAACTGCATTGCGTCGGAGTGCTGCTCCCACAACGTCGTGCTGCCCTCGATGTCCGTGAACAGGAAGGTGACGTTGCCCGTGGGCAACCGCGAGTCCGCTGGAGCTGTCGGGGGCATGAAGGTCGGAGTTTAGCTCACGCGCCGGGAGACGCATTCTGCGGATCGCTACCCGTTTTCGCAACCGGCAGCAGAACCGCCGGGCAGAGACGCATGGCCCGCCTTCTTCGCACCGGGCATGTCTATCCGCCGGCCGTCGTGAGCAACGGCTCTCGAACATTCAACCAGCTCCGAGAATGTCTGCTGTCCACAGAATGACAGGCAGCAGCGGGTCGCTACCGGTCGGTCAGCGTCTTTATGGGAAATCCCGCCTGAACTCAGTTGTTGTGCGTCGCACCATCGGATCCGATCCGCCGCAAACGCCGACCATGCATGACCATCACTTATCGTGCAAATCAAGACGGAAGGGCACGGGCCGACGCTGTTGCCGCAGAGTCCGCTGGGCCAGGCCTTTGGCTATGCGCTGAACCATTGGCGGGCTCTCACCCGTTACACCGAGAACGGGGTGCTGGTGCCGGACAACAATTTGCTCGAGTCGGCGATTCGTCCCATCGCGATGGGACGCCGGGCCTACCTGTTCACCGCCTCCGAACGCGGCGGCCAGGTGGCGGCCACGCTTTACTCGCTGGTCGGCACCTGCAAGCTCAATCGCATCGAGCCCTACGCCTATCTCAAGGACGTGCTGCAGCGCTTGCCGGCGCATCCCGTCAATCGGCT
>CAIWHR010000364.1 GCA_903912485.1 uncultured beta proteobacterium | reverse complement strand
GCCGCGCGCCGCCGCGAGCGGGGGCCGGGGCGGGCGGCATCACGGCAGCACCCGTCCGCGCGGCCGAAACGTTCCGCCCGGCCGTGCAGGCCGCGGCTGTGCCGCACAGGACGGGCATGGGGGCAGCTTCACCTCAGAACAGCGGCGGCAGACCGGGCGCCGCCGCAGCGCCCGTCGTCGCACTTCCGGTCAGTCCGTCCGCCGCGGTCACCCACCCGCCGCCCATCGCCTTGTAGGTGTTGGCGGCCGAGACGAAGACCGACGCGCGCACCGCGGCCAGCGCCAGTTCGGCGGGAAACAGCGACTGCTCGGCTTGCAGCACGGTCGAGTACGGCGTGTAGCCGCCCGCGTACTGCAGCCGCGCGAGGCGCGCGTAATCGCCGAAAGCGGCGACCAGGCGCTCCTGCGCCGCGAGCTGGTCCTTGAGCTTGAGGTTGGCGACCAGCGCGTTGTCGACGTCGGCGAACGCGCTCTGGATCGCGAACCGGTAGCCGAGCAGCGCCGCCTTCTGCGCGGCCTCCGACTGCGCCACCTGGCCGCTGACCGCGCCGAAGGTGAAGATCGGCCCGACGATCTGGCCGGTGTAGCTCCAGACCCGCGTCGGCCCCCTGAACAGGTTCGACAGGTCGGCGCTGGAGCTCCCCAGCGCGCCGGTGAGCGAGATCGTCGGGAAGTAGAGCGCCTTTGCCGCACCGATCTGCGCGTTGGCGGCGATCAGCGACTGCTCGGCCTGCATGAGGTCGGGCCGGCGCGCCAGCAGTTCGGACGGCACGCCGGCGGGCACCGCCGGCAGCTTGAGGTCGTAGATCGACTTGCCGCGGGGTACGGCTCCCGGGTTGCGGCCGAGCAGGATCGACAGCGCGTTCTCGGTCTGCGCGATCTGCATCTCGATCTGCGGGATCTGCGTCGCCGCGGTCTCGTACTGCGACTGCGCCTGCGACACCGTCATCTGCGACGTCTGCCCGTATTTCAACTGCAGCTGGTACAGGCGCACCGATTCGGCGTAGGTGCCGAGCGTGCGCCGGGCGATCACCAGCTGCTCGTCGAGGCCGCGCAGCGAGATGTAGTTGGTGGCGACCGAACTCACCAGCGTCAGGATCACGCCGCGGCGGGCCTCGTCGGTGGCGAGCATGCTCGCCTGCGCGGCTTCGGACAGGCGCCTGATGCGCCCCCACAGGTCGAGCTCCCAGCTCGCCGTCAGCAGCGCCTGGTACGTCGTTTGCGGGTTCGGGTAGTTCGGGACGATCGCCGCGAGCCCGGTGTCGGGAACGCGCGACTTGTCGCCGGAGCCCGAGTAGCCGACCTGCGGGAACAGCGCCGAGCGCGTCTGCGTGATCACCGCCAGCGCCTGCTCGACGTTGGCCGCGGCGATCTTCACGTTGAGGTTGTTCGACAGCGCGGTGTCGATGAGACCGTCGAGCACCGGGTCGTCGAACTGCTTCCACCACGCGGTGTTCGCCGTTTCGGCCGCCGTCGCCGGCTCGAACCGGAACGCGGCCGGCGCATCCACCGGCGTGCGCGCGTAGTCCGGACCCAGCGTGCAGCCGGCGGACAGCGCGGCGGCGATCGCGGCGAGCAGCACGGCGCGCAGGGTCGCGGGTGCACCCTTGCGGCGGCCCGGCGGGCTCACG
>CAIWHR010000363.1 GCA_903912485.1 uncultured beta proteobacterium | reverse complement strand
GCGGCCGGGTAGTCGTTGGCGATGACGGCGCGACGCAGGCGGATGGTGTCGGCCCAGACGCCGGCGGCCGACGCCGGGTGATGGCTGGCGTGAGCGGCCGTGCAGCGCTCGAGCGCTCCTTGCGACCAGATGCCGAGCGTGAGGTTCTCCTGGTCGGGATCGACCAGGTGGACGTATCCCATCTCGCTATCGCTGAGTTGCACGGCGCTCTCGACGCCCAGCTGCAGGATGGCGCGCTCGTCGAGGCTCTGCGCCTTCTGGCTCAGGCTGTGCATCGCCGACAGGCGCTGATCGTTGACGAGGAGACGGTGGTTGGCGGCTTCCAGCGCGGCGGTGCGAAACGTCACCAGTTGCTCGAGATTCTGGCGATGCTGGTCGAGTTCGGCTTCCAGCTTCTTGCGCGCGGTGACGTTCTGCACGGTGCCGACCAGGCTGACCGCGTTGCCGGTCTCGTCGAATGCAATCTTCCCCAGGCCGTGCATCCAGCGCTCGGCGCCGTCGCTCGGCCGAATGATCTTGTATTCGGCATCGAACGGCATCCCGCGCCGGATGGAATCCAGCAGGGCGTCGATCATCGGTTGCATGAACTCCGGGTGCATGAGATTCACCCAGCCTTCATTGTTGTGCGGGTAGTCCGCGGCGATGCCGAATATGCGGTCGAGGACGGGCGTGCACTCCCAGGTTCCTGCTTTCAGGTCGTTGATGTAGCTTCCGATGTTCGCCGCTTCCTGCGAGTCACGCAGTAGGCTCTCGTTGTGTTTCAGCGCCTGCTCGGCTCGCTTGCGCTCGGTGATGTTCCTGTGCGTGCCGATCATGCGCAAAGGCTTGCCGTCCTCTCCGCGGCCGACCACGGTGCCGCGGTCGTGTACCCACATGTAATCGCCGTTCCTGCGGAGGAGCCGGTGTTCGCAGGCGTACCCCGGTGTCCTGCCATCGATGCAGTCCTGCAGGGCGGCAAGGGCTGCGGCCCTGTCGTCGGGGTGGACGCGCTTCTCCCATTCGTCGTGACCATCGCCGATCTCGCCGGCGGCGTAGCCGAGCATTTCCTTCCAGCGCGAGGAGTAGAGCACCGTGCCATCCGCCATGTTCCAGTCCCAGAGACCGTCGCCGGAGCCGTCGATGGCAAATTTCCAGCGGAACTCGCTCTCCTTCAGCGCCGCTTCCCCTTGCGCCAGCGTCTTCAGCAGGCGGTTGAATCCGCCGATCAGGTCGCCGATTTCGTCGTCGCTGGTGACCGGGAGGGCTTGCGTGTGCCGGCCGGTCATCGAGATCGCGGCCAGCGCCTTCACGGCGGCCAGCATCGGCGACAGCTGGCGGCTCAGCATCCACCAGGTCAGGATGCACGCCAGCAGGCTCAGGAGAGTCGCGAGAACCAGCAGGCGCTGCTGCACGTTGTCCATCGCGGCAAAGGCTTCCGCGGTCGGCAGCGCGACGGCGAAGTACCAGCCCGCCTGGGGAATGCCTTTGACCGAGACCAGGACTTCCACTCCCCGCGGATTGAGGAGGATGTCCGTCCCCTCGCGCCCATCAAGGAAGCGGTCGATCGCCGGGTTGATGCCAGGCGCGGGGAGAATTTCCAGGATGCGGCTCCGGTCGGTCGCCGTGACCACCAGCCGGTGCCGCTTGTCGACGATCAGATAGCCGCCGGTCGCGCCGAAACGGTTGGTCGCGATCTTGTCGAAGATGTTGGCATTGTCCAGGTCGGTCACCCCGACCAGCGCGCCGATCACCTTGTCCTGCGCATCGCGAACGGGCACCGAAATGCCCAGAATCGGCGCACCCGGCGCCTTGCCGACGCGCGGCGTGCCGATGGCGGATTTCCCCTCCTTCAGCGCCGTGGCGACGTGATCCTGGTCCAGGTAATTGACGCCGACCCGTGCGGCCGAGAGAGGGAGCGAGGCCGTGGCGACGCCGTCCGGCCCGGTGACGTAGGTGCCGGCGTTGAACAGCAGCTGAAGGTCGGGGTGCTGTTCCAGGAACGCCTGCGTGGCCGCCGCGCTGCCCAGAGCGCCCGGGTCGACGACTCGGGCAACGGCTTCCAGCGCCGTGAGTCGATCCACCAGTTCGTCATTGACCGCCGCGGCGACAAAGGACGCGGCCGAGAACTGTTGCCGGCCCAACTCACGCTGCAGGCTCTCGCGCAGCACCTGGCTGACGTAGAACGCGAACGTCCAGATGCTGACCAGGAAAATGGCCAGCGTGAGGAGGGGCACCCGGGTCTTGAGCGAACGCCATCGAAGACCGGTCAGGCGCATGCCCGCTTCCCTGCCCGAATCCGCTCGCACGCCTGTGGAATCGCTGCCGGGCGAGGCAGCGGCAGCCACTCGCCGTCCTTCAACCGTCGCCGCCGGCGCGGGGGGGCTCGGGGCAGGCGCTGGCTGCGGGTTGTTCGAGCGCCATGAAGGACGCCGTCCCCGCGGGGGTTCCCGTCATTGGGTCGGTTCCGGGCCGGAGTTCCCAGAGCGACCGGTCGCCTGCACATTGAGCCATGGCGGAGAATCGCGCGGTGATGCCTGCATTGTCAACACCAGTCTTTACGAATATCCCGCAATTTTGCGTAAGGGAATGTCTGCACACGTCGTCACCGGCGGCGCGCCCGGATCGGGCAGTTCACGCTGGAATTCGATCTTGGTGATCGCGCCCGGCCTTCCCGCGTCAAGCCGACTTCGTCCTCGCCGCCGAATTCCTCGTCGTGCTCGCGACACCACCATTCCGAGGATGAACGATGCCGACTAAGGAACGGCATCGGATGTGCCGTTAAGATACGGATGCCCGTCAGGAGCGTCCGGAGTTCCCATGAAAGTCCTGCTCGCAGACGATTCGAAGAGCATCCGCATGATGCTCGAGGCCCAGATTCGCGCGGCCGGTCACGACGTTGTCTGTGCGAGCAACGGACGGGAAGCGGTTCACGCCTTCGAGCGCGAGCATCCGGATGTGTGTCTGCTGGACGTCGTGATGCCCGGAGTCGACGGGTACGAAGCGGCACGTCAGGTTCGCGCACTCTGCGACGAACGCGGCGACTGGGTGCCGATCATCTTCCTCAGCGCGATGGTCAGCGCAGCCGACATCGTCAAGGGGATCGAATGCGGCGGCGATGACTATCTGACAAAACCGGTCAACGCGCTGGTGCTCAACGCCAAGCTCGGTGCCATGTCACGCATTGCCCAGATGCGCCACGCGCTTGCGGTTGCCAACGAACAGCTGCGCAAGATCTCCGAGCAGGATGCACTCACCGGCATTGCCAACAGGAGGCATTTCGACGCCTGCCTCGACCGGGAGTGGCAACGCGCTTCAAGCGAGGGAACGCCGATTTCGCTGGCCATTGCCGACATCGACTTCTTCAAGGGCTACAACGACAACTACGGACATCCCGCCGGTGACGCTTGCCTGCGGTCGGTCGCGACCGGGCTTCGCGTGGCGGCAGGCCTGCCGCCCGACCTCCCCGCACGGATCGGTGGCGAGGAGTTCGCCCTGTTGCTTCCCGGCAAGGATGCCGACGGCGCCATGGAAGCGGCCGAGCGTGCCCGGCTTGCGGTGCTGGCGCTACGAATCACCCATGGGCATTCCGAGGTTTCCGCCTGGGTCACGGTGAGCCTGGGCGTAGCGACCGTCACGCCGGCGGCGGGTGGTTGCACAGCGAAGGGCCTGCTCGAACTTGCCGACCAGGGCCTGTACGCGGCCAAGCGCTCGGGACGCAACCGGGTGTGCAGGGGCGGCGAAAGCGCATCATCGACGTGAATGGTGGGTCGGTGTGGATGCAGGGTCCTGCGCAATCAGCGGCTTGATTGAAGTGACGCCCCGGCGCCGTCCACGCCCTGCGCCACGCCGACGAAAAACTTGATACCCTCGTCGATGGCCGCGCTTGATCGGATTCGAATCTCACCGAACTGCCCGATGTCGGATTCCCCGGTTGCGGTCACTCTCCTGTTGATCGACGACTCGATCGCCGAGTTGCGCGTGCTGCTCGACTTGCTGGCGGCGCGCCAATGGCGCACGGTGGTGGCCTTCGACGGGCGCGACGGCTACAGGAAGGCCGTGCTCAAGATGCCTGACCTGATCCTGCTGGACGTACGCATGCCCGGGATGGACGGCTTCGCCGCCTGTCGCCTGTTGAAGGCCAACGAGCGCACGCGGCGAATCCCGGTGATCTTCCTCACGGCGGCCGAGCACAAGGAAGACCGTCTCACCGGACTCGGGCTCGGCGCCGTCGATTACATCGTGAAGCCATACGCCAGCGAGGAGGAAGTGCTCGCGCGGATCGGCATCCATCTCAATCTTGCCCGGAGCTTCGGGAGCAAGGCCGAGCCGGCGCCGAAGGAGGTCGACCGGCTGTCGCCGCTGGTCCGTGCAGCCACCGCCATCCTTCTCGACAACCTCACCACACCCCCTTCGCCCGAGGTCCTGTGCGCCCGGCTGGGAACCAACGAGAAGCGCCTCAACGAAGCATTTCGCGAAGCCTTCGCGCTGCCGGTGTTCGGGTGGCTGCGCGAGCAGCGGCTGCATGTGGCACGCCAGATCCTGGCCCAGACCGATACCCCGGTGGCCGACATCGCCGGTCACTGCGGCTATGCGTCGTCGGCCAATTTTTCCACGGCGTTTCGCGAGCGCTTCGATTGCACGCCGCGCGACTTTCGGCGGCAGGTCGCGCAAGCCAACGCGGACCCCGAAGCGACGGATTCATGAAGCCCGAGGCTCGTGTGCGCCGCGTCCTCGGCGCGCTGGCGCTCGCCTGCTCGCTGCTTCTTCCGGTTGCCGACGGCGCCGCGCAGGCGGTCGGGCTCGCCATCGACAGCGGCGCCGAGCGCATCGACCTGTCGGACGATCTCTCCATGCTGGTCGATCCCGGCGGCAGCCTCGGGATCACGGAGGCGGCTGCCCGGGCCGACGAGTTTCGCCGCGTCCGGCGCAAGGAACTGGTGCGCAACTTCGACGCCGGGGTGTTCTGGCTGCGTGTGGTGCTCGAGAACCCGTCGTCGCGTGACCTGACGCGGTGGCTTGTGGTCGGCAATCCCCGCCTGCAGCAGGCGGAGTCGTTCCTGCGTGCGGGCGCCGGCTGGCAGGTGTCGCGCAGCGGACGCATCGTGCCGGCCGTGGCCAAGCCCGTGATCGCGCCCGACGCCGTGTTCCCGGTGGACCTCGCCCCGGGTCAAGTCATCGAGGTCTTCCTGCGCGTCACGCCGGTCGGCGCGACCGACATGGCGACCGCGCTGTGGGTGCCCGAAGCGTATCGGCTGGATGTCGGCGGACGCCATCTGCGGATCGCGCTGACCATCGGCGGCGTGCTGCTGGGGGCCGTCCTCGCATTCTTCGTTTTCGGTGTGCTGCGGCAGATGCCCTACTTCTGGTTCGGGCTCGCGCTGCTGGGGGCAGCCGGCCTCGAGTCCGCACGGGAGAATCTCCTGGCCATCTACCTGTGGCCGCCGACGCTGGGCTTCTTTCCGCAGATGCTGGTCCTCTTCGCCGCGACCGCACTCCTTTCGCTGGCGATGCTGCTGCGCAGCTTCCTCGACCTGGGTCGGCGCATGCCGAACGCCGACTGGCTCGTCGTCGCCATCATCGGCGGTCTCGGGGCGGTGGTGGCGACCAGCCTGTTCGACTACGGCGTGGGCGTTCGCCTGCTGGCGATCGTGGTCGTGGTGCTGTTCCCCACGAGTCTCCTGCTCTCGTTGCTGGCGTGGCGGCAGGGCTTTCGGCCGGCACGCTATCTCGCGTTCGCCTTCTCAGCCTGCTGGATCGTCGAGACGGCCCGGCAGCTGGCCAACCTGGGTGTGCTGCCGCTGCCCGCGGCGATGAACTTCACCGTTGCCGGGGCGCTGCTGTTTTCGACACCGCTGATCCTGCTCGGACTGGTCGAACGCACCCAGGAACTGTCCCGCCAGCTGGCGATGAGCCAGTTCCTGAATCGGGCCAAGTCGGACTTTCTGGCGCGGGTCAGCCACGATCTGCGCTCTCCACTCGGCACCATCATCGGCTTCGCGCGCATGCTTCGGCGCGGTTCGTCGCGCCTGTCGCTCGCCGATGGCGCTGCCGGGATCGAGACGAGCGGATTGCGGCTGCTTGGCCTGATCGACGCGCTGCTGGACGAATCGCGGCTGATCGCCGGGAGGCTCGATCTCGCCCCGGAGCCGCTGGCGTTTCCGCGCTGGCTCGACGAGGTGTGCCACGCCGCTGCGCTCGACGCGCTTGCGTCCGGCAATCGCTTCAGTTGCGAACGCCGCGGCGGGCTGCCGGACGCCGTGCTGCTCGACGGCGTGCGGCTGCGACAGGTCATCGACAATCTTCTCAGCAATGCGAATCGGCATACCCACGGCGGCGAGATTCACCTCGTCTGCGAAGCGCAGGCCGCCGCCGACGGGGATGAGGTGACGTTGCGCTTCAGCGTTGCCGACACCGGCGAAGGCATCCGGCCCGACGACATGGAGAAGATATTCGAGCCGTTCGTGCGCGGCGAGGCAGCGCAAGGCGGCGGCCAGCGCCAGCGCTCCGGCTTCGGCCTCGGCCTGTCGATTGCCCGCGAGCTGGTGCGCCTGATGAACGGCGACATCGCGGTCCGCAGCCGACCGGGGGAAGGCAGCCGCTTCAGCTTCGCGATGCGCTTTCCCGTTCTTTCCGCCGATGCCGTCGTGACCGAACCCGCCGCCGCCGACAGCGACCTGCCGGACGGCGCGGTCGCCGCCGGCACGTTGCCGATGAACGTCGTCGAGCAGCGCCCCGGGTTGCCTGCCGGCGCAGGATTCCGGGTGCTGCTGGTCGACGACGATCCGCAGCATCTGCAACTGGTCGGCGCGTATCTGCAGGAATCGGGCTTTGGCGTGGGGGTCGCGGGCAGCGGCGAAGCGGCGGCAGCGCTGATCGCCTCGACGCGCTGGGACGCGATCATCACCGATCAGATGATGGCTGCCGGCGACGGCTGGACGGTGCTGCGCCGTGCGCGCGAGGCCTGTCCCGCCACGCCGGTGGTCCTCCTCTCCGCGGTCGCTCCGCAGCGGCCGGCGGACGTGCCTCCGGAAATGCAGTTCGACTTCGTCCTGCGCAAAGGGACCGCGCTCGACAGCCTGCTGGATTCGCTGCCCCCGCTGATCGAGTCCGCCGCCATCGCCACCGTGGCGGCCCTCGGGCGCCAGGCGATGGAACAACTGGCGGTGCTGGCCGATGAAGGAGACGTGAGCGGCATCGAGGACTGGCTCGCCGCCTGCCCGCAGAGCCCGCCGGCCGTGGCGACTTTCGCCCGATGGGCGACCCGGGCCTTGCGGCGACTCGATCTCGCCGCGCTGCAAAGCCGTGTCGGCCAAGCCTTGGCCGCCGTCGCCGGCGAGGGAATTCACCCCCCGGCGTGAGGCTCGAGCCGGACGGAGCGCAAGAAATCCTCTGCAGCAAACGTTTCGTCCGCCGCAGCAAAAGTCCCGCCTGAAGTTCCGAACTAAGCTGCCGAAGTATCACGCGACATGCGCCGACGGCCTGTCCGCGCGCGTTGTTTCGGCGCGGCCGGGCGCCTGGCGTCGGCAGGATTTCGCCAACCGCAAGCCGGGGAGCTGTGCATGGCACAACGTCACGTTGGCAACCACCGAATGAGCGTCGGTTTGCAGCCGCCGGACGCTGCTTTGCAGGGCCTGATCCGGCACCTGCCGTTTCCGCTGGTGCTGTTCGGCGCCGGCGCCGAGACCGGCTTCGCCAACGACCGATTCGCCGAGGTCTTCCTTCCCGGGCAGCTGGACAGTCCCTGGCTGCGCGCGCTCACGCACGATGCCGCAGGCGGCTGGCGGTCGGTCGCGCTGTGCCGGCGCGACGACCGCGACGCCAGGGTGCGCGCGCAGGCCGTCGAGGTGCCGGCGGGTGTTCTCATCGTCATCGACGACTCGACGGGCCAATCGGCCCCGGAAGGCTACGACCGCCTGCAGCAGCGGATCGAGGAACTTGAGAACCTCAGCGCGACGGACCGCCTGACCGGTGCCTGGAATCGGCTGCAGCTCGAGCGCATCGTCCCGATGGAGATGAGCCGGGCCGAACGCCTGGGCCAGCCTGTCACGCTGATCCTGCTCGACATCGATCGTTTCAAGCTCGTCAACGACGTTCACGGCCACCTGGCGGGCGATGCCGTGCTCAAGGAGTTCGTCGCGCGGATCCGCGCCCGCATGCGCGCCACCGATTCGCTCTTCCGCTGGGGCGGCGAGGAGTTCGTGTTGCTGGCGATCGCGGTCGGTTATCGCGGCGCTGCGGTGATCGCGGAAAACCTGCGCGAAGTGATCGCAGCGACACCGTTCGGCGCCGTGGGGCCGGTCACCGCCAGTCTGGGCGTCGCCGAGTACATGAGCGGCGAGAGCGCAGAGAGCTGGTTCCAGCGGGCCGACCAGGTGCTCTACGCGGCGAAAGGCGGCGGGCGCGATCGCGTGCACGTCGACCGGCGCGGGGCGTCGGACGTCGCCGCGGACCGGCCCGGCCTCGGCGTTCTTCGCCTCAACTGGCTGGAAGCCTACGAGTGCGGCGAACGGACCATCGATGCTCAGCATCGCGAACTGTTCGAACTCGCCAACGTGCTGATCGCCGCGGCCGTCGCGCAGGATTCGACGCTCGGGTCGTCGCGATCGACGCGCGCGGCGCTCGACGCGCTGCTGGCGAGCGTGGTCCGGCATTTCAAGGATGAGGAAGCCATCCTCGCGCGCCATGGCTACGCGCGACTGGCCGAGCACCAGCGTGCCCACGCCGGGCTGCTCGAGCGCGCCGGCGAACTCGCGGCCGGCGTCGACGAGGACGAGGGCGCGCTCGGCCCTCTGGTCGATTTCCTCGCCAAGGACGTCATCGCCCGGCACCTGTTCAAGGTCGATCGCGACTTCTACGCGCTGTTCAGGAAGGAGTGCGGCAGCGGGGCGCAGTAGCGCGCACAGCGGGTGGAGCCCGAAGTTGCCAAGGGTAAGCGGCGCGTCGCGCCTCGGTCGCGTCCGATCGGAACCGCAGGTCAGGTTGGCGCGGAATACGCGTCCCGGAAACCTGCGAGGCTCTGCCCATGCTCGGGGTGGTCGTCGACGCCGTCCTCGCGACCGAGGGCAGGGGCGACGCCCCGCCGCAGCGAGGCCGCTAGTCCCGGCGCAGGATTCTGTCGCGGACCTTGTCGTAGTCGCGCTTGCCGATCGCGCCTTCGTCGAGCGCGCGCTTGAGATCGGTCAGTTCCTGTCCCCTGGATATCGTGGTCGTGCCGGTGACCGTGACGTCCGACTTGGACCAGGCCCAGCCCCCGCATCCGGCAAGCGTCATGCAGCCGGCGAGGGTGAACGCGGCAACCAGGTTCTTGTGCATGTCGAGTCCCGTGCCCGCTAATCGACGCTGTCGATCACGCGCTTCGCCTGCTGCTCGTATTCGCGCTGCGTGATTGCGCCGGCGTCGCGGGCCTTCTTCAGATCGATCAGCTGCTGCCCGATCGAAACGTTGATGACCGGCGGCACGACCTTCATCGACGATGAAGCGCAGGCCGCGACCAGGATGGCCGCAAGAACGACGGTTGCGCGCGCGCGGTATCCGGTCACCGGCATCCCCTCTCTGCGGTCAGGCCGTGCCCGTTCAGGCACGGCTGCCGATGTTACCGCGTTCTCGCCCTCGTCACGCGTTCGAGAGGTTGATGCCTGCCAGCTGCCCGAGCAACGAGGAGAACGCATCGATCTGGTCCTCCGGCACCGGCTGTGTGGCCTCCCGGGCAACGGGCTCGACGGAAACCAGCGCGTCCCTCAGGAGCCGCTGCCCGGCGGCGGTGAGGGAGGCGTAGCCGACCCGTGCATCCCGCGGATCGGGCTGCCTCGAAACAAGCCCGATTTTTTCCAGCGGCAACAAGCTCCGGGTGACGCCGGAGGCCGTCACGCCCAGCCGCTCCGCCAGGTCGATGCGGCGCAGCTTCGTCGCGGGTGCGCGGCCGAGGTGGTACAGGATCATGAAATCGCCGAAGCTCAAGCCGTGCAGACCGGAAAGCGCATTGTCCAGCCGGCGCGTCAAGGCGGCATGCGCGCGCGTCAACCGCAGGCAGAATTCCAGACTCGAACTTGAAGAGCCGCCGGCAGGAGCGGCGCGCGAAGCATTGACCATGGCTTTGTTCCCCGAAAGATTAAATTGCCTAATAACTGACATGTCCAGTATATAGCAATCACGGTCCGTCCGCCACGGCTTCCGGCTTGTCTATAATTGCGTCGGGTTCAGGAGGAGCAAGACCAACAGACGCGGAGAGGTTGCCATGGGAAGAATGCTCGGGTCCGTTCGCACCGCGCTTGCGCTGATCGGGACGCTGACGGCGTTGGCAGTGCACGCCCAGGCACCCGAGGTCGTGTCCACCTTCGCCGGCGCTCCCGCCAGCGGCAAGTACGCCTTCGCGAGCTGGACGCCGAAGACGCTGCCCGAGCTCATCAAGGGGAACCCCGGCGGCGACGCGGTCAACGTCGTCGGCCACCTGTTCCTGCCGCCCGGGACCGAAAGGGTGCCCGCGGTCGTGCTCGTGCACGGCTCCGGCGGCATCTACAACGCCGAGCTCGATTTCTGGCCGAAGCAGTTCAACGCCGCCGGCTTTGCCGTCTTCACGCTCGACATGTTCGGCCCGCGCGGCGTGCAGAGCACCGCCGAGGACCAGTCGCAGGTGCCGTTCGCGGCGGACGTGGCCGACGCCTTTGCCGCGCTGCGGCTGCTCGCCACGCACCCGCGCGTCGACCCGAAGCGCATCGCGATCATGGGCTTCTCGCGCGGCGGCATCGCGGCGCTGCGCTCGGACGTCGAGAGGATCATCGCCTCGCAGAAGCTGCCCGACGGGCTGCGCTACGCGGCCGTCATTCCGACGTACTCGGGGGCCTGCGCCGGCATCTTCCGGCTGGCGGTGAAGCCCGGCGTGTTCTCGAAGGCGCCGATCCTGTTCATCCACGGCGACGCGGACGACTACACGCCGATCGCTCCCTGCCAGGACTACGCGGACCGAATCGGCAAGGCCGGAACGCCGGTCGAATTCGTGGTGATCGAAGGGGCGCAACACAAGTTCGACGCGGACGACATCAGGCGCCACTACATTCGCGGCGCGACGCGCACCAGGGCCGATTGCCCGCTGGAAATCGACATCGACACCCTGTACGCGTACGACCGCAGCAGCGGAGCGCGGCTGCAGGGCGAAGCCTATACGACCGCACTCAAGAACTGCGGGGCGATCGGCGCCACGGTCGAGGGCAGCAACCGGGCGCGCGACAAGGCGGCACAGGCGGCGGTCGGATTCCTGAAGAAGACATTCGCCAACTGAGGTTGCCGCCGGGCGGGCTGCCTGCGTCCGCGCGCGCCGCGGGCTTGCGCGCCGCGCGATCCCCGCAGCCGGCCCGGCCGGTTCACTTCCCGGCCGGCGTCGCCGGAGCCGGCGCTGCGGCCGCCGCCCCGCCCGCGGGCGGCATCGGGCCGGGCTGGTAGCCGGCCGGCGGCTT
>CAIWHR010000362.1 GCA_903912485.1 uncultured beta proteobacterium | reverse complement strand
CTGCGGTGCCGCGGGTCGCCGGCGGGAATCAGCCGGACCGCCGCGAGGCCCGCCGCCGCCATGACCTCGCGCGCGAGCTCGAGGTGGCCGCAGTGGATCGGGTCGAAGGTGCCGCCGAGGATGCCGAGAATGCCGGGGGCGAGCGAAGCCATGGCGCTGATATAGTACGTCCGCGGCGCACGCGCAAGCGCCGCGCCTTTCGCCGCTTCGCCGCCGCCGCCGCCCCGATGCAGAAAACCTCCCACCGCGACATCTTCCTGCTCGCCTGCTGCCAGGCGCTGCTGCTGGTCAACAACGCCGGTCTGATCTCGATGAACGCGCTGATCGGCTACGCGCTCACCGACAACAAGACGTTTGCGTCGTTCGGGGCGACGACCTACGTGCTGGGGTCGGCACTCGCCACCATGCCGGCGTCGCTGTGGATGGGCCGCGTCGGCCGCCGCCGCGGCTTCATGACCGGTTCGGCGATCGGGGTCGCCGGCTCGTCGCTTGCGGCGACGGCGGTGTGGCTGGGCAGCTTTCCGCTGTTCTGCCTGGGCACCGCGGTCATCGGCGTCTACACGGCGTTCGGGCTGCAGTACCGCTTCGCCGCCGCCGAGGTCGCCCTGCCGTCGTTCAGGGCGAAGGCGATTTCGCTGGTGCTGGCCGGCGGCATCGTCGGCGGCTTCCTCGGCCCCGAGTCGACGCGCTGGGCGAAGGACCTGCTGCCGACGCCGTTCCTGGGCTCGTTCCTGGTGCTGGCGGCGATCGCGGTGGTCGCCTTCGCCGTCCAGTCGCGGGTCAACGTGCCGCCGCCGTCGCCGGAGGAGCGCTCGGGCGGAGGCCGGCCGCTGCGGGAGATCGTCCGCCAGCCGGTCTTCGTCGTCGCCGCGCTGGCCGGCGGTCTGGGCTACGGCCTGATGAACCTGCTGATGGTCGCGACGCCGCTGGCGATGAGCTTCTGCAGCCACCCCTACAGCGCGGCGGCGATGGTCATCGAGTGGCACGTGGTCGGCATGTACGCGCCCGGCTTCTTCACCGGGTCGCTGATCAAGCGCTTCGGCACGCTCAAGGTGATCCTCGCCGGCGTGGCGCTCGTCGCCGGCTGCGTCGCGGTGGCGCTGTCCGGCACGACGATCGCGCATTTCGTCGCCGCGCTGGCGCTGCTCGGCGTCGGCTGGAACTTCATGTACATCGGCGGCACGACGCTGCTGACCGAGAGCTACCGGCCGGCCGAGAAGTCGAAGACGCAGGGCGCCAACGATTTCATCGTGTTCTCGATCATGGGCGTTTCGTCGTTCTCCTCGGGCGCGCTGGTTTCCGCCGCCGGCTGGGAGGCGATGAACGCGGGGGCGCTGCCGGTGCTGGTCGTGGTCGCGCTCGCCGTGGCCTGGCTCGCGTGGCTGCGTTCGCCGCGGGGCCGGGCGCCGGCGTAGCGGTCGGTTGCCGCGCTGCCGGCCGCGTCACCGCCGTTCGAACGCCAGCCGCAAGCCGAGGCCCACCAGGATCGCGCCGCTGCAGCGATAGACCCAGGTGAGCACGCCGGCGCGGGACCGCAGCCAGCCCGACAACGCGCCCGCGAACAGGCCGATCGGCGCCTTGATCAGGAACGTCAGCAGCGCGAACGCCAGCCCCAGCGCGAGGATGGTCACCGTCGGGTGCTGCGCCCCCGGCGCGACGAACTGCGGCAGGAAGGCGAAGTAGAACACCGCGATCTTGGGGTTGGACAGGTTCGACAGCGCGCCGTCGACGAACAGCTTGGCGTAGGCGCGCGGCGCCGGCGACCCCAGCGCCAGCGTCCCGCGGCGGGTGCGCAGCAGGCCGAAGCCGAGATAAACGAGGTACGCCGCGCCGACGAGCTTCAGCGCGATGAACAGCCACTCGGACGCGCGCAGGACGGCGCCGAGACCCAGCGTCGCCAGCGCCGTGTGGCCGACGAGCCCGACCGCGACGCCCGCCGCCGTGACCGCGCCGGCACCGCCGCCCTGGGCGATCGAACGCGACATGACGAGGATCATGTCCTGTCCCGGCGTCAGGATCAGCGCCAGCGACGCGACGACGAACAGCAGCCACGCCGCGTCAACCATGCGCGCCTTCGGCGGCGGCCGGCGGCGAGGCTGCGGCTTTGCCGCCCGGCACTCGCGGGCGGCGACAAGGGCGGCCGCGGTCGGCGATGATCCGCTTCCGAAAGAGGGGCAGTGTTGGCCAGCGCACGAAGGATTCGGGCAAACCGCAATCATAATCATGCCTGCCGGATGCGGGGGAACAATCGGCATCGCGCCGGACCGCGGGGCCGCCTGCCGTTCGCGGCACGACGCCAACGCCGGTATGATCTGCACTGACCGCTGCGGCCGAGGATCGACGACCCGCGCGGCGCGCTGCCGGCGGGCGGCAGGTCGTTCAAACCCGAGTGTTCAAGGAGCCCCGTTGATGGAGTGGCTGGCATCCCCCGAGGCCTGGATCGCGCTGTTCACGCTCACCGGCCTCGAGATCGTGTTGGGCGTGGACAACATCATCTTCATCTCCATCCTGGTCGGCCGCCTGCCGCCGGCCGACCGGCAGCGGGCGCGGATGCTGGGGCTGGGCCTCGCGATGGGCACGCGCATCGCGCTGCTGCTGTCGCTGGCATGGATGATGCGGCTCACCGTGCCGCTGTTCGCCGCCTTCGGAGTGGAGGTCACCGGCCGCGCGCTGATCCTGATCGGCGGCGGGCTGTTCCTGCTGGCGAAGGCGGTGATGGAAATCCACGCCTCGCTCGAGGGCGCCGACGAGGAGCACGCTGCCGGGGCGGGTCACGCCGGCTTCGTCGCCACGCTGGCGCAGATCGCCGTGATCGACGTCGTGTTCTCGCTCGATTCGGTGATCACCGCGGTCGGCATGGCGAACGACGTCGAGGTCATGGTGCTGGCGATCGTCATCGCCGTCGGCGTGATGATGTTCGCCGCCAAACCGATCGGCGATTTCGTCGACGCGCACCCGACGCTCAAGATGCTGGCGCTGGCGTTCCTGATCCTGATCGGCGTCGCGCTGGTCGGCGAAGGCTTCGGCATGCACATTCCGAAGGGCTACATCTATTTCGCGATGGCGTTCTCGGTCGTCGTCGAAATGCTCAACCTCGTGCTGCGCAGGCCGCGGCGGCCGGTCAAACTGCACAAAGAGATCGAGCCGCCGGACGGGAACGAGCAGTAGAGCCAGGCTCCTAGACCCGGATCTGCCCCGACCCGAGCACGATCCACTTGCGGCTGGTCAGCCCTTCGAGGCCGACGGGGCCGCGGGCGTGCAGCTTGTTGGTCGAGATGCCGATCTCGGCGCCGAGGCCGTACTCGAAGCCGTCGGCGAAGCGCGTCGACGCGTTGACCATCACCGAGCTCGAATCGACCTCGCGCAGGAAGCGCATCGCCGCCGTGTAGTCCTCGGTGACGATGGCGTCGGTGTGCTGCGAGCCGTACTGCGCGATGTGCGCGATCGCGGCGTCGAGGTCGTCGACGACGCGCACCGCGAGGATCGGCGCCAGGTATTCGGCGTACCAGTCGTCCTCGGTCGCCGCGTTCATCGCCGGGACCAGCGCGCGCGAGCGCGCGCAGCCGCGCAGCTCGACGCCTTTCGCCGCGTAGATCGCGGCCAGCGGCGGCAGCACGCGCGCGGCGATCGCCGCATGCACCAGCAGTGTCTCCATCGTGTTGCACGGCGAATAGCGCTGCGTCTTGGCGTTGTCGGCGATCCGCACCGCGCGGTCGAGGTCGGCCGCCGCGTCGACGAAGACGTGGCAGACGCCGTCGAGGTGCTTGATCACCGGCACCTTCGCGTCGCGGGCGACGCGCTCGATCAGGCTCTTGCCGCCGCGCGGCACGATCACGTCGACGTAGCGGTCCATCGCGACCAGGTGGCCGACCGCCGCGCGGTCGGTGGTGGCGACGACCTGCACGCCGTTGGCCGGCAGCCCGGCCGCGCGCAGGCCCTCGTGCACGCAGGCCGCGATCGCCTGGTTGCTCGCCAGCGCCTCGGAGCCGCCGCGCAGGATCGTCGCGTTCCCCGCCTTGAGGCACAGGCCCGCGGCGTCGGCGGTCACGTTGGGCCGCGCTTCGTAGATGATGCCGACGACACCCAGCGGCACGCGCATCATGCCGACCTGGATGCCGGACGGGCGGAACTTGAGGTCGGTGATCTCGCCGACGGGGTCGGGCAGCGCGGCGATCTGCTCGAGGCCTTCGGCCATCGCGGCGATCGCTTTCGGCGACAGCGTCAGCCGGTCGACGAACGCCGCGTCGTGCCCCGCGGCGACGGCGGCAGCGAGGTCGGCGGCGTTGGCAGCGGCGAGCTTCGCCGCGTCGCGCCGGATCGCGGCGGCCATCGCGTGCAGCGCCGCGTTCTTCGCCGCGGTGTCGGCGCGCGCGAGTTCGCGCGCCGCGGCGCGCGCGGCGGCGCCGACGCCCTGCATGTAGGCGGCGACGTCGGCGAAGCTGCCGAGACCCGGGATGTCGAAGCTGGGCATCGCAGGAGGGTGGCGAACGCCGCGGCGGCTACGCCCGCTGCGGCCGGATCTCGGTCACGCCGTCGTCGGCGCCGACGAGGATCACGTCG
>CAIWHR010000361.1 GCA_903912485.1 uncultured beta proteobacterium | reverse complement strand
GGGTCGAATGATGACCGGCCAGGTGCCCGCGTTGGACCAGAGCTGCCTCGTCGTCGCGCAGGCCGGCAACGTCAACTCCGGGGCGTTCGACGATCTCGTCGGGATCGGTGAGCGCGCCCGGCGAGCCGGCGCATGGATGCATGTGGATGGGGCGTTCGGGCTGTGGGCGGCGGCCTCGTCGAGCAAGCGTCACCTGACGCTGGGCGCGGAGCTGGCCGACTCATGGTCCGTGGACGCGCACAAGACGCTCAACGCGCCGTACGACTGCGGCATCATCCTGTGCAGGCAGCGGAGCGCGCTGGTCGCTGCGATGCAGACCAGCGCGTCCTACATCCTCGGCAGCGGAAAGCGTGACGGCATGCACCTCACCGTCGACATGTCGCGACGGGCGCGCGGAGTCGAGCTCTGGGCCGCGCTCAAGTCGCTCGGGAGGAGCGGTGTGCAGGACCTGGTCGACCGCCTGTGCGGCCATGCCGAACGCCTTGCCGGCAGCCTCGCGAGCCGCGGCTTTCGCATCCTCAACGATGTCGTGTTCAACCAGGTTCTGGTGGCGTGCGACACGCCGGCAGCCACCGAGGCGACATTGGCCCGATTGCAGGGGGCCGGCGAGTGCTGGTGTGGCGGAACGACGTGGAATGGCCAATCCGCCATTCGCGTCAGCGTGTGCTCGTGGGCGACCACCGGGGACGACGTCGAGCGCTCGGTGAAGGCGTTCGTCGCGGCCCGCGACTCGGCCGGAGGCGGTGGCCGACCCGTCTGAAGCCGCGGCGGGAATTGCAGGCGCGCGACAGGGCAGCGAGCAGGGCGGTGACGAGCGTGCCGACGCGAAGGCGGCGGCGCGAAGGCCAGGTGACCGCGCCACGCAGCGGCGCGCCGTGACGATCGGCATTCCGCACGTTCTTGGCGGCATTCGGACGGCCGGCGTATCATCCGGCAGGAAGCCATCTTTCCGTTGCGCGCGCGTCCCGGCGCTTCGGTCGCGCAACCTGCCAGCGGGTCGTCGTGGTCACTTCCCCACCAGCAATCGCCGATCGCACGCGCCCGTTCATGGGGCTCGCTGCGCTGCTGCGCCTCAACTTCGCCGGCGCCGACCTGGGCGCGCTGGGCCAGCGCCTGCTCGCCGACGCGGCCGAAAGCGACGACCCGGCGGCGATGCTCGACGCCTCGACGGTGCTGCAGATCAAGGGCAGTCCCGACATCGCGCTGGCGCTGCAGGGCGAGGCGCTGAAGCTCGAGCGCCACTACCGGCTGCCGGCGATCGGCGACGCGCCGCGGCTGCGCCTGCTGGCGCTGATGGCGCCGGGGGACCTGATGGCCAACGTCCCGGTCGAGTGCCTGGTCGAGGACTCCGAAGTGCAGCTCGACCTCTGCTACGTGGCGCCGGGCGCGTCGCTGGTCGATCCCGTGCCCGAGCACGACCTGCTGTTCGTCGCGCTGAGCGAGACCGACGCCAACCGCCCGCTGGTCGAGGCGCTCGGCCGCGACCTTGCCGGCTGGCCGCGCCCGGTCCTCAACCGACCCGGGAACATTGCGCGCGTGGGTCGCGACGCGGCGAGCGTGCTGCTCGCCGACGTTCCCGGCGTGGCGATCCCGCCGACGCTGCGGGTGAACCGCGCCGCGCTGGAAGCGGTCGCGCGCGGCGAGGCGCCGCTGTCCGCGCTGCTGCCCGGCGCCGATTTTCCCGTCATCCTGCGTCCCGTCGACTCGCACGCCGGGCACGACCTCAACCGCGTCGACTCGGGGGAGGCGCTGGGCGCGCTGCTTCCGGCCATCGCCAGCGACGCGTTCTTCGTGTCGCCTTACGTCGACTACCGGGGCGCCGACGGCCAGTTCCGCAAGTACCGCGTCGCGCTGATCGACGGCGCGCCCTACGCCTGCCACATGGGCGTGTCGGAGCACTGGATGATCCACTACCTCAACGCCGGCATGGCCGACAGCGCCGCCAAGCGCGCCGAGGAGGCGCGCTTCATGGCGGAGTTCGACCAGGGCTTCGCGCGTCGCCACGCGGCGGCGCTGGCTGCGGTCGCGGAGCGCATCGGTCTCGACTACGTCTGCATCGACTGCGCCGAGACGCGCGACGGCGAACTGCTGATCTTCGAGGTCGACCACGCGATGGTGCTGCACGCGCTCGACCCGGTCGACGTCTTCCCCTACAAGCAGCCGCAGATGCGCAAGGTGTTCGCCGCCTTCCGCGCCATGCTCGCCCGCCGCGCGGCGGGCGGCGCCGCTGCCGGCGGGTGAACGCTCGCGGCGCGGAGGCGTCGGCGGCGCGCCGGCGCGATCAGTACTCGGTGTACTTCCTGGCGCTGCCCCTGACCTGCTGCGCCGGATACTTCGCTTCGTTGCGCTGCATCTTCGCCGCGGCGGCGGCGGCGAGGTCGACGTCGAGCTTGTCGGCGAGGCGCACCAGGTAGAGCAGCACGTCGGCCAGTTCGGCGGCGACCTCGGCCTTCTTGTCCGGCGGCAGCGCGCGGCTCTGTTCTTCGGTCAGCCACTGGAAGTGCTCGACGACCTCGGCCGCTTCGCCGATCAGCGCCATCGCCAGGTTCTTGGGCGAGTGGAACTGGTCCCAGTCGCGAGCCGCGGCGAACGCGCGCAGGCGTTCGCGCAGCGCGTCGAGGTCGCGCGGGGGCGGCGGCGCGGGTCCGGTCATCGCTGCAGGGGGATGCGCGGCGCGTTCAGGACTGCCGGAACGCGAGGTCGAACGCCGCTGCGTCGTCCTGGCCGAGGGCCGCGACCAGCGCCGGCATCGCCTCGCGCAGCGACGCTTCCAGGTTCCACGGCGGATTGAACACGAACATGCCGCTGCCGCGCATGCCGAAGCCGTCGTCGGCGGGGGCGGTGACCGCCAGCGACACGCGCAGCCAGTCGCCCGGTGCGAGGCGCTGCAGCTCCGCCGGCAGGCTCTCGGCCTCGCGCCGCTGCAGCAGTGGATACCACACCGCGTACGTCCCGGTGGCGAAGCGCTGCAGCGCTTCGCGCATCGCGGTGCGCACGTCGCGGTAATGCTCCTTGAGCTCGTACGACGGATCGATCAGCACCAGAGCGCGCCGCGACGGCGGCGGCAGCACGGACCTGAGGCCGGCGAAGCCGTCGCCGGCGACGACGGCGACGCGGCGGCCGGCGTCGCGAAAATGCTCCTGCAGCAGCCTGCTCTCGGTGGTGTGCAGTTCGAAGCAGCGCAGCCGGTCCTGCGGCCGCAGCATCTGCAGCGCGATCTGCGGCGACCCCGGGTAGTGCCTCAGCACGCCGTCGGGATTCATCGCGCGCACCTGCTGCAGGTACTCGCGCACCGGCGCCGGGAGGTCGTGGCGCGGCCACAGGCGGCCGATGCCGTTGGCGAACTCGGCGTTGCGGGCGGCGTAGCCGGCCTCCAGCGAGTAGGTGCCGGCGCCGGCGTGGGTGTCGATCACCCACACCGGCTTGTCCTTGCGCAGCAGGTGCTTGAGCACCTGCACCAGCACCACGTGCTTCAGCACGTCGGCGTGGTTGCCGGCATGGAATCCGTGACGATAGCTCAGCATGGGGGAGTCGACGGAAGGGGTGGCAGGCGCGGTGCAGGTCGGTGCATCCCGCAGCCTCGGGGGAACCGTGCTTTGGCGGAGTTGCGGGCAGCGGGTTCGACGATGCGGCGGCTTCGATGATACCGGACTCTGTAACATAGGCGCGAATTGGCCAACGCAGGGACCCCGGCGATGACGGAAGGCAGAAGGATCATAGTGGGCATCAGCGGCGCTTCCGGCATCGTCTACGGCGTCCGGATGCTGGAGGCCCTGCGCGCGGCGGGTCTCGAGACGCACCTGGTGATGACGCGCTCGGCGCAGGTCGCGCTGGCGCACGAACTGCCGCTGAAGCCGGCCGACGTGGCCGCGCTGGCCGACGTCAACCACCGCGTCGACAACATCGGCGCCGCGATCTCGAGCGGCTCGTTCGCGACCGTCGGCATGGTGGTTGCGCCGTGCTCGATCCGCAGCCTGTCGGAGATCGCGACCGGGGTGACGTCGAACCTGCTGACGCGCGCCGCCGACGTCGTGCTGAAGGAGCGGCGGCGCCTCGTGCTGCTGGTGAGGGAGACGCCGCTGCACCTCGGTCACCTGCGCAGCATGACGCAGGTCACCGAAATGGGCGCGATCGTGATGCCGCCGGTGCCCGCGTTCTACACTCGCCCGCAGACCATCGACGACATCGTCGCGCAGACCGTCGGCCGCGCGCTCGACCTCTTCGGCATCGACACCGGGCTCGTTCGGCGCTGGCCGACGTCCGGCGCCGACGCGGCGCGCTAACCCCGCAATTCGGCAGCCAGCGCCTTCAGTTCATCGACCGAGGTCACCAGAAGCTGGAGCACGACCGGATCGACCGGCGGCAGGTCGGGGTTGTCGCGGACGCTGGCGGCTCCCTGCTGCGAACTGAAGTGCCTTGCCGCACCGTTGGCGACCATCAGGACTTCCGCCAGGTCGCGCAGCGGCGTCACCAGCGGCGAGGGAGGGCTGCCCGCGTGGTGCCGCTCGACCGCGTTGACCGTCGCCGCGGGGAGATCCATCGAAACCAGGATGCTGCACCCGATCCCGACATGCCATTCGTCGAGCAGCGCGTCGAGCTCCTGCGGATCGTTGGCGACGTCGGGATAGCTCTTCACGCGCGACAGCAGGTAGAAGTGGCCGATGTCCTGCAGCAGTCCGGCGAGCAGCGCTTCGTCGGGGTTGACCCGGGAAATTCCGCGCGCGATGACGTAGGCGAGCATCGCGACGTCGATGCTGTGCTGCCAGATCGCCTCGGCCTTCTTTCGATGCGGCTTCAGATCGGCGGACTGCAGCATCTGGTCGACCGCGACCGCGGTCGCCACCGAGCGCACCGTCGTCGAGCCGACGCGGACGACGGCGGACTTGACGTCGGCCACCTGCGCGCCGCCGCGGCTGAAGGCGGCCGCATTCGCCACCTTGATCAGCCTGGCCGCCAGCAGCGGTTCGCTCGCGACCACCGTCGCCAGTTGCGCGGCGCTGTGCAGCGGATTGTTCAGCGCGGCGCGCACGCGCAGCGTCGCGTCGGAAAAGGTGGGAAACGCGATCTCCGGGCGCGACAGATCCTCCGCGAGTTCCTGGAGGAAGAGAAAGCTCTTGTCGCTGCGGACTGCCATGCAGGATCACCGGGGTTCGACGTGTCGGCGAGATCATAGCAGCATTCTCCGGCGGCACGATCGGGCGCAGCCCGTCTCCGGCCCGCGGCGAAAGCGCAACGAACGTCGGGGAACGTACGCCTGCCTTCGATCGCACCGGACCGAAACCGATGCCGTCGAGCCGGCGCCGGCGATGGTGCCGGCGATGGTGCAGTGCACCCGTGCGCCTATTCGGCCCGAGCTTGATTTACATCAAGGCCGCGCGCTTTCGGAACTCAATTCGTCGCCGGGTTTGCCGTAGAAAATCGATCCGGGAAGGTCGAGGCGCCGCTTCGCGCCCTGCCGCCTGCGAACAAGGGAACCCGTCACCATGTTCTGGCCTCGAATCCGTTGGCACTCCGGCGCAGCGCTGCCGGCAGCGGTGTTCCTGCTGGGACTCGGGGTTGCCGTCGCTGCGGCGCTGTGGCTGCGCAGCGAAATCGTCCGCGACGCCGAGAGCGTTTTCCAGCACGACGTGGAGGGCGTCGCCGGCGAAGTCGCGCGGCGTTTCCGCCTGCCGATCTACGGACTGAACGGTGCCAAGGGCATGTACGCCGCCGAGCGGCGGGTGGACCGCGCCCATTTCACCGCCTACGTCGAGTCGCGCGAACTGCCGCGCGAGTTTCCCGGCGTACGCGGATTCGGCTTCATCCGGCACGTCCTGCGCCGGGATCTGGATGCGTTCGTCGCCGCCGAACGCGCCGACGGTGCGCCGCAGTTCGCGTTGCGCCAGCTCGTCGACAAGGGCCTGGACGATCTCTGGGTCATCAAGCACATCGAGCCGGCGACGGACAACGCCGGCGCGCTGGGCCTGGACCTGGGGTCGGAGCTTCGGCGCCGCGAGGCGGTGGAGCGCGCCGTCGACACCGGGCAGCCCGCGCTGACCCGCGCCATCATGCTCGTCCAGGACCGCCGGAAGCGACCCGGGATGCTGATCTACGTGCCGGTGTTCGCGCCCGGCTCGCGGCCGTCGACCGTCGACGAGCGCCGCGCCGCGCTGGTCGGCGTCCTGTACGCGCCGGTCGTCGCCGCCGAGCTGTTGGCCGGATTGCGCGAGGCGACGGGCGGCAACGTGCGCTTCGAGCTCTTCGACACCGCGGGCGGCGTCGCCCGGGACGCCGCGGTCTACGACTCCGCCGATCCGGCCATCGGCGTGGCCGACGATCACGACCCGGAGCAGGCGCCGCGCTTTTCCGCCAGCCGGACTCTGTCGCTGCCGGGCCGCGATTACACGCTGCTCATGGACAGCACGCCGCGGTTCGACGCGGCGATCCCGACCGCGCTGCCGTGGCTGGCGTTCGCCGGCGGCGCGCTGGTCAGCGCGCTGCTCGCGATGCTGCTGCTGCAACAGGCCAGCGGGCGTCGTCGCGCCGAGACGCTGGCAGCGCGCATGACCGCCGACCTGGAGCGGTTGGCGCAGGTGGCGAAGCACACGTCGAACCTGGTGGTGATCGTCGACCGTCAGCTGCGCATCACCTGGATCAACGAGGGCTTCACCCGCATCACCGGCTATGGGCCCGGGGAGGCGCTGGGCAGGAACCCGGGCGAAGTGCTGCGCAGCGACAACACCGACCGGGACGCGCTGAGGAAGATGATCGAAGCAACCGCCGCGGGCACCGGCTGCCGCGTCGAAATCCTCACCCGCGCCAGGGACGGGCACGAGTACTGGCTCGACGTCGAGTCGCAGCCGCTGCGCGACGCCCGCGGCGCGATCACCGGCTTCATGGGCATCGGCAGCGACATCACCGAGCGGCGCCGCAGCAGGGAGTTGCTCGGCAGCGTTCTGGAGAACCTGCCCTGCGGGCTCAGCGTATTCGGCGCCGATCTCAACCTGCTGGCGGCCAATACCCAGTTCCGCCGCCTGCTCGACCTCCCCGACGCGCTGTTCGCCAATCCGCCGATGCGCTTCGAGGACGTCATCCGCTTCAACGCCGCGCGCGGCGAGTACGGCACGGAGAACGTCGAGGCCACCGTGCAGGCGATCGTCGCCCGCGCCCGGGCGACGGCGGTGCCGCACCAGTTCGAGCGCGTGCGTCCCGACGGCACGCCGCTGGAGATCCGCGGCGGCCCGATGCCCGACGGCGGCTTCGTGACCACGTACGTCGACATCAGCGCCCGGCGCAAGGCCGAAGCCGAGGGTCAGCGCAGCGCGCGGCTGCTGCACGGCGCGATCGACGCGATCGAGGACGGCTTCGCGCTGTTCGATCCCGACGACCGCCTGGTGCTGTGCAACGAGACGTACCGCGAGATCTATTCCAGCATCCGCGACGCGGTCGTTCCCGGCGCGACCTTCGAAGCCATCGCCAGGACCTGGGTCGAGCGCGGCAACGTTCCGCAGGCCGCCGCCAGGGCCGAAGCCTGGGTGGCCGAGCGCGTCGCGGTGCACCGCAGCGGCAACTCGGCGGTGGTGATGCGCCTTCACGACGGGCGCAGCCTGCGCGCGATCGACCGGCGCACGCCGGACGGCTACATCGTCTGTTTCCGCATCGACATTTCGGAGCTGGTGCGCGAGACCGAGGCGGCGCAGGAGGCCAGGGCCACGGCCGAGGCGGCCACCGTCGCCAAGAGCCAGTTCCTCGCCAACATGAGCCACGAAATACGCACGCCGATGAACGCGATCCTGGGCATGCTGGCGCTGCTGCACAACACCGAGCTCACGGTGCGCCAAGCCGACTACGCGGGCAAGGCCGAGGGCGCCGCGCGTTCGCTGCTCGGGCTGCTCAACGACATCCTCGACTTCTCCAAGGTCGAGGCGGGCAAGATGACGCTCGACCCGCACCCGTTCCAGATCGACCAGCTCTTGCGCGACCTCTCGGTCATCCTGTCGTCCAACGTCGGCGCCAAGCCGGTGGAGGTGCTGTTCGACATCGATCCGGCGCTGCCCTGCCGCGTGGTCGGCGACGCGATGCGCCTGCAGCAGGTGCTGATCAACCTTTCCGGCAACGCGATCAAGTTCACCGCCGAAGGCGAGGTCGTGCTGTCGATGGCGGTGGTCGAGCGCAGCGCGAGCGACGTCACCGTCGAGATCGCGGTGCGCGACACCGGCATCGGCATCGCCCCGGAGAACCAGCAGCGCATCTTCGGCGGCTTCACGCAGGCGGAGGCGTCCACGACGCGCCGCTTCGGCGGCACCGGCCTGGGTGTGGCCATCAGCCAGCGGCTGGTCGCGCTGATGGGCGGCGAGCTGCGGCTCGACAGCGCGCTCGGCCAGGGCACGCGGTTCCATTTTCGCGTCACGCTGCCGGTGGCGCCGGCGTCGGACGACGACCAGCCCGCCGCACCCCGAGGCGGCGCTCCGCTGCACATCCTGGTCGTCGACGACAACCCGACTGCGTGCGACGTGCTCGCCCGTATGGGCGGTTCGCTCGGCTGGACGGTCGACGTCGCGGGCAGCGGCGAGCGGGCGCTGGAGCTGCTGCAGATGCGCACCGCCTCGGGCATCGTGTACCAGGCGGTGTTCGTCGACTGGCAGATGCCCGGGCTGGACGGATGGGAAACGAGCCGTCGCATCCGCGAACTCGGCTCGGACGGCGTGGCGCCGGTGGTCGTGATGGTCACCGCGCACGGCCGCGAGATGCTGGCGCAGCGCAGCGATTCCGAGCAGTCGCTGCTCGACGGCTTCCTGGTCAAGCCGGTCACCGCATCGATGCTGTTCGACGCCGTCGTCGACGCCCGCTCCGACCGGGAGCAGCCGCACCCGTCGCGGCACGGCGCCGTGGGCGGCGGCCGCCGGCTGGCGGGCATGCGCGTGCTGGTCGCCGAGGACAACCTCAACAACCAGCAGGTCGCGCGCGAGCTGCTGCAGAACGAGGGTGCGATCGTGCAGATCGCCCATCACGGGCAGGAGGCCGTCGACGCGGTGGCCGCCGCGCAGCCGCCCTTCGACGTCGTGCTGATGGACCTGCAGATGCCGGTGATGGACGGCTTCACGGCAACCGGCCGCATCCGCCTCGATCTCGGGCTGCTGA
Source organism: uncultured beta proteobacterium (assembly GCA_903912485.1). Classification (GTDB taxonomy): domain Bacteria; phylum Pseudomonadota; class Gammaproteobacteria; order Burkholderiales; family Casimicrobiaceae; genus CAIWHR01. Next base: position 479 of record CAIWHR010000361.1, on the reverse strand, counting down.
CGCTGCCGATCGTGGCGATGACCGCCAACGTCATGACGTCTGACCGCGAGGCCTGTCTGGCGGCGGGCATGAACGACCACGTGGGCAAGCCTTTCGAGCTGACCAACCTGGTGCGGGTGCTGCGCCACCACGCCGGCTGGGAGGAGGCGCGCGAGGCTGCCGCGCCCGCGGCCGGTCCGGCGCTGCCCGAATCGGTGCGCGCGGCGGCCGCCGCCGCGGGCGTCGACATCGCGGCCGCACTAAACCGCCTGGGCGACGACACGGGGCTGTACCTGCGCGTGCTGCGCGCCTTCGTCGAAGACCTGGCCGAGATGCCGGGGCAGCTGGCGGCGCACGTCGCGCGGGGCGAGGCGGAGCCCGCGCTCCGCCTGCTGCACACGCTCAAGGGGCAGGCGGCGACGCTGGGCGCGAACGCGCTGTCGGCGGAGGCGGCGCGCGGCGAAAAGCGATTCGCGGCAGGCCCCGCGCCGGCCGAGGCC
>CAIWHR010000360.1 GCA_903912485.1 uncultured beta proteobacterium | reverse complement strand
GGCGATGCCGGTCAGCGTGCCGGTTCCGGTCGACGACGACACGTCGGCCGGTCCGTACGCATCGACGCCGACCTTGCCGCTTCCGAGCTGCCCGTAATCGTTCGACCCCCAGCACTTGACGCCGCCCGCCGTGGTCAACGCACAGCTGTGGTAATCGCCGGCGGTGATGGCGCTGATCCCCCTCGCGAGGCCGCTGACGTCCCAGGGCGTGAGTCGTTCGTCGACGTACATGTCCGCGTTGCCGCCGCCCAACTGGCCGTAGTTGTTCCAGCCCCAGCACTTGACGCCGCCCGCCGTCGTCAGCGCGCAGCTGTGGCTGCCGCCCACGGCGATGGCAGCGACTCCGCTCGCCAATCCGGCAACGGCGGCCGGCGACGGCCGATCGATCAGGCTGCCGTCGCCCAGCTGGCCGCGGTTGTTGCGTCCCCAGCATTTCACTGCCCCGCCGGTGGTCAGCGCGCAGTTGTGGCCGGAACCCGAGGCAACGGCCACCACGCCGCTCGCCAGGCCCACGACGTCGACCGCGGCCAGGCGTCCGCTGTTGGTGCCGTCGCCCAACTGGCCGTACCAGTTGCCGCCCCAGCACTTGACGCCGCCGACGGTGGTCAGCGCGCAGGTGTGGCCTCCCCCGGCCGAGAGCTGCGCCGGGCCGAGGGGAGACACCGAGACCGACAGCCCGGGGTTTGCCGCAGCCAGTGCGACCCCGGACGAGCTTGCGGCGCAGAGCGACAGGAAGGCGGCGATCAACCACGCGGCGCGATGGCGATGGACGGGCACGAGAGACTCCTTATGGCCAGGAACCGCGGTCAGGCCTTGAGTTGAGCGACCGGTGCCGGAGCCCGGGAAAGGCGAACAGTCCGGCCTCCCGACATCCCCGCGGATGAAAGCCCGAGCGCACTCGCATCCTCCACCGTCGATCCGCGATTATCGGCAGCCACCGGATTTTCTTGACGGCGACCTAGGGAATCGGCGTCCCCAGCTGGAACAGGTTGATCTGGTTGCCCATGCGCACCTGCGTCACGCCGCTCGCCAGCCCCTTCGAGTAGAGCAGGATGTTGAGCGAGCCCCCGTAGAAGAAGTTGCCGAGCTCGGTGTAGCCCTTCTTGACCTTGGCGCCGGGCCGGATGCCGTCCTTCAGCACCACCGAGCCGACCGTCTCCAGGCCGACGGGAATCACCGCCACGTAGCCGGTGGTGGTGACGTCGTTCAGGTTCCTGAACGTCACCTCGATGATCACGATGCCGCGCTGGTAGGCCTGGAACTGGCTGAAGTCGGATCCCGGCCTGCCGACGTCGCCGTTGGGCGGCACCCAGCTCGGCCAGTCGAAATAGCCGAAGGTGTTGGCCTTGACGATGGACGCGTGGACGACGGTTCCGTCGACCGGGGCGTGAAAATGGTGGTAGGTGTTGGGCATCAGCACGCACGATTGCCCGCTGCCTCCGACGAACGGCGCGCGATAGCGCTCGTCCACCCCGGCCAGCAGCTGGTCGACGCAGATCGGTATCCCCTTCACGTCGAGCACCGTGTCGTACTGCAGCGGGCTTTCCACCAGCCGCCGCCCGGGCTTGCCATCGGGCGCGATCACCTGCACCAGCGAATTCATGATGCAGTCGGTCGGGGCCACCACCACGTAGTCCCGGTCCGGCATCGTCACCGGGCGGCTGGGAATGGTCTGGCTCGCGGGGTCGACGACGAGCTCGCGTGCGAAGAACTGATTCCAGGTGGAGTAGTCGGCGGCCCGCTGCTTCCTGTAGTCGCCGATCTCGATCGCCGGATCGTTCACCCACTGCGCGATGTAAGTGGCCGAAGCGGGGGAGTCCATGAACACCCTGAGCTGCAGCGTGAAGTCCTTGGTGAACTTCTCTCCGGCCTCCAGGCGCTCGCCGGGGTTGCGCGGATTGCGGCCCTGGACGAAATCCTGGCCGGCGATGTTGTGGTAGAAAAGCCAGGACACCGTCTGGATCTCGTCGAGTCCGTTGTCGAAGCTGCCGTTGATCTGCGGCAGGCTGGTGCACCACTTGGGAAAGAAGACCAGCATCTTCGTCAGCAGCGCCGCGTCCGACGAAGATCGCCAGGGGTTCGGCGCCTTCCGCGTGCTCGCCGTCTTGTTGTAGGCGGGCGGCAGGTCCTTGACCCCGGCGGCCACCGCCTTCAGCGCCGCGGGCACCTTCGGGTTGGCGAGATACTGGTGCGCGAGATAGCGGACCGAGTCGTTGCAGGGCGAGGCTGCGGCCTTCACGACCTGTTCGGCGCTCAGCGCGGCCCTGCCCGACAGCCGGCGGTTGAGCGCCGTCAGCTCGGCCAGCGTCTCGTCGTACGACTGTTTCGAAACCAGCGGCTGCCAGGCCTGCGGCACCGCCGCGTCGTAAGGGGGGAACGCCGCGGCAGGCTCCGGCGCTGCGGCCAGCGCGGAAACGGACGCGCCCGCCAGGCAGGCCACGGCCAGAGCCAACAGCGGGCGGACGAGCGCCTTGTCTCGCATCGATCTTCTCCCTCGAGTTCCGACGCCGCTTCGAGGCACGCCGACGAACAAGCCTAGCACGACCCGATGGGCGGTCGCGCCATGGCGACGCCTACCGTTTGGTCGGCTGCCGGTTTGAAACCGCCGTCCCTTTGCCGATGACGGCGCCCTGGTTGTAGTGAACGTCCGGCTGCGCGGTGAGGCTGACGTTGCTGGCGGCTTCGAACATCACGATGTGATCGGAGCCGCCGAACTGAAAGTAGGCAAACTCCTCGCCCTTGTGCAGTGTCCTGCCGACCTCCGCCGTCATCACGACCGACGAGACCTGCGCCATGCCGATGGGCAGGACAGCGACGAGACCCATGGGGGTGTCGAGCACAAGCAGGCCCCTGGCCTGTGCGAACTGGTAGCCCGTTGCGTCCGTGGCATCCAGCTTGCGCACGCCGTCCACCCTGTGCTTGTCCGTGCCTTCCACCGGGATCGCCTGCACGTCCAGGTAGACCTGGCCGTGGATCACGCGCGATTCCAGGACCGTCCCGCCCACGGGCACGTGCAGGCGGTGATAGTCGGTCGTATTGAGGAAGCTGTGAGCGAAAACGCCGCCCTTGAAACGGTCCCGGTACGGGCTGCCTTCCAACAGTTCCAGCACCGACCATTGGAGGTTCTTTACCGTGATCTTCGAATCCGCGTTGATCCGCCACCAGCCGACGAACGTGGAATCTGCCGCCGATACGATCACCGAGTCGTCGCTCAGTGCGGCAATCGGTCGCGCGCCGGGTTTGACGTGTCGGGCAAAGAGCTGATTGAAAGTCCTCCATCCGCTTGGATCCGGCATGTAGTCGTTCATGTTGAAGCGGGGGCTTGCATAGAACGAACGCAGCGATTCCCGCGTGAGCGATTCGGGCGTATCGAGAAACGCGCCCCACGCATTGGCATAATCCACCATCCACGCCGACAGCGGCGTCAGCGGGGGCGCCTGGTCCTTCGGACTGATCCTGTTCTGGAGCCCTTTGACCGGCTCCTGGTCGAGGATGAAGTAGAACTCGCAGATGCGGTAATAGATCTCCCGGCCCGATTCCGTTTCGGAGGGAATCCATTCCAGAAGCCCGTTGATATAGGCCAGGTAGTCGTCGAGGTTCCTGATGTTCTGGATGCGCGGCACGTTGTACTTGTGCGCATTCCGGATGGACTGCTCGAACATCGCCTGCCAGCCGTTCTTCTCGATCAACGCCTTCAATTGCGCAACGACCGGCTGCATCCTGGCCGTGCGCGGCGTCGCCTCCGGCTTCTGCGCTTGCGCCTGCGCGTGCGGAACGCCGACGAGCAGGAGCATTCCCGCCGCCAGCAACGTCACACCTGCCAGCAACGTCTGGGGAAATCGATCGTGCATTTTCGTTTTCATCACCCCGTGTCCCCCGTCTGTGTGCCCGTCCCGCCATCGGTGCCGTCGCGGGCGCCATCTCGAACCGGTCGGCCCCGTTCCGTCTGCACGCCTGCCGGGGGCGGGGAACCCGACCCCGTCGAGCACCGACGACATCCCTTGGATCGACGGTACGCGCGACCGTGATCGTCGCCCTTGTCGTGGATCAAAGGCGCGTCGGCTACCCGGATGCGTTGCCTGGCGTTGCGCAAGCCCCGGGCTCGCCGGCCCGGCGGACCCGGGCATGGCACCCCCGGCACCGGGGTAGGGCCATGACAGTAGGGGCGTTACCCCTTGGCGAGCGCCGGTGCTGCGCGATAACATGGCAGGTCTCCGCACTGCGAACGGGGAGAGTGGCCGTCATGAAGCGACTCATCGTGTACCTGCTGGCGCAACTGCTCGTGTTGCCGGCCTTCGCCGCCACGACCTACACCTACACCGGCAACCCGTTCGCGGCCTTCTCCCCCAACCCCGGATACGACACGACGATGCGCGTGACCGGCTGGTTCAGGGTCGGCCGGGCGCTGCCGACGAATTCCTACGCCAACTACGCGTCGGAGGTGCTCGAGTACAGCTTCTCCGACGGCATCAACACGATTGCCGGCAGCGACCCGCACGCGGTGATCGTCGATTTTCACGTCGGAACCGACGCGGCCGGCAACATCAGGACGGACCGGATCTCGATCGTCGCACAGCGCTGGGCGACGACCCCGGGGCTCGACAACGCGTACAACGAGGTTCGGATCTCCAACTTCAACGACGGGTTCTCGGGCGGGAAAAGCAACGTGATCTGCGGCCTCATGGCCACGGCAACCTCGTGCGGCGGCTACACCCTGGGGAGCTCCGGGCGCTGGGGCACCACGTCGGCCACGGCGGGCAACCCGCAGGGTGGCGCCTGGTCGACGTCGGTCTACCCGCGCCGGGGAACGTACTCCGACCTGTGGTGGAACCCGACGGAGGGCGGCTGGGGCATGCAGGTCGCGCAGAGCGGCAGCTTCCAGTTCCTGACGTTCTTCATCTACGGCAGCGACGGCAAACCCACGTGGTACACGGCCGAACTCAACCAGGACCCCGGCGGCAGCTTCAACGGCCCGCTGTACGTCAACACCGGGTCCTACTTCGGATCGCCGTGGGTGCCGGGCGCCGTGACCAGCGCCGTGGCGGGGAACGCTTCGTTCCAGCCGAGCGACGCCTATCACGCGACGCTCGCCTACACGATCACCGGCGGCCCGACGGTCAGCAAGGCGATCGAGCGGGAGCCGCTGACGGAACTCATGATCGCCGGCAGCTACACGGGCGCCATCTCCGGTTCGGTGACCGGCTGCGACCTGCCGGCTGGCAACCGGCCGGCGCTGTCCGGGAACTTCGACCTCGTGATTTCGCAGGTCGGCGCCGAGTCGGCGATGCTCGTGTTCACGTTTGCGGACAGCAGCTACGGCGCGATGGCCTGTACGCTGACGGGGCCGTTGACGCACCTGGGCAGCCTGTACCGGATGGCGGGCGCGCAGTACACCTGCACGGTGCCCGGGTCCGCTCCGACCACGCTGACGGCGGTGGTCGAGCAGTTGCACCCGACGCGGCTGGGGGTCGAGGGCGCGTGGACCGCGAACTCTGCCGGCTGCACGCAGGCGATCTCCTTCACCGGGGTCGCGCACTGACGCCTCCCGCGCGCGATTTGGCGGGGACGCTCGCCACTCGACGGCGCCCGGCGGCGTCGAACGCGCGGTGGCGACCGGGACTCGCCGCGACCCGGCTGCTGCGGCGTTGCGCCACCTTGCCGCGAACGACACGGCCGGTCGGCCTCCAGGTGTAGTCTCCGGGGACTTGCGCGATCGTTGGCGATCGGCCGACAACTCACCCGGCCGTCGGCGCGCCGCCTGCCGCGGTCGCTGCGATTTCCATGTCGCGCCTGCCGCGCCAACGGGAGAGGGGCAGCGAATGTTCGTCACGGCGTTGTGCAAGGTCTACCCCGACGGCGACGCCGTAGGCGACCGGCTGCTTCGGGACTTCGGCGTGCTGGCAAGGCATCTCGGCGGCGACCTGATCGTGTTCGCCGACGAGCACTACCATCCGCTGATCAGGGACGCGAACGTGCGCAGGGTGGTCAAGGTGGCCATCGAGGAACTGGCGATCTACAACGAGATCGTCGGCCGCGCTCCCGCGCTGCCAAGGTTCAGGAACGCGGCCAAGGACACGCTCGAGTATCTGGCGCTGATGAACACCAAGGTCGAGTTCCTGACGCGCGCGCTGCCGTACACGGACCAGGACCTCATCTGGCTGGACGCCGGCGTCGACAAGGTCTTCAGGAACCCGGGCCCGACGTACCGCCGGTTGCAGAGCTTCGTGCACGACCAGAGATACGACGTCGCCGTCGGCGGCTGCCATCAGGACGCATTCAGCTACGAGCAACTCGTGGAATGCGTGCGCTGGAACTTTCTCGGCGGGCTCATCGTGGTCAAGCGTTCCTTCGTCGTGGAGTTCATGGATCGCAACATCAGGAGCATCCGGCGGTTCCTGGAAAGGGGCGACATCACGTGGGAAGTGAACGTGTGGGTCGACGTCTTCCAGGCGACGCACACGAACGCGCTGTGGTATCGCGCCGACCACGACGATTCGCTGGCGTGCGTTCCGTATGAGCGCGGTCTCGTTCGGTGATGGTCCGTTGATCAATATCGGTGAGGGTCGCCGGCAGCGTTTGGGGTGGGTCGGATGCGATGGTGCGACGCACAACAAATGAATGCAGGCAGGGTTTCCGATGAAGACACTGACCGGCCGGTAACCTTTCCGGTCGGTCAGGAGTTTCTGATCGAGTGCCCGATGCAGCCCAGCAACCGGCCGTTCGCCGCGTTCTACGCGGGTATGAAGGCCCTGCGGTAGCGGTCGCTCGCGCGTTCGGCGGGCACCGCGGCGAATGACCGGCAACTTTCAGTCCGATCCGCCGCGAGCGATCATGGGTGCGAGCCGCCGCGCGCGCACGGCGCAACGGGGGCTCGACCGAGCGGGCGGGGCGAAGGCCGCGGATCGGCTTGGGACGCGATCAGCGCTGCAGAAACGATGGGGCGCGGAGGCCGCCATTCACCTTCGCCTCCATGTCGGCCTCGGCGGCGCGAACCGCCTCGAGACGCGCGATGACCGCATCGATACGATCGAACGGCACGACGACCACGCCATCCTGGTCGCCGACCACGATGTCGCCGCTGGCGACGGCGACGCCGCCCACGACGACGGGAAAGCCCACCGTGCCCGGACCCTCGCGGGCAGGCGAATTGGGCGTCACGCCGACGCAGAAGCATGGCAGGCCGACCGCCCGGATCCCGGGAATGTCGCGCACGCAGCCGTCGGTAACGAATGCTATTGCCCCCCCATTGCGCGCCATTCCGAGCACGAGATCACCGACGATCGCGCAGCCGGTGTGGCCAGCGGTCGCCGCGACGATCACGTCGCCTGGCACGAGGTGTTCGAGCGTGCCCAGCACGGCGAGATTGTCGGCGGGTCCGGCGTCGCAGGTGACCGCGGGGCCGCAGAAGGCCGACTGCTCGGCCGCGATCGGCTTGATCCGGTAGTCGAGCGCGCCCGAGCCGCCGAGCGCGTCGACGACGTGGCCCGTGGGCACGCCGCTGAGCGCTGCGACGTCTCGCTGCTGCGGCCTCCGGAGAGGCGTGCGCGTTGACAGCTTCGGTGCGTCTTCGATCATCGGATTCTTCCGCGGGTTGGGGTTGTTCGGCGGCGGGCAGCCTGCTCCGGAGGGCGTCAGCCCTCGGACGGCGGCTCCACGTCCTTGCGCGCGACAATCCTCCGGCAGGCATTCGCCTTACGGTGGCGTGCGAAGTTGAACGATGTCGTATTGTAGGACTTTGTGCGGGCGAGGTCGCAGCGCGCGATCGCGAGTTTGTCGCCGGTCGTGGAGCACAAGGAGACGATCCCCCCGGACGGCGCGACGAGGACGCCGGCGCTGTTATGCGGCGATACCTGACATTCGCGAAAGGCGAGTTACGGGCTTGAGCCGACACAGCGGTTGACGGATTGGCGGCCGCCCCATAGCTGGAGTTGAGGCGCAGTACACCTCGAGCCTACCGATCACGGATCAGCGCCCGCCCGCACGCCGACTGTTCAGGCGCTCGCCAGCATTAGCGCCAGTGTCTCCAATCCGCTGCGCCCGGCCTTGCCGTGCTCAGGTCTAGGTCCATGGGCGACGTATTGGCGGGCCATTGTTCGCTTCGCCACCCACAATCTTCCAACAACGGACGCTTAGCCGCTTTACAGGACCTGGCGGCCTTCGGATAATGCGCGAGCCTGCTCGACAGACAAACGGTCCGAGCGCTCCCGCATCGGCCAAGCGGCAGGCGAATCGATCTCCGGGGAGGGGGCAGGGTATGGCGACGACGATGGCGACTGGCGCACAGCCAGCCGGTCAGAGAAAGCGCTGCGTGGTCGCTCTCGCATTGCTTGTCGGTTCATTCGTAGCGGCACCCATGGCACAGGCGGACGTGATCATTCCGGCGACCGGCTTCGTGGGGCTCGCCAGCGGTGGCGTCAACGCGGCCTGCACCGACCTGATCGTGGCCGGCACGCTTGATTTCGATTCGGGCGTGGCGATCAACGTGCGCGACGTGATCGTGCAACCGGGCGGCGTGCTCAACGGCGGGTTCGGCTCGCTCACGCTGTCGCGGAACTTCACCGTGCTCCCCGGCGGCGTATACAACGCCGAGCGTTTGTCGGTGGCCTACGACACGACCTGCGGACCGGGGGCGCCGGCCGCGCCGATCCCGACCCTGGGTTCCGGAATGCTGATGGCACTGAGCGGTGCGCTGGCGCTGCTGGCGACACTCCTGCCGGGCGGCGTGCGGCGGCGGCGAGACACAATCAAGGGAGTCGGAAGATGACGCACGGAACGAATGTTGGAACAGGGCCGGTGCCGGTTACGGGCGATCGCCTGCGCGACTATGCACGCAAGCCGCTGCCGCTCGCGTTGGCAGCGGCACTGGCGCTTGCCGCCTCGGCCTCGACGGCGGCTGACCTCGACATCCGGGCGCCTGCGGGCGGCGGCGTGGCGATCAAGGACAACGCTGCGGCCAACATGCTGCTGCGGGTGGACGGCGCCGGCCCGGTGACCATTCCGAACCTGCAGTCCGCAGGACAGAAGGACCGGGTGGTGTGTTTTGACAGCGCATCCGGACAACTCGGGCAGTGCCTGCCGGGCGCTCTGCCGGCCGGTGCGACGGGTGCGGCCGGTGCGACGGGTGCGACCGGAGCGGCAGGTGCGACAGGCGCCACCGGTTTCGGCGTGGCGGGAGCGACGGGCGCGACAGGCGCCACCGGTTTCGGCGTGGCGGGAGCGACGGGCGCGACAGGCGCCACCGGTTTCGGCGTGGCGGGAGCGACTGGTGCGACAGGTGCCACCGGGGTCGGCGTGGCAGGGGCGACGGGCGCGACGGGTGCCACCGGTTTCGGCGTGGCGGGAGCGACGGGCGCGACGGGTGCCACCGGGGTCGGCGTGGCGGGAGCGACCGGTGCTACGGGGCCACAATACGTTCCTGCGTGCCCAGTAGCCATTCCCACAGTCGCCATAGCCAGTTGCTCCAGTTTTTCAGGAGGAGGCGGTTTTGCTTCGTGCACGTACGGCATCACTGCAGACCTTCCAATCACACTGACCGGCGTTGTGGTTACCCTCGGTAGCAACTCGGACAAGTACAAAGTCGGTACAAATGCGACTGGTTCGCAGCTCGTGTCTTTCAATACGGGTCTGGGAAACACGCCCTACACCGCGGTCGCGTTTGTCACAACGCCTTGCGGAACCGAATTTTCGGCCCCGGCAAGCGGGGTCAGTGGGATCTGCCTCGCGGCAGGGACGGTGATCGCACTGAGCAATGGCACCAGCAAGCTGATCGAAGACATCACTCGCGACGACAGCCTCCTGGTATGGGACTTCGACCTTGGCCGACTGGCCGCAAGCCGTCCGCTGTGGATCAAGCGTGCAGAAACGACCGGTCGATACAACCTGCTGGAATTCAGCGATGGAACGACTCTGCGTACCATCAACCAGCATCGCATCTTCAACAAGGAGGCTGGCCGCTTCACCTATCCGATGACCGGCGACACGCCTATCGGCACGACGACCTTCAATCAACATGGCCAGGAAATCGTCCTCGTGAGCAAGAAAGTCGTGGTGGAGGACGTCGATTACTACAACGTCATCACGGAGCATCATATGAACCTGTTTGCAGACTCGGTCTTGACCAGCTGCAGGTTCAACAACATCTACCCGATCGCCGCGATGACGTTCGTCAAGGACGACCGTGCGTTGCGCACCAGGGCGGAGTTTGCCGATATTCCCGAAAGGTTCTTCACGGGATTGAGATTGAGCGAACAGACCATCGACCTGTCCGAAATCCGCTGGTACGTCGGGCGATTGCTGGAACTCGAAGCAACGCATGGCACCTCTCGCCCGACTCGATTCATGCAGTGCGCTCCGGCCTCTGCCGGCGGCCTCGTGCCCCTGTCGCAACGCGGTCGTGCTGCAGGCGGGGCGCAAAGCGTCGAGCGTGCAAGCCATCGCGCCCTGAGCTGAACACGTCGCGCCGGTATCCGCGACCTGCCACCTGCGCCAGCGGCCGGGTGGGTCGAGCCCGGCGCGGAGCGCGACCCGCCGGTGGCGCCGCGACACAACGCCGGCGAGGTGGCATTTCAGGCGTTGCTGCAGGCCGGCCCGACGGCGTTGAGGTTTCCCTTGAGTGACCGCCCGGTCCGGCCATCCACGCGCCGCGCGACGTTCGCCACCCTGGCCGTCGCGACGGCTGCCTTCGCGTGGCCCTGCTTCGCGATCGAACCGGTGACCCGGACGCCGATCAAGCACGTCATCATCGTCTTTCAGGAAAATGTCTCGTTCGATCACTATTTCGCGACCTATCCCCGCGCCGCGAATGCCACTCCGGGGGAACCGGCCTTCGCGGCGGCAGAAAATACGCCGGCAGTCAACGGGCTGCTCAGCGGCCCCGCCGCCCCGCCGAACAACCCGACACTGAACGTCGCGGGCACAGGCACCGTCCAGCCTTTCCGTCTCGGCCGCAACCAGGCGACGACTTGCGACCACGGTCACAACTACACGGACGAACAGGCCGCCTATCATGCCGGCAAGATGGACCTCGTCGTGCAGACGCTCGGTTCTGCCGCAGGCAAGTGCGCGCCGGACCAGTCGACGGTGATGGGCCACTACGACGGCAATACCGTCACGGCGTTGTGGAACTACGCACAGCACTTCGCGATGAGCGACAGCTTCTTCGGGACGACCCACGGTCCGTCGACCCCCGGTGCGCTCAACCTGATCGCCGGCAACACCTACGGCGTGCTGGCGGCCGACAAGACGCCGACCCTGGCCAGCCGCACCGTGGCCAATGCGCCGGGCACCGATGAGTCGACCGGCCAGCCCGGCTTCCGGAACGTGACCGTGGCCGGCAGCAACACCAACGGAAGTACCGGGGGCGGCTCGATCATCGGCGATTCCCGGCCTTTGGGCGATGATTGCAACCCGCTGGGTTCCACCCAGGTCGTCATCACCTTTCCAGGCAGGAACGTCGGGGACCTGCTCAATGCCAAGGGCCTGACGTGGGGCTGGTTCCAGGGGGGCTTTGCGGCGACCAGTGTTGCGGGTGGCACTGCGGCATGCAGCTCGACCCACATGGCAACCGACGGTTCCGCGAAGCCGGATTACATCGCCCATCATCAGCCGTTCAACTACTTTCCGTCGACGCAGAATCTGCATCACGCGCCGCCGAGCTCGGCTGCCCGTGTCGGCTACACGGACCAGGCGAACCATCAATACGACCTGAGCGCGCTCTTCACCATCAACAGCGTGAGCGGCGCGACCAGCCGGACCTACGACATCACCGGCTTCCAACCCGGTGCAGTGCTGCCCGCGGTCACCTACATCAAGGCGCCCGCGTTCATGGACGGGCATGCCCACTACTCCGACCCGCTGCTCGAGCAGCACTTCCTCGTGCAGCTGATCAATGCCGTGATGAAGTCGAAGTACTGGAAGGACGCTGCCATCATCGTCACGTATGACGATTCCGGTGGTTGGTATGACCACGTCTATCCGCCGATCGCCAACCCTTCGGCGCTCGGTGCTCCGGCGTCGCTTGCCGCGAGCAACGACGCGCTGACCGCCCCCGGCCAGTGCGGTGTGCCCGTGCCGGGCGCGGTGATGGGCCGTTGCGGCTACGGACCGCGCCTGCCGCTGCTCGTGATCTCGCCCTATTCGCGGCAGAACTACGTCGATCACACCGTCACGGACCAGGCCTCCATCCTGCGCTTCATCGAGGACAACTTTGGCCTCGGTCGGATCGATCAGGAGGCCCCGAAGCCGGTTGCACAGGGCGGGTCCTTCGACCAGATCGCAGGTTCGCTCGACGGCCTGTTCGATTTCGGTCGCGACGACGTCAACCGGCCGCACCGCGACCAGCGCACGTTGATCCTCGATCCTGCCACCGGGGAAGCCCGCATCGCTGAACGCTGAGCACGCAATTGCGCGGGCGAGCCCTGTAGCTGGCCGCCCAATGCTCTGATGGCGGAATCAATCGCTGTAACGGCCGCCCCAGTGAAGGGTCTCGACCCAAGAAGCGTCAAGCCTCGATGTCGGTGAACAGAAAAGTAACGATGTCGATGTTCACATCCACGATCACTGCCCACGGGCCGACCTGGACTGTAGCAAGATAGCGCTATCCTCCACCGGATCGACGATCGGGACCCGGGACAGTGCCGGCTTCCCGTCGACTCCGATTTCCCTTTCTGACGCCGCGTCGATCCCACCGTGTGCCGGTCGCGGCTGCTCTGCGGCAAATATCCGCGGTTCTACGCAGCCGCTGACACCGGGCTTGGCGCCGCGTCGCAGTTCGCCGCTACGGGCCGGCCATGAGCCAGTTCTCGATGAGTAAGCCGGGAACCGCTGAGAAGTGGCGCGTATTGTTGGTCACCACGGTTGCGCCGATGGCCAAGGCGTGGGCGGCAATCATCTCGTCGTAGACCCCGATGGGGGTGCCCCGCTGCCTAAGCAACGCACGCAAATGACCATGAGCGTCGGCTGCGGCCTCGTCCCACGGCAGCGTGACCGCAGCGGCGAGAAAGCCTTCGACTCGTCGAGCGAGGTTGAGCGCTTGCGGTTTGAGTGCGAGGCCGAAACGCAGCTCCGCGCGGGTTACGGCGGAAACAGCCCACACGTCCGTCCCGCGCGCCAAGCGACCATCGAGCTGCGGGTCGCCGCGTATTCCAGCTCTCGCCGTATCGGTGTCGAGCAGGTAGCGGCTCATTGCGGCCAGCCGGCGAACGGGTCGCGGTCATTTCCGGCAGGTTGTTCGCGTTCCGGCAGCAACTCGCCCGGCGCTAACGGGTTGGCTTGGCGCAGCGCCATGAATTCGAGCCACGTGCTCCGCGGTTGGGCAGAGAGCACGATGTCTCCCGTCAGTTCGTCCCGGCGAACGTACACCTCGTCCACGTCGAAGCGGAATTCCACCGGCAGTCGAACGGCTTGGCTACCGCCGTTGGTAAAGACCTTGGCTGTTCTGAGGGGCATGACCGCATCGTCCAAAGCAATGTATATATTTAAGTATATACATGCGACGCCATTCGTGCAAGTCACTGGACGCCTCGGTGCGAGTCGAAGCCGCTGACCGCGCCGGACGGGAGCGCCTTCTCCGCCATTGCGCCCGGCCACCGCCACTTCGGCGTGCTTGCGCCCAATTCACCGCTGCGGCCCGCGGTCACCGCGCTCGCGCCGATAGCGTCCGCCCGCGGCCCGATTGGCGGGAAGGGGGCTTGGAATTCCTGTCCCCCCCGCTGGCGCTCGTCCGCGGGCGGATCCGCGGGATGCTGGTGGTCGACGAGGCCGCCATCGAGCAGGCGATCGCCCGGCGGCGGCGATCGCTCCGGCGCGCTTCGCCGAGCCGCGTCAGTCGGCGTCGTCGAGCGCGTAATCTCCGGGGCCGTGGGCGAACAGCACCAACAGGCCGCCCATCACCGACAGGTTCTTCATGAACATCAGCTGCTGGCCCATCGCTTCATCGGGAGGCACCGCCCAGAAGCGGTGGAACACCAGCGTCACCAGTCCGGTGAAGAGAAAGATCAGCAGCGCCGCCGGCCGCGTCTTCCATCCCATGACCAGCGCGGCGCCCCCGCCGAGTTCGACCAGGATGGTCAGGATCAGCAGCCCCTCGAGCAGCCAATCGATCGCCGGCATGCCGGCGCTGGCCATGTAGACCGTGGTGTCGGCGAAGGCTCCGATCTTGCCGAAGCCCGAGATCACGAACATCAGTGCCAGCAGGATGCGACCGACCAGCGCAGCGGCGTCTTCCTTCAGTTTCATGATCGTGGTTCCCCGCAGGTTGCGCGGCTCGACTGCGGCGAGCCGCCGCGCATCAAGTGCGGGTGAGGCCGCCGGGATGGGCGCTCCGTCGAATCGTTCGCCGCCGTCCGGTGCCGGCAGGATCACGCCGCTTTGCGGACGTGTGCCCTGGCGAGGGCGCAATGCGCCTAGGTGTCCGGGTACGGCGCCGCTCCTGCCCATGCGCGGCGCGTTCGACTACGGTAACGCGAATCATACGCAATGACAAGCTCTATCTGCGCGCGGCGGCGGCGCCACGGCGATGCGCTACCCGAACACGTCCGCTGTCCGCCGTCGCGGAACCACGGCTGCAGGCGAGCTTGTGTTCCATGCCGTCGCCGAACCCGATCCCAATGCCATGACCTCGGTCGAGACCCGCGTACGCCAGCGCATGCTGCAGAGTTTCACGCGCCGTGGTCTCTGCCTGCCGATGACGCGCGTGCGATGGGGCAGGGGGAACACGGCGGCGGCTTCTCGGTCGACGCCTCGGTGCGAGTCGAAGCCGCTGACCGCGCCGGACGAGAGCGCCTTCTGCGCCATTGCGCCCGGCCACCGCCACTTCGGCGTGCTTGCGCCCAACTCACCGCTGCGGTCCGCGGTCACCGCGCTCGCGCCGATAGCGTCCGCCCGCGGCCCGCCGCTTTGGCAAGTCGCAGGCGACAGTCCGGCGGTTGCCTATGTCTGCAAGGGACTCTGGTTGGAGGTCCATCAGACCACCGTGAGTGATGGCGACCCGAAGCGATCTCTGATGCGTCAGCCCACCACGGGCGACGCGTCAACACGGACGGAGGGACGCTTACGGCGCGATGGTGTTGCGGGCCAGTGACTCAGGTTGCGCGGGTCGGTCCCACGAGACCCGTAGCTCCCGTAGCTCCCGTAGGACCGGTAACGCCCGTAGCGCCCGTAGCGCCCGTAGCGCCCGTAGCGCCCGTAGCGCCCGTAGCGCCCGTAGCGCCCGTAGCTCCCGTAGCTCCCGTAGCGCCAGCGTCGCATCCCGCAGCACCGGTCGGGAGCTGAGTGATGAGGAGATGGGCCGACACCGACTCTCCGCCACCCGCGTACGGCGTGATCGTCAGCGCCGTGGCGCCCCCCGCGCTGTTGTGCACTTCAAGGATGGAGTCGGTAACCGCGGCCGTGACCAGCGCCATCCCGATGATCTGGCTGGTTCCGGTGGCGCGGCCGACCACGGTGTAGGGAAGCTCGGAACCATTGAGCGCGATGACCAGTTGGCCGGGTTCGTTCACGCCGACCTGAAACATCACCTGGTAGGTTCCGGTCGAATTCAGTATGAATTGAGCTTGAGCATTTCCAGGCGCGCGGAGTATCTGCCCCGACTGCGGACCGTTCCGGGGAAACGAAATGCTTCCACCGGGCATGACCGTCACCACATTGTCGGGGGGCATCAGCGCGTAGAAGTCGGCAAACGCGCAAGCCCCGACCGAACCGGCTGCGCCCGTGGCGCCGGCCACACCCGTCGCGCCGGTGGCACCGGCCACACCCGTCGCGCCCGTGGCACCGGCCACACCCGTCGCGCCCGTGGCACCGGCCACACCCGTCGCGCCCGTGGCACCGGCCACACCCGTCGCGCCCGT